>JBIQID010000034.1:0-22224 GCA_044508215.1 Actinomycetota bacterium | reverse complement strand
TGGCGCTCGCATCGATCCTGCTGGCGGACCCGCCCAACCAGCTGCTGGTGCTCGACGAGCCCACGAACGACCTCGACCTGCGGAGCATCGACCAGCTCGTCGGCGCACTCGACGGCTACCGGGGCGGCCTCATCGTGGTCAGCCACGACGACGCCTTCCTCGCCCGCCTGCGGATCGACACGTGGGTGGGGCTGACGACGGACGGGCTCGAGGTGCTCCGCCGGTGAGGTCGGGTGGGCCCGCTCCGACGTCAGGGCCGTTCGAGCCGCCCGAAAACTGCAACGTGTTCTAGATTCGGGTGATGGCGTACAACATCGCAGACATCTTCGAGTACACGGTGGATGCAGTCCCGGACCGTTTGTCGCTCATCGATCGCGACGTCCGCCTCACGTTCTCGGAGCTCGACGAGCGGGCCAACCGGGTCGCCCACGCGCTGCTCGAGCGAGGCGTGCAGCCCGGCGACCACGTCGGGATCTACGCCCAGAACAGCCACGAGTGGGTCGAGGCGATGTACGGGGCGTTCAAGGCCAGGGCGATCCCGATCAACATCAACTTCCGCTACGTGAAGGACGAGCTCAGCTACCTCCTGGGCAACGCCGAGTGCGTGGTCTGCATCTTCGACCGCCAGTACGGCCCCACGCTCGCGAGCGTGCTCGCCGACACGCCGTCGCTGCGGGAGGTCTGGTGGATCGACGACGGGACCGACGCCGAGCTGGACGAGCTGGAAGCGGGGTCGGTGGAGGTCTCGTCCTTCGACGAGGTGACGGCCGCCGCGTCAGGTGAGCGGGACTTCGGCGAACGGTCGCCCGACGACCTCTACGTGCTCTACACGGGTGGCACCACCGGCCTCCCCAAGGGCGTGATGTGGCGCCAGGAGGACGTTTTCTTCGCGCTCGGCCAGGGCATCGACGCCGTCACCGGTGAGCGGGTCACGAGCGACCACGGCCTGGCCGAGAAGGCGGCGGCCACCCCCGTCCCGATGGTCTTCCTGGTCATCCCACCCCTCATGCACGGCGCCGCGCAGTGGGGGACGATGGGCCAGATGCTCCAGGGCCACACGATCGTGCTGCTGCCCAAGTTCTCCGCCGAGGCCGTGTGGCAGCTGGTGGAGCAGGAGAAGGTCAACTCCATGTTGATCACCGGTGACGCGATGGGCCGGCCGATGATCGACCACCTCCTCGCCAACCGCGACCGCTACGACGTGTCCTCGGTGGTCGCGGTCTCGTCGTCGGCTGCGATCTTCTCGCCGACGGTGAAGGACCAGTTCCTCGAGGTGTTCCCGAACCTGATCATCACCGACTCGATCGGCTCGTCCGAGTCCGGGTTCAACGGCCTGCGCATGGTCGGCAAGGGCGACACGCAGATGAAGGGCGGCGGTCCGACCGTCACCCCGGGCCCCGACTTCGTGATCCTCGACGACGAGCTCGAGGTCATCCCCTCCGGGGACCCGACCGTCGGCAAGATGGGCCGGGGCGGCAACATCCCGCTCGGCTACTACAAGGACGAGGCGAAGACCGCCGCCACCTTCGTCGTGGCCGGCGACGGCCGGCGCTACGCCGTGTCCGGCGACTTCGCCCGCTGGGAGCCGGACGGCACCGTCACCCTCCTCGGCCGGGGCTCGACGACCATCAACTCCGGCGGCGAGAAGATCCACCCCGAGGAGGTCGAGCAGGCGCTGAAGGACCACCCGGGCGTCTTCGACTGCATCGTGGTGGGCGTTCCCGACGAGCGCTGGGGCCAGAAGGTCGCCGCCGTGGTCCAGGCCCGGGAGGGCCACGAGGTCGACCTCGACGAGCTGGCCGAGCACGCCCGGAAGTTCGTGGCGGGCTACAAGGTGCCGAGGGAGCTGCACCTGGTGGCCGAGATCCAGCGGTCGCCCTCCGGCAAGCCCGACTACCCCTGGGCGAGCCAGCTGGCCCGCGGCGATCGATGACCGCCGAGGTCGCGCTCGCCGGCATCGAGCCCGACGCCGACGGCCGGTACCCGGTCGACGGTCGGTCCGTGGGCGCACCCGTCGCGGTGCGCCGCGCCCGGATGGCGTCCGCGACGTTCGCCGTGCCCACGGCCGCTGCCACCCGCATCATCGAGCCGTCCGGTCTCCGCCCCGCGGTGCAGGGCGGTCGCTCGCTCGTGGTGCTGGCGCTCGTGAAGTACCTCGACAGCGACCTCGACACCTACGACGAGCTGGGGCTCGCATTCGCCGTCGAGCCGCCGGAGGGTGAACCGCCGGTGCGGCGCGGCAGCATGGCGACCTACATCCACCGGCTCCCCGTCGACCAGCGTTTCACCTGCATCGCCGGCCGAGGCATCTGGGGCTTCCCCAAGTGGATCGCCGACCTGCGGGTCACGATCGAAGGGGACGCCGCCACGGCCACGCTCCGCAACGACGACGGCTCACCGGCGGTCGAGGTGGGACTGCGGCGAGGACGCATCCCCGTCCCCTCGAGGCCCCTCGAGATGGTCTGCTACTCGCACGGCGACGACGGCCGGCTGCGGCGCACGTCGTGGACCACCCGCACCAGGGGGATGCGGGCGCTGGTCGGCCGCGGAGCCAGCGTCACCGTGGGCAGCGGCCCGTTCGCCGACGAGCTGCGGCAGCTGGGCTTCCCACACCGACCGATCGCGACGATGGTGTCCACCTCCATGGAGGCCACCTTCGACGCACCGGTCGTCCTCTAGCGACCCGGGAGGGGACGGCGCTCAGGCGATCGCGCCGGCGTCGCGCAAGCGGTCGATCTCGCCCGGTTCGACGCCCCACGCCTCGAGCGCCTCGAACGTGTTCGCCCCCGCCCGCTGCGGCGGCCGATCGATGCTCCCCGGGGTCCGGGAGAACCTCGGTGCCGGTGCCGGCTGGACCGCACCTGCGACGTCCACGAACGTCGCACGCTCGACGTTGTGCGGGTGCTCCACCGCCTCACCCATCGTGAGCACCGGGGCGACGCACGCGCCACGACCGCGGAAGTGCTCCGTCCACTCGTCGCGGGTGCGTGTGGCGAACACCTCGGCGAGCCGCGTCCGCAGCTCCGGCCAACGCTCCGTGTCGTTCTGGTCGGGCAAGGTCTCGTCGCCCGCCAGGCCGAGGCCGTCGAGGAGCGCCGCGTAGAACTGCGGCTCGATCGCTCCGACCGACATCCAGCCGCCGTCGCTGCAGCGGTAGGAGTCGTAGAACGGTGCGCCGGAGTCCAAGAGGTTGGTCCCGCGGTCCTCGGACCAGAACCCGCTCCCCCACGCTCCGAACAAGGGCGCCATCAGGAGCGCGGCGCCGTCGACCATGGCGGCGTCGACCACCTGGCCCTGCCCCGACACCGACCGCTCGACCAGGGCCGCGCAGATCCCGAGCGCCAGGAGCATCCCACCGCCCCCGAAGTCGGCGACGAGGTTGAGCGGCGGGGTGGGCGGCTGGCCCTCTCGGCCGACGTGGGCGAGCACGCCGGCCACGGCGAGGTAGTTGAGGTCGTGACCGGGCTCGTCAGCGAGCGGACCGCTCCTCCCCCAGCCGGTCATCCGTCCGTAGACCAGGCGGGGGTTCGCAGCGCGCACCTCGTCGGGCCCCACGCCCAGCCGCTCGGCGACCCCCGGACGGAACCCCTCGATGAGCACGTCCGCGCCCGCCGCCATGCGACGCACGAGCGCGACCCCGTCGGGGTGCTTCAGGTCGATGCCTGCGGAAGGCCGTCCCCGGGAGAGCACGTCGAACGCGGCGAGGCCGTCCTCGACGGCGATCGTGTCGGCCGGCGCCGCCTTGTTCGGACGCTCGACGCGCAGCACCTCGGCGCCCAGGTCGGCGAGCACCATGGCGCAGAACGGCGCCGGGCCGAGCGCTCCGAGCTCGACGACCCTGATGCCGCTGAGCGGGCCGCTCACGAGGCGACGGAGTCGAGCGCCGCCTGCTTGGCCCAGCGATAGTCGGCCTTGCCCACCGGGCTGCGGACGACCTGCGGCACCACCGCCAGCGCGCGGGGGATCTTGTAGCCGGCCACGTGCGCCCGGCAGTGCTCCGCCAGCTCGTCGAGCGTTGCCGAGCGCCCTCCGACGAACTGGACCACCGCGGCGACCCGCTCGCCGAAGCGCTCGTCGGGCACGCCCACGACCACCGCGTCGTAGACCGCAGGGTGCTCCTTCAGCGCGGCCTCCACCTCCTCGGGGAAGACCTTCTCGCCGCCGGTGTTGATCGACACCGACCCGCGCCCCAGGAGCGTGATGGTCCCGTCCTCCTCGACCGTCGCGGCATCACCCGTGACCACCCAGCGCCGGCCGTCGACCTCCACGAAGGTCGCCGCCGTGGCGTCGGGGTCGTTGTGGTAGCCCAGCGGGACCCGGCCGGTCAGCGCCACCCGGCCGACCACCCCGGAGCCCGGCTGGACCTCCCTCAGCTGGTCGTCCAGCACCGTGGTCCCCTCACCCAGGCGGTTGAAGCGGGTGACCCCTGCGGTGCGCTCGCCGGGTTGCAGCCGCTGCGACCCCTGCGCTCCGGTCTCGGACGACCCGAACCCGTCGGTGATCATCGCGTTCGGGAGGATCTCGTGGAGGCGCTCCTTCAAGCCCGCGGTCAACGGCGCACCGCCCGAGCCGACCGCGTAGAGCGACGAGACCTCGAAGGGGCCCTTCTCGTCCCATACGTCGACCAGCGGACGGGCCATCGCGTCGCCCACGATGATCAACGTCGAGACGTTCTCCCGGCCGATCGTCTCCCACACGCGCAGCGGGTCGAACGATCCACGGTCGAGGACCACCCGCGCACCGCAGAACAGCCACGAGATCGATGTCCACTGCGCCGCCGCGTGCATCAGGGGCGCCAACGGATACGAGGTGAAGTCGAAGTCGATGATGCGATCGAGGAGCTGCGCGGGCTCGTCGACCGGCCCGTTCAGGCGCATCGGGTCGCCTCCCCCGATGCAGGCGAAGAAGGCGTCCTCCTGGCGCCAGACGACGCCCTTCGGGAGCCCGGTGGTCCCTCCCGTGTAGATGAGGTAGCGGTCGTCGCCCGACCGCTCCACCTGCGGGCGTGACGGGTCGGCCGACGCCAGGTGTTCCTCGTGGTCGCCGCCCACCACCGACCGGACACGCAGGCTCGGCACGTCATCCCACACCTCGTCGACGCGCTCCGAGTACTCGGCGCCGTGCACCAGCGCGACCAGCTCGGCGTTGCCGAAGAGGTGGCGCAGCTCGCCGGCCACGTACCGGAAGTTGATGTTCACCGGGATCGCCCGGATCTTGAACGCCGCGAACATCGCCACCAGGTACTCGGGGCCGTTCGTCAGGTGGATGCCGACGTGGTCACCGGCTCCGACGCCCTGGGAGGTGAACCAGTTCGCCAGCCGGTTCATCGCCTCCTCGAGCTGGGCGTACGTGTACGAGGTGCCCTCGCAGGTGATCCCCACCCGGTCCGGCACCCGATCGGCGATCGCCTCCCAGACGTCAGCCAGGTTGTAGCTCGACAGCGTGTCCCCCACGCCCTCGGAAGCTAGCGCCGAGACGTGGCGCGCCGCGTCAGACCGAGCGGAGGTGGCGATGGCGAGCGTGCCCGCCTGCGTCGTCGATCCGCTCCTGGACGCTGACGCAGGCCCGGGTGATCGCAGGGCCGAACGACTCGGCGACCGGCGCCACGTGGCCCTCCGGGTAGCGCTGGATCTCCGAGTCCGGGATCGACAGCGCCAGCCGGATCTGCTCGCTCGGGTTCACCGCCCGGTCCTTGGTCGTCACCACGACGGTGGTCGGCACGTCGACGCCACCGATCCAACGGCGGCTCGAGAAGGCGGCGATCGCGTTCCCGGCCTCGAAGACCATCCGCATGTCGTGGCGTCGGAACTCCTGGCTGGCCCAACGCTGCAGCGAGCTGGGCCGCTCACCGGGCCGGAACGGCACGAACCGCTGCGTCCAGAGCGGCACCCGCATGAACATCTGCCCGGTGCGCGTGCCGCCGGCAGCGGCCGCCATCAGCCCTGCGAACGCCATCCGCTGCTGCAGTCCGGGGATGAAGGACGCGCTCGTGGCCGCCATCACGAGGCCCCGCACCAGCTCCGGGTGGCGACGCCACAGGAGCTGCGCGACCGGGCCGCCCATCGAGTAGCCGCACATGATCGCCCCGTCGATGCCCAGCTCGTCGAGGAGCGCGGCCACGTCGTCCGCGCAGTCCGACAGCCGGAACCGGCGCCAGCCCTTGATCCCACGCCCGTGGCCGCGCAGGTCGGGTGCGATCACACGGAAGTGCTCCGACAGCGGGGCGAAGGCACCGAACCAGTTGAGCCCGCCGCTCGCCATCCAGCCGTGCAGGAGCACCACCACGGGGGCGTCGGGCGTGGGACCCTCCACGTCGCGGACGAAGGTCGTGCCGCGACCGGGCAGCTCGACGCGGCGCCCGAGCGGCATGTCGAGGCCGCTGACGCCTTCGGTGACGAGCGGCGCGTCAGACACCTGCCCCTCCGTTCGACGTGCCCGCGTCGCCGCCGATCGCAGATCGATCGCCGGCCGCGAGGAGCAGGTGGGTCGCCGCCTCCAGCTTGCGGATCACCGACGACGCCGGCTGCACCCCGGAGATCCACGCGACCAGCGCCGACAGCCACACCTCTTCGAGGAGCTCGGCCACCAGCTCGTGGCGCTCCGTCACCTCGTCGGGGCCGATCGCCCCGAGGATGATCGCCCGCATGGCCTCGCGCACCTGCCGCACCGCCGGCGCCACCGACTCGTCGCCCGAGGCGAGCGCCCGGACCACGGCCAGGGTGAAGTTCGGGAGCCGCTGCAGCGCCACGTTGGCCCGCCGCAGGACGTCGGCGACCCGCTCCTCGGGCGTCTCGCCCCGGGGAGGACGCACGGCGAGGCGGTCGGCGAGGCTGCCGATCTGGCGGAGCATCGCCGAGACCAGCAGGTGCTCCTTCGACGGGAAGTACCGGTACAGGGTGCCGAGCGCCACGTCGGCCTCGGCTGCGACCGCACGCATCTGCACCGCGTCGAAACCACCCTCCGTCGCGAGGCGAGACGCGACGTCGAGCATGCGCTCCTGACGTGCGACCTGCGACTCGGTGAGTGGCACGCTGCTCCCTTCGCTCTGACAGGCAGGTGGGCGTGCGCGCCCTGGACCGTGCCGATCAATGGTGGCACGCGAATGGAACGCGTTCTCGTATTGACCTTCCGCGGGCGATCCGTACACTGCTGAGCCATCGGGGACGGGCGGTGCCGAGGTCCCCTCTGATCCTCCGCGTGAGAGCAGTGGGCGCGTGGAAGCGAGCGAGCGGTGCTGATCGAGCTCCGCGTCACGACCGACGGCGATCGGCACGCCGACGTCGCGGTCGAGATGGAGCGGTCGATGGAGGTCGGCAGCCTGGCGGACGCCTTGGCGGCCCACCTGGGCGAGCCGGCCGGGCGGTCCATCCGGGTGGCGAGCGGCGGGCGCGTGCTCGACCGCGACCTGCCGGTGGGCGCCTCGGGCCTGCGTCGTGGCGAGGTGGTGCAGCTCGTCGCACCGAGCCCCTGCGTCGAGCGGCGCGCGGATCGGGCGCCCGCTGCCCTCGTCGTCGTGGACGGCCCGGACCGCGGGCGCCGCCACGTGCTCCGGAGCGGGACCAGCTCCATCGGGCGAGGCGCCGACTGCACCCTCCGGCTGTCCGACCCATCGGTGAGCCGCCACCACGCCGACGTCAGCGTCGGATGGTCCGTCGAGCTGGCCGACCGGGGTTCGGCCCACGGCACCGAGGTCGACGGCCGAGCCATCGACGGCCCCACCCGCATCGAAGCCGGAGCCCTGATCCGGGTCGGGGAGACCGTCCTGGCGCTCTCCCTCGACGACGCCGCGACCGCTGAGCAGCTGGGCGACGACCTCCACTTCAACCGCCCGCCGCGCCTGGTCCGCAGGGACGAAGCCCGACGCTTCGCCTTCCCCCCGCCGCCGGCCCGCCAGCGGGGCCTCCGCTTCCCGTGGATGAGCCTCGTCGCTGCCGTCTGCATGGGCCTGGCGTTCATGGGGCTCGGTGGCGGTGGGTGGAGGACCGGGATCTTCTACCTGTTCATGCCGGTGCTGCTGATCGCCGGGGCGTTGGAGTCCCGGTCGGGTGCCCGTGCGGACCACGCCCAGGACGTCCGCGAGTGGCGCCGCGCCGTGGTGGCGAAGCTCGACGAGCTGTGCGCCGCCCAGGCGGAGGAGCTGGCCGTGGCGTTGCACTCCCATCCCTCCGACGACGACCTGCTGACCCTCGTCGACGTGCTCGGCGCGCGCCTCTGGGAGCGGGAGCCGGGGCACCCCGACTTCCTCGCCCTCCGTTGCGGGGTGGGTGCGGTCCCGTCACACCACACCATCGAGCTGCCCGAGGGGGGTCCCAGCGGCCTGCGCGACGAGCTCGTCGACCAGTTGGCCCCGTACGGCGACCTCGACGGAAGCCCCATCGAGGTCCACCTCGGCGAGGTCGGCAACCTCGGCCTCGCCGGAGACTGCCAGGCCGTCGCCTCGCTCGCGCGCTCCGCCGTGCTCCAAGTGGCGTCGCTGCACTCCCCGGCGCACGTCGGCATCGCCGCGGCGGTGGAGGACGACGCTTCGTGGGACTGGTTGAAGTGGCTCCCCCACCGACGCACCGCTGCGGTGCTGCTCGGCGGCTCACCGACCGGCACGGACCCCTCCAGCGCCGCCGACCTGATCAGCCGCATCGAAGCGCTCGTCCGCAGCCGCACGGCGGAGCGCAGCGACGAGGGCGCCCAGCCGGGTCGATCCCCCTCGCTGGTGGTGCTCCACGACGCCAGCCTCGGCATCGACCGTGCCCGCATCGACGACCTGCTCCGAGACGGGCCGCCGGTGGGCGTGCACGTGGTGTGGCTCGACGAGAGCTTCGCGCGGCTGCCCTCCCGGCTCGGCGCCACCGTCGTGGCGACCCACGACGCCGGCGAGGTCGACATCGCCTGGACCCGCGCCGGGCGGAGCCAGCGGGTGCAGGCAGCCTCCGCCCGGCTCGACGCGGTGGAGCGGGCCGCGCTGCGGCTGTCGCCGCTGGTCGATGGTGGGGTCCGCCTCGGGATCTCCGCCGAGCTCGCCGCCGAGGTCCGGGCCCCGCAGGTGCTCGGGCCGCTCGAGTCGTGGAGCGACGCGGCCGGCGTCGTCGAGCGCTGGCGCTCCGCTGCGCCCGGACGGCTCCGTGCGTCGGTCGGGGCGCTCGCCGACGGACACCCGTTGGTCGTCGACCTCCGGCGGGACGGCCCGCACGCCCTCGTCGCCGGCACGACCGGCGCGGGGAAGTCGGAACTGCTCCAGAGCCTGGTCTGCGGCCTGGCGCTGGACCTCCCGCCTGCGAGGGTCAACTTCCTGCTGGTCGACTACAAGGGCGGCGCAGCGTTCCGCGAGTGCGCCGACCTCCCCCACACCGTCGGGCTGGTCACCGACCTCGACGCCGCGGAGGTGAGGCGGGCGCTCGTCTCGCTCGACGCCGAGCTGCGCCGCCGCGAGGAGATCCTCGCTGCAGCACGCGTGAAGGACCTCCCCACCCTCGAGCGGCTGGCGCCGACCGAGGCACCGCCCGCGCTCGTGATCGTGGTCGACGAGTTCGCCGCCCTCAGCCGCGAGGTCCCCGAGTTCGTCGACGGGGTGGTGGACATCGCCCAACGGGGACGGAGCCTCGGGCTGCACCTGGTGCTGGCCACGCAGCGTCCCGCCGGCGTGGTCACCGAGACCATCCGGGCGAACACCAACCTCCGCGTGGCGCTGCGGATGGCGGACGCCACCGAGAGCCTCGACGTCATCGACAGCGCGCTGGCCGCCTCGCTCCCCGTCCGCACCCCCGGTCGGGCAGTGCTGCGGGTCGGCGGCTCGGACCTCCGGGTCTTCCAGGGCGTCCACCTCGGTGCTCGCAGCGACGACGGCGGAAGGAGCGTGACCGTCCGCTCGTTCGGGCTGAACGGCGCCGGGGACGGCGGCACCACCACGCTCGGCGACACCTGGTCGAGCAACGGAGCAGACGCCGCGACCGACCTCGCACGGATCGTGGAGGCCTGCCGGGCCGCGGCGGACCGTGAGGCCCTCGCCCCGCCGTTCCGGCCGTGGAAGGACCCCTTGCCCACCGTGGTGGACCTCCGTTCGCTGCCGCCTGCCGAGCGATGCGCCTCGCTTCCCGTCGCGCTGCGCGACGACCCGGCCGCACAGGAGCAGGCGCCGCTCGCGATCGACCTCGCCCGTGACGGCCACCTCGCGGTCTTCGGCACCTCGGGCGCCGGCAAGACGGTCCTCCTCCGGACCCTCGCAGCTGCGGCGGCGGCACGGGCCTCGGACGAGCCCGTGCGGATCGACGCGATCGACGCCGCCGGCCGCGGGTTGGCGGTGCTCGAGCGCCTGCCGGAGGTGGGGTCGGTCCTCGACGCCGACCGCGAGCTGGAGCGCGTGCTCCGCCTCCTCCGGACCCTCACCCGGGAGCTCGACGACCGGACGGCGCTCCTCGCGTCCGAGGGCGTCGACGACATCGATCGCCTGCACGAGCGGCTCGGCGACGCACGGCTCCCCCGCCGGCTCCTGCTGATCGACGGCCTGCCCGCCTTCCACGACCGCTACGAGCGCCTGCAGCGCGGCCTCGCCCTCGACCTGCTCGGCACGATCCTCGCCGAGGGGCGTCGGGTCGGCCTCCACGTGGCGATGGCCTCCGAGCAGCGCAGCGGCCTGTTCTCACCGCTCCTCACCTCGGTGCAGCGGCGGATCGTGATGCGCCAGGCCAGCGCCGACGACGAGGCGTCCCTCGGGGTCCAGCCGGGCACCCTCGGACCGGACGCGCCTGCAGGCAGGGCGCTGATCGACGGCTCCACCTGCCAGATCGCGATCCTCGGCGGGAGCACCGATCCGGAGCTGCAGCACGAGGCGCTGGACCAGCTGGCCGCGGCGACAGCAGGTCGGGATCCGGCACCCGCCGTGCCGGTGCTCCCGGCGACCGTGCTGCGGAGGGAGCTGCGCGATCGCTCGACCGCCGACCGGCTCGTCCTGGGCGTGGCGGAGGACGACCTGGGCCCCGCCGTGCTGGAGCTCGACGGCGAACACCTCTGTGTGTTCGGCCCTCCGCGGAGCGGCAAGACGACCGCCCTGCGCCTGCTCGCCGAGGAGATCCGGGCCACCGCCACGGACCGAGCGCTGCGGTGCATCGCTGCACGCAAGGACGACGCCCTCGGGGGCTTCGCCTGGGACGAGGTCGCGCTGGGCCCAGCGGCCGGGGTGGAGCTGGTCGAACGCCTCTGCGACGACCTGGAGCTGGGATCGACGGGACCCACCACGCTCGTGATCGACGACGTCGTCGACCTGCTCGACGACGGCCTGGAGGGCCCACTCGAGGCGCTGCTGCGGCGGGGCATCGGGCACGACCTCCAGGTGATCGCCAGCGGTGACGCTGGGCGGGCGACCACCTGGTCGGAGGCGCTGAAGCGGCTCCGAGGCAGCCGGGGCGGCCTGCTGCTCCAGCCCGACCACGACCGCGACGGCGACCTGCTCGCCGTGACCCTTCCGATGGCACCCCCCGTCGACGCTGCGCCCGGGCGCGGCTACGTCGTCACCCGCCGCACGCAGCCGGCCTTCGTCCAGCTCTGCCTCCCTGCGGGGCTGGCAGCGCCGGAGGCGGCGTGACCCCACATCGCATCGTCGGTCGCGCACGACCGACCACCCCACGACCACGAGGAGACCGAAATGGCGTTCAAGGGCATGGACATCGCGCAGGCGCGGCAGCTCGAGACGAAGCTGCAGACCGAGGCCGACCGACTCGGGAAGCTCGCCACCGACCTCAAGACGAAGGTCGCCAACAGCACGCCCCACTGGAAGGGCCCCGACGCGAACCAGTTCCGCACGAAGGTCTGGCCGGAGATCGACAAGCTCCTCGCCGACGTGCAGAAGACGTTGATGACCGCCAAGGGGACCATCGAGACGCAGCGCGGCCAGCAGGAGCGCGCCTCCGCCGTCCGCTGAGCGGCCGGCACACCCAACGGACCAACCACTGACGAACAGGAGCAGCAGCACGATGGCAAGCGATCAGCAGCAGGGCGGGAACCTCGAGGAGATGGCGAAGCTCGAGGCCGCCCTGACCACCCGCTCGTCCCAGCTCACGACCGCCGTGTCGGAGCTCGAGGCCCGGATCAAACCCTTCTTCTGGCAGGGCCCCGACGCCGACCAGTTCAAGCAGCAGACCTGGCCGAAGGGCGTCCGGGCCCAGCTCGAGACGGTGCGGGCGAGGCTCGACGAGACCGCCAAGCTGATCCGTGGCCACATCACGGAGCAGCAGGCGGCGAGCCAGGCGTAGGGCCGTGCCGTTCCTGGGGATGGACCCGACGTCGGTCGCGTCGACGCGTGACTCGTTCCGGCGAGCGCGGGACGGCGTGAGGAGCGCCCGTGACGACGTCCGGGCGGCCCTCGACGGCCTCACGTGGATCGGCGACGACGCGCTGGCCCTCCGGCGGGCGGGAACGGCAGAGCTCGGCGGGCAGCTCCTCCACCTGGAGGTGCTGCTCGCCGCGCTCGACCACTGGACCACCGGACAGATCGCCGAGCAACGGCGCGCCTCGGCGGGGTCGTGACCGTGGCGGCGAGGTGCGGTGCGGACCCAGCGTCGCTCAGGGCCGGCGCGTCCGCGCTCGAAGCCGTCGTCGCCCGGCTCGCCACGCTCGGCGCCGAGTGCGACGTGGCGGTTCGGGCCGCCCGCTGGACCGGCGACGACGCCGACGAGCTGCGGCTGGTGTGGCGATCGGTGCGCACGTCGTTCGAGGAGGTCGCCGCGTCGACGGCGTCCTTCGCCCGACGGCTCGCCACCGAGGCCGAGGAACAGGAGATCGCCTCCGCCGGCGGGGGCTGAGGGAGGAACGGGAACATGATCGACGACGCATGGCTGGGGCTGGACCCGGCCGCGGTCGCAGGGCTGGAACGGGAGCTCGCGCTCGCCGCCACCGCGGTGCGACGAGCCACCGACGCGCTGGCCCGGGGCGTCGAGACGCTCCGCTGGTCAGGGGACGACCGGGCCCGTCTGCAGGCGTCCGTCGCCCGGATCCGCTCACGGGGCGGCGCGGCGACCCAGCAGCTGCGCCGGGCGGAATCGCTCCTCCGACGCAGCCGGGAAGCGCAGGTGCGCTGCTCCCGGGGCGGCCACGGCGGTTCGTCCATCGCCCGGCCGGCGCGGCCGTTCCGATGGGACGACCTGGTGGCGGCGGGCGAGCGAGACCTGTCCCTCGCTGCGCTCGACGCGCGCCGCGCTGACGCCGCCCGGTGGGCAGAGGTCAGCGGAGTGGCGATGCTCGAACGCCTGCTCGAGGAGCCGGACCCCGGCCTCGCAGCCTCGTGGTGGCGCGGCCTCGACGACGACCAGCGCTCGGCCCTCGAGGAGCTCCAGCCCGGACTGCTCAGCGGCGTCCTCGGCCTGCCCGCCGGCGTGATCGCCAGAGCCGCGCGGCGCTACCTCGACGAGCGGCAGGGCGAGCTGGTCGCCGAGGTCCGCGAGATCGAAGGATCGGCCGGAGCCTCCGTCCCGCTGAAGGTCGTCGAGGTGGACCTCGGGGTGGACCTCGGGGCGACGATCACCCGTTACCGGGACGGACGGGTGGAGGTGACCGTCCACTTCGACACCGAGATGGGAGCCAGCGGGCGAGCCGGTCGGCAGGTCGACGCGGCGGTCGCTGCCGGGACACACCTTCGGGAGACGTTCGGATTCGACGACGCCGACGCCGCCGACCGGTTCGTCCAAGGCCTGGGACGCGCTGCGCTCAGCACCGGCGGCAGCCTGATCGGGCTCTCGCTCGGTGCTGCGCTCGGAGGCGTCCGGCTCCCCACCGACCCCAGGGCCGTCGACCGCTACCTCGGCAGCTTCCGCGAGCACAGGGTGGGTCGGGTGCTGGGTGGCAGCGCCGGCGCCCGCGTCGACGGTGGCAACGCCAACGTGGCAGCAGGCGAGCTGGACGGCTCCGGTGGCATCGAGCGGGAGTGGCGCCGCGGCAGTCCGGCGGTGACCACCGCCTTCGCCGAAGGCAGCCTCGACCTCCGTGCCCTCGGGAACGACATCGAAGGGACCGCGCGCGTCGCCCTCCAATCCGCGGACGACGGCAGCCGGACGCTCCTCCTGACGGGCACCGCCGCCGGCCGGCAGGCGCTCGAGAACCTCGCCGACCTCGCCTCACCCGGGGTGCAGGTGGCGACGGACACGTCGGGCGGATCGATCGCCTTCGAGGCACGGATGGCGGTCACCCCGGCGACGGAGGAGCTCTTCGCGCGCCTGGCACGATCGCCGTCGCAGCTGCTCGACCCCGGCCAGCTCCGCACGATGGTGCAGCACGCCGACCTCACCATCCGAACATCGGAGCAGACCGCGACCCGGTCGACCCTCGACGCGCTGGTCGTCGACGCAGAGCGCTCGGAGGTGGTGTCGACCACCGCGAGGACCTGGATCAAAGCGCCCCACGGGCGGCTGATCGAGCTGCGCTGACGAGGAGGAGACCTTCAGGCGTAGCGGGGATCGATCGGCCCGGCCACCTCGACCAGGGCCGCTGGATCGAGGCGCACGCCCAGGCGCTCGACGCCCATCCGGGCGCCCTCGAACTGCCCCTGGGAGAGCTCGACGTGCGCTGACGGGTCCATGCCTTCGCCCGCCTCGGCCTCGACCCACTCCTGGACCGCCACCGGCATCCCGCCCCGCTCCGCGATCCCGACCAGCTCGAGAGCCGCGGGCGACATCTGGGCGGTCACCGCGATCGCCGACCGGCCCGCCGCCCTCGCCATGAGCGCACCGGCGACCGCGGCGCCGTCGACCTTCGTCGGAGCCACCACGACCGAACCCGGGATCCCGGTGGGGAACGCACGGCCCAGCCAGAAGCCGGCGAGGTCGGCGTCCCCGACCACCACCCCACCCTCCGGGCACGCGCCCGACAGGTGCAGCGCTGCGCGGGCTGCGGTGACCGGCGCCGAACCGTCCTCGTAGAGCGGGCGCACCACCCCGGCGATCGCCTCGTACAGGGGTGGGCGCTGCGGCTCGGACTCCGGGCGCTCCCAGCGCAGCGCCAGCGCGGCGAGCTGGCCGGGGTCGACCTCCTGGGTCACGAGCGTGCGGAACAGCCCCGGTGGCACCTCGTCGTGGTCCAGCCCGGACAGCACCACCAGGTCGGCGTCGGTGACCCCGGCGAGCTCCCAGTCGCGCGCCTGGAGGCCCGCTGTCCCCGCGTGGAACGGGCTGTCCCACCGGAAGACGCCCTTCGCCCCGACCGTGTTCACCACCGCACAGCCCATGGCGTTGGCCATGTCGAGCAGGCGATCCGTCGAACCGGCACGCACCACGCCCGGACCGACCACGATCGCCAACCGCATCTCAGCGAGGGACGGGTCGAGCGTGACCACGACGCCGCGCTGCGGCTCCGGTCGCGCCGGCAGCTCGTCCACCGGTTCGTCGAGGTCCAGGTCGAGGTGGATCGCGAAGGTCGCTGGGGGCGCGCCGGGATCGAGCCCGCCGAGCACCTCGACCAGATCGTCGGCCGAGCCGACCGTCTGCATGGGCGCGGTGCCGCCGATCCTCGAGGACACGTGGAGGATCGGCCCGGCCAGGAGCGCTGCGCCGAAGCCGCCGTTCACCCGGCCGTCCGCGTCGGCGAGCAGGCAGGCGAGGTCCGGGTCCTCGCAGGCGACGTGCGGGAGGTCGCCGAGCGGCTCCGCACCGACGAGGCGCTCCACCCCCGCGTCACGCAGCAGGGAGACGAGGAGGTCCCGGGTGGTGGTCACCGCCGCCTCGGAGCGCCCGGTGCAGCCCTCAGTAGCGCAGGCCCGGAGCCCGGGTGCCGAAGACGTCGGTGGCGAGCTGCATGCCGAGCTTCGTGGCGTCCCAGCGCTTGCCGCCGTTGTTGATCGCCTTGCCGTCGCTCCACGGCTGCATCCAGATGATGTTCTCCGCGACCGCCCGGATCACCTGGCCGGTCACGTGGTCGGCTTCGTCGGAGGCGAGCCAGGCGACGAGCGGGGACGAGACGGCCGGGTCCATCCGGTTCCACTCGTCGTCGGGGATCTCGTCGGGCTCGATCACCGCGGGCGCGTTCGGCATGGTCGCCGTGATCCGCGTGGCGGCAGCAGGGCCGACCGCGTTCACGGTCACGCCGAGCCGGTACAGCTCGAGGCTGAGCGTCTGGGTCAAGCTGGCGATCGCCGCCTTCGCCGGTGCGTAGTTGCTCTGGCCGAAGTTCCCCGTGAGACCGGCGCCGGAGATCGTGTTGATGATCCGGCCGTTCACCGGCGCACCGGTGCTCTTGTTCTTGTCGCGCCAGTAGATCGCCGCGTGCTTGCACGGGACCCAGGTGCCCTTCAGGTGCACCCGGACAACCGCGTCGAAGTCGTCCTCGCCCATGTTCCAGATGGCCGCGTCACGCACGATGCCGGCGTTGTTCACCACGATGTCGACGCTGCCGTGCTGGTCGGCGGTGGAGGCGAACAACTCGCCGACAGCCTCGTAGTCGGCGACGTCCGCGTAGTTGGCCGTGGCCTTCCCGCCACGCTCCTCGATGATCGCGACGGTGAGGTCGGCGTCGCGGCCTGACCCCTCGCCCGTCACCGAACCGCCCACGTCGTTGACGACGACCGTGGCGCCCTGCTTCGCGAGCTCGAGTGCGTGACCCCGCCCGATGCCGTGGCCGGCGCCCGTGACGATCGCGACCTTGCCGTCCAACATGCCCATCGGCGGGCCCCTCCGATCCCCGGCGACACCGGATCTGACGAACCGTCAGATCGTAGGCCGTTCGGCCCATTGCGACGGAATTCGCTCAAGACGGATCGCCGAGTGCACCGATAGAGCCAGTGGGTCCGAGAGGTCCCGGAACCGACGAGATCGAGCGCAGTCCCCCCGAGGCGGGAGATCGGCGAGGTTCGCACCACACGGAGGGGCACCGACGGTCATCGGCGGGGTCTCGACGCACCACCAATGCACCAGACAGGAAACGAAATGCTCACGACCTACCAGTTCATCCAGGCCTACGTCTCGGCGAAGTGCAAGTCCGAGCGTGCTGCGTCCCTCGTGGAGTACGCACTGCTCGTGGCCCTGATCGCAGTGGTCTGCATCATGGCCGTCTCGACCCTCGGCAGCAACGCCAGCGAGAAGTTCGACAGCGTCGCCACCGAGATCGGTCGCTGACCCAGTCGACGACAACGTGAAGGAGGGCGGGCCGCAAGGCCCGCCCTCCTTCGCGTTCCTACTGGGAATACCGCTCCTTGAGCTCCTGCTTCTGGATCTTGCCCGCCGGGTTCCGCGGGATGCGGTCGACGACCTCCAGCCGCTCCGGGAGCTTCTGGACCATCAGGCCCTCGTTCTTGAGGAAGTCGACCATCTCGTCGAAGGCGAGGGCATCCGAACCCTCTGCGGTCGAGACCACCGCACACACGAGCTCGCCCCGATCCGCGTCGGGGAGGCCGATGACGGCGACGTCGCCCACCTTCGGGTGCTTGAACAGGTGGTCCTCGACCTCCTTGGCCGACACGTTCTCGCCCTTGCGGATGATCACGTCCTTCAGCCGGCCCGTGATGGTGACGTTGCCGCGCTCGTCGATGCGACCCAGGTCGCCGGTCCGGAACCACCCGTCCTCGTCGAACGCGTCGGCGTCGAGGCTGGGATCGAGGTAGCCCTTCATCAGCTGCGGCGCCTTCGCCCGGAGCTCGCCCTCCTCGCCCGGTGCGGCCTCCACGCCGTCGGGTCGCACGAGGCGCAGCTGCACGCCGCGCATCGGCTTGCCCTCGGTGTGGGCCAGCTCGTCGTCGGTGTCCTCGATCGACGCCATCGTGAGGATCGGCACCTCGGTGAGCCCGTAGCCCGAGAGGACCGGGGCGTCGAACGCCGCACGCATGTCGTGCACGAGCTGCGGCGGCTTCGGCGCACCACCCCCCGGGAAGCCCCGGACGTTGGGGAAGATCGGCTCGGGACGTGCCTTCTGGTAGGCGAGGTACGCCATGTGGAACGGGGTGCCGGAACCGGCCAGCGTGACGCCCTCCCGAGAGAGGACCTCGGGGGTGCGCTCCGGGTGGAACGCCTCCATGAGGATCAGCGAGCACCCGAACTGCAGCGACGAGAACAGCCAGGTGATCCCACCGATGTGGGTGAACGGGAAGACGAGGGCGGAGCGGTCGGCCTCGATCAGCGCGAGGCGCTCACCCATGCCCTGCGCGACCGCTGCGATCGTCCCGTCGGTGTGCTGGGCGCCCTTCGGGTCGGCGGTGGTGCCCGACGTGTAGAAGAGCCAGCGGACCGGCAGCTCCTCCACGTCGGGGTCCGGTGGCGGCGGGAGGCGGCTCGGATCGCCCTGCGGCAGCGCCTTGTCGGCCACCAGCACCTGCATCGAACCGTTGCCGCGGGCGATGTCGGTCGCCATCGCCTCGAAGTCGAAGCCGTTCCACACCGACGGCACGATGAGGAGGTCGGCCTTCGCCTGCTTGGTGGTGAAGCCCACCTCCCGCTCCCGGTAGATGGGGAGGATCGGGTTCTGCGTGGCCCCGAGACGGGACAGGGCCCCGACGAGGACCAGCGACTCGATCCAGGTGGGCAGCTGCCACGCCACCACGGAACCCTCACCGATCCCGTAGTCCGCCAGCCCGGCCGCTGCTCGCTCGACCTCGGTGGCGTACTCGAGGAACGACATCGTCCTCATGTCCTCGTCCACCGCCATGAGCGCGTCGGGCGTCGCCTCCGCCCGCGCGTCCACCAGCTCCCACAGCGTCCGGCCTGTGACCATCGCGTCCCCCTCGGGTGCGTCTTCGACGATCTGTGAGCCTAGGAGACGTTGATCGGCGGCTGTGTCGCCGAGCCCGGATCCACCCTGCGCTGTCCGGGTTGAGCTGCCGCGCGGCTTCCGGTTACGTGCCGGAGGCGGGGTTGAGCCCTTCCGGGGTCAGCGGGCGGAGCGGACCTCGACGAGCGCCGGGTCGACGCCGGCCGGCAGTGCCACGTCGACGGACAGCGGCTCACCGGCGCACTGGGTGCCCGGCCGGTCGCTCTCCACGACGGCATCGAGCAGGAGCACGTTGCCCTGCCACGTCACCCCTGGCTCCTGGATCCGGTCCCCGGCGGTCTCGCATGCGATCGCCACGTGGACGACCCCCGCCGCCCCGTCAGCGACGAACGACTCGATCTCGATCACGCGGCGGACCGTCATGGCGTCGCCCACCTGGGGCACCACGGGCGCGGCGGCCGTCGTCGGTGTCGCTGCCGGCTCGTCGACCTCGGCCTCCGTGCCCTCGTCCGCGAACTCGACGGTGGAGCGGCTGCCGGCATCGTCACCGCCGGTCAGGACCAGCGCGGCGACTGCCACCACGACCACGAGCGCGAAGCCGCTCGCCGCGGTGAGGACCCGCCGACGTCGCTCGACCAGCCCCCGGTGGATCGCCTTCGTGCGGGCCAGCGCCTCGTCGAGGTCCGCGTCGTCCCAGCTGATCTCGTTGCTCGCGGTTCGGAGCGTGGTCTCATCCGACATGGACGGCCTCCATGGTCTCGTCGCCCAGCAGCTCCCTCAGTCGCCCGAGCCCGCGGTGGACGTGTGTCTTGACCGCACCCGCCCCGATGCCGAGCGCCGCGGCGGTGTCCGCCTCGCTCAGATCGGAGAGGAAGCGGAGCGCGACGGCCTCCCGCTGCCGTCGCGGCAGGCGGCGGAGTGCGTCGGCGAGAGCGAGGCGGAGCGTCGTGGAGTCCTCGAGGTCGATGACGCCCGCTTCGAGCGTCCGGCCCTTCCGCCGCATGAGGTCGATCGCCTGGTTCGCGGTGACGCGCAGGACCCAGCCGGCCACCCGGTCGGGGTCGAGGCGGTCCCAGCGGAGCAGCGCCCGCGCCATCGTCTCGGCAGCGATGTCCTCCGCGGCAGCCCGGTTGCCGAGCATGCGCATGGCGAGCCCGACCGCGCGGGGGTAGAGCTCCTTGAACCGTTCGTCGAAGTCGGCCTCCGACGCATCACGGCGTTCCCTCGAGCGCACCATCGCTCCCATCATGAGTGCATACGCACCAGGCGTCATGCAGGTTGACACCAATCAGGAGAAGTTACCTACAGGTGACTGCCGGCTCTGGGAGGGTGACGACGTCGCTCAGCGGATCGCGACGGGGTGCACGGGGGCAGAGGTCGCACCGACGATCGGCTCCGGGGCGGCGACGAGGAAGAAGCCGGTGCGATCGTCCTCGGCGACGGCGTCCGCCAGCTCCTCCAGGTTCCAGTTCTGCCCCTGCAGCATCCCCATGTCACGCAGCTGCAGCATGTGGACGGCCAGGAGGTCGTCCCAGTTCCCCGACTCGGGCGGCATCACCTCGTAGGCGTAGGTGTCGGTGAAGCAGCCGGCGATGCCGTGGGCGTGGTGCCATTCGACGCATGAGAGGCCGACCCCGGTGAGCTGCCAGTCGACGCCCACCGCGTAGCGACGGCGGTCCCCCGCCAGGTAGTGGCGCATCTCGCCGGTGCGGACCACAAGGACGTCACCCGGCGCCGGCTCGATCCTCCCCCGCTCGTACGCAGCGGCGAGGTCGTCGGCCTGGACGGCGGTGCCAGGAGGGAGCTCGTCGATCCCCCGCTGCCGGGGGACGTCGACGAGCACGCCGCGGGTGGCGATCGACGGGAGCTGCTCGGCGCCGCACCACGTCGCCCCGTTGGCCGCGGTGACGCTGGCCCGCTGATCACGTCCGCCCCAGAGCTGGTTGTCGTAGCCGATGTGGCTGAGCGCGTCGATGTGGGTGCCGGCGCAGGTCGACATGGTGACCATGTCGTCGGTGCCCTCCCAGACGCCCGGGCTCATCTTGTCCCGCTCGTTGAGCGACGTCGGGGTGAGAATCGGGTTGTAGCGCCCGGCCGGCTGACCGACCTGCACGCCGTCGGCCCTGAGGTCGACCGCGAGGCTGATCCGATGACCGGTCTCCACCGATGCGGCGCCGCGGCGGGTCGCCTCGGCGTCGATCAGGTTGGCGGCACCCCGCTGGTCGTCGTCGCCCCACCGGCCCCAGTTGCGGACACGTTCGGCGAGCTCGAGGAGCTCCGGGGAGACCGCCACTCAGCTCACCTGCAGCACGCCGCGGGCGAGCTTGCCCTCGTGCAGCTCGTCGAGCGCCACCTGGAAGTCCTCGAGGGGGTAGGTCGCGGAGACCAGCTCGTCGAGCTTCAGGCGACCTGCCCGGTAGAGGTCGACCATGAGCGGGATGTCGTACTGCGGCCGGGCTGACCCGTAGCGGCAGCCCATGATCGTCTTGTCGTTGTACATGGTGTTGACGACGAAGCTCGCCTCCGAGCCCATCTTCGGGACACCGAGCATCACGAGGTTGCCACCCCAGTCGAGGAGGTCGGTGGCCGTGCGGATGAGGGCGGTGGAGCCGACGCACTCGAAGACGTGGTCCACGCCGTTGGGGCAGACCTCCTTGACCGCGGCGACGAGGTCGAAGTCAGGGCCGTCCGGGCGGATGAAGTGCGTGGCACCGAACTGGCGGGCGAACGCCTCCTTCCCCGGGTTCGTGTCGACGGCGATGATCGGGAGGCCATCGGACAGCGCGGCGCCCTGGATCACGTTGAGGCCGATCCCCCCGACGCCGATCACCACCACCGACTCGCCGTGTGCGACCTTGGCCCGGTTGAACACGGCGCCGACGCCGGTGAGGACGCCGCAGCCGATCAGGGAGGCCGAGGTGAGCGGGAGGTCGTCGGGGACCTTCACCGCCTGGGTGGCCTTCACGACGGTCTCCTCGGCGAAGACACCGAGGTTGGCGAACTGGAACAGCTTCTTCGCCTCCTCACCCTCGCCCCGGGTGAAGGGCCGGGAGAGCTTGCCGAGCGACTGCCGGCAGAACGTGGGCTTGCCGCGGTCGCACTGGGCGCACTGACCGCAGTTCCCGAGGGTGGACAGGACGACGTGGTCGCCCACCGCCACGTTGGACACGTCGGGCGCCGTCTGGACGACCACGCCTGCGCCTTCGTGGCCGAGCACGACGGGCGGCGGGAACATGATGTCGCCGTTCAGCACTGAGACGTCGCTGTGGCAGAGCCCAGCCGCCTCGATCCTCACCCGCACCTCGCCGGCCCGCAGGTCGCGGACCTCGATGCCGCTCTCGACGCTGGCCTTCTGGCCGTCCCACACGATCGCCTTCATGGGGATCGAGCGTAGCGGTGGCGGTAGAACGCGTTTCAGTTCCTGGGAGGCGCGTCGGCGTTCGGGCGCCCCCGGCGCGTCCGGGACGCGTCCTCGCCACTTCGAGTGGTGAGGACGCGCCCGCGGACGCGTGAGGGCCACGTTCCGTGGGTCGGCGGCCCCGCTGCCGCGGGCGG
>JBIQID010000190.1:0-3284 GCA_044508215.1 Actinomycetota bacterium | reverse complement strand
CCCTTGCGGTCGGTGTTGTTGCTGATCAGGTCGAGCACGCACAGCTGCTCGAGCGCCGTCCGGTGACGAGGGTCGTCCCGCAGCGTGAAGTAGTGCTCTTCGTAGATCGACGGGACGAAGCACTGGAGCGACCCGATCCCGGCAGGCCCGTCGGCACGCACCACGGTGGGCGGCACGACGTGCCAGCCCAGCGCCCGTGCGAGCTCCCACGTGGCCACCTCCCGGCGCCACAGGCCTGGCGGGAAGTCCCACAGGGGGCGCTCGCCGGCCTCCGGCTTGTAGATCGCCTGCACCCGGTGCTCGCCGTCGTCGACCGACACGAGGTACGTGCCGTTCGAGCTCCACGGCATGCGGCCATGGAGCTCCACGTCGCCCGAGGCGAGCAGCTCCGGGACCGCCGGATCCTCCGGTTCCAGGTCGGCGTCCAGGAGGGCGTCGAGGTCGCTGCCTCCGCTCACGATCCCCTCACGATCCGTTCACGATCTGGCTCCCGCCCGTCCGATCGCCGTTCAGTTCAGGCGGGGGCAGGCGTGCCCCTCGGGGTCCATGCCACGCCCGCACAGGCGGCAGATGGGACGACCGCCCTCCACCACGCGGCGGGTGCCGTCGATGAACGCCTCCACCTGACCTCGGGTGAGCGCGAACCGGGCCTGGGCGAGGTCGAGCTCGGGGTCTTCGTCGATGTCGAGCTCCTCGATGATCACGATGACCCGCCCGGCGGCCTCGTTGACCGCCACCATCATCGAGCCGATCGTCCACTCGTCCTCGAGCGGCTCGACCAGCTCTCGCATGTGGGCAGGAGCGCCCTCGGGCACCTCGTGGGCCTGGAGGATCCCGTCGAGGTAGTCGCAGAGCACCGCGGCCTGCTGCTTCTCCATGCGGAACGTCGCCATGCGACCGCCGCCCTCCACCTGCAGGTGGAACACGCGCTGGCCGGGTGGACCGATCGCACCGCACACGAAGTGCGCGACCTCCGGGAAGTCGAACGACTCGTTCACGACGGCGACAGGCCCGTGAGGTCGTCCCCGGTGGAGTTCACCGACAGCACGATCGGCGACCCGTGGCCCATGAGGACGGCGCTGATCGAGCAGGGCGACACGACGATGCGTTGGAAGAGGTCGAGGTGCACGCCCATCGCCTGCGCCACGGCGGCCTTGATCGGATCGGCGTGCGAGACGCACACGATGGTCTCGCCGGGGTGCCGGGCGACGAGGGTGCCCAGCTCGTCCCAGATGCGGGACTGCATGTCGAGGAACGACTCCCCGCCCGGGAACCGGAACGTGGACGGGGCGGTCTGCACGGTCCGCCACTCGGGCTTCTTCATGAGCTGCGACAGCTTCTTGCCCGTCCACTCGCCGAAGTCGCACTCGAGGAGGCCGCGGCTGGTCTGCACCCGCAGCTCGAGTGCTCGTGCGATCGGCGCGGCGGTCTCGCGGGTGCGCTCGAGGGGCGAGGCGTAGACGGCGCCCACCTTCGGGAGCATCGCCAGCCGCGACGCGGCCCGCTCGGCCTGGGCGACGCCCTCATCGGCGAGGTGCAGGCCCTTCGCCCGCCCCGGGAGGACCTTCCCCGTCGTGGCCGTCTGGCCGTGGCGGACGAGGAGGACGAGGGTCGGCTTGGGGTCGGAGCTGGACCGGGTTCGGCGGGGCGTGGCCATGGCTCGATGCACCCTATCGGCGGCAGTCGAGGGCGCCTCTTAGGGTGGGCGTCGTGACCCCCGCCCACCGACGAGCACCGGACCACGCCGCCCGCGCCGGCCTCGCCGAGCTGGCCGTCGAGGTGGCGACGTGCCGCCGGTGCCCGCGGCTGGTCGAGTGGCGGGAGCACGTCGCCGAGGCGAAGCGGGCTGCGTTCCGCGACCAGGAGTACTGGGGGAGGCCCGTGCCCGGGTTCGGCGACCCCGCAGCGCGGATCCTGGTGCTGGGCCTGGCGCCGGCCGCCCACGGGGCGAACCGCACCGGCCGGATGTTCACCGGCGACAGGTCGGGCGACTTCCTCTACGCCGGGCTGCACCGCGCCGGTCTGGCGTCGCAGCCCACCTCCGTGTCGATCGACGACGGGCTCGAGCTGACCGACACGTGGATCACCTCACCGGTGAAGTGCGCACCGCCGGCGAACAAACCGACGCCGGCCGAGCGCGACAACTGCCGGCCGTTCCTCGAGCGCGAGCTGGAGCTGCTCACCGGGGTCCGCGTGGTGGTGGCGCTGGGCGGCTTCGGCTTCGAGCAGGCGGCGAAGCTCCTCGGGGCCGATGGAAGGCCCCGATTCGGCCACGGAGCGGAGGTGCCGCTCCCGGGGGACCGGGTGCTCCTGGGCTGCTACCACGTGAGCCAGCAGAACACCTTCACCGGCAAGCTCACCCCAGCGATGCTCGACGACGTGCTGGAGCGGGCCAAACGCCTCGCTGCCACGGGGTGAAATGATCCGAACGACCTCTTACACGGGGCCGCGGACTGACCGATCATCTCCACATGACGACGCAAGAAGCGCTCCGGCGGTACGAGGTCACCACCCCCTCGGTCCCCTCGAGCCGGTCCAACGGCCTGTGGAGCGCCCTCGTGGCAAACCTTGCGTCGAAGTCTGCGGCGGGATCAGGGCTGGTCGGGTCGACTCGACCCGACCAGCCGATCTCGACGGATGGCGCCCAGGCGGACATGTTCGCCTACGCCCACGGCGAGGCACTCTTCGCCGAGCCCGACGCCGCGGCCTGAACCGGTCGACGCCGCCTGCCGGCTGCCCGACTCCGGGGGCAGCCGACTACCGTGGCACCCCGTGACTCCCCGACCTCCACTTCCGCTTCGACGCGCCCGGCTCGCAGTGGTGGGCCTCGCCGCCCTGGCGCTCCTGGGCGGCTGCACGGGCATCAGCAGGATCGACAAGTACGGCCCCGACCTCGAGGCGAACTTCATCTTCAACTGCACCACCGAGGTGGCGTCGCAGAACGGCACCACCACCACGGTGAAGCTCGCCTCCGAGCGCTACTGCCAGTGCGTGTACGACGAGCTGCCCGACTCGGGCCTCTCGGTGGAGGAGCTGAGGGAGTACGAGTCCGAGGTGGCCGACGCTGCCGCCGGCGAGGACCCTCCTGCCCTCCCCGACGAGCTTCGTCGGGCGATGGACACCTGCGAGGGCCGGCGCTGACGCAGGCGCGCTGACCTCCACGGGCCGGCGCTGACCTACACGGCCGGCGCCGCGCTGACCCGGATGGGTCGGCCGCTGACCGCCCGGTTCAGCCCTTCTTCTTCTCGGGGAGCCCCAGGCGCACCGTCTGCTCGGCCGTCGTC
>JBIQID010000033.1:22235-23869 GCA_044508215.1 Actinomycetota bacterium | reverse complement strand
AGCAGGGTCCAGGTCGTCGACCGGACCGAGCGCAGCTTGGTCCACTCGGCCCGGACGTTGGCCGCGAACACCTGCACGGCGGTGGGAGCCGACGACGTGTCATCGGTGGTGGTGGGGATGGTGATGGCGGTCATGCCACTGCTCCTGTGGTCGTGTACTCGGTGGCGTCGCGGGTCAGTTCGAAGAACGCGTCCTCGAGCGAGGCAGAACGAGGTGTGAGCTCGTAGAGGGTGATGCCGGCAGCCGCTGCGGCGATGCCGATCTCGCGGGCCTCGATGCCCGTGACGGTGAGGGCGCCGCCCACCTCGGCGTCAGCGACCGCGCCTCGCTCGACGAGGAGCGCTGCGAGCCGGTCCGGTTCGGCGGTGTCGACCCGGACGTTGCCGGTGACGCTGCCCCGGACCACGTCGTCGACGGTGCCCTCGACGATGAGCCGGCCCCTGCCGACCACCACGAGGCGGTCGGCGGTCTGTGCCATCTCGCTCATGAGGTGGCTCGACACGAGGATCGACCTGCCCTCGTCGGCAAGCCCACGGAGGAGGCGCCGGATCCACTGGATGCCCTCGGGGTCGAGGCCGTTGACCGGCTCGTCGAGGAGGAGGGTGGCCGGGTCGCCCAGGAGGGCGGTGGCGATGCCGAGCCGCTGCCCCATGCCGAGCGAGAAGCCGCCGGTGCGCCGGTCGGCCACAGCGGCGAGCCCAACCAGCTCGAGGAGCTCGTCCACCCGGCGCCGGCCGATCCCGTTGGAGTCGGCCAGCCAGCGGAGGTGGTCGCGTGCCGTGCGGCCTGGGTGGACCGCCTTGGCGTCGAGGAGGGCACCGACGTGGCGGAGCGGGAAGCGGAGGTCCCGGTAGGGCCGGCCGTCGACGGTGACGGTCCCGGACGTCGGGGCGTCGAGGCCCACGATCATCCGCATGGTGGTCGACTTCCCGGCTCCGTTGGGGCCGAGGAAGCCGGTGACCTCGCCGGGGCGGACCTCGAAGCTGAGGTGGTCCACGGCGGTGGTGGCGCCGTAGCGCTTGGTGACGTTCCTGAGCTCGATCATCGGATCAGGCGTACGTCGGGGCCACGGTGGCCGGGACGGTGGACTGATCGGCCTGCGGGGCGACTGCGTCGGAGCGGAAGCCCTTCACGGCCATGCGGATGCCGAACGACATCTCCCAGACGGCGATCGGGAGCGTGAGGAGCATCGCCGGGCCCGACACCTGGTCCCACACCCCGTACAGGACGGCCACGTCGGAGACCAGCAGCAGCGGGGCCCCGATCAGCCCGAGCGTCGGGATCCAGCGGGGCAGCAGACCCGACCGGTACATGATCGAGCCGATCAGCATGGCGTTCACCACCGCCATGAGGCCCGGGCCGAGAAGGAACGCCCAGTCGTGCACCGCCACGAGCGCCTCGCCGGTGGCCGACAGCGCGCTCGCGTCAGCGGAGGCCGCTGATGCTGCGCCGGCACCGTCACGGAGCGTGTGGACGGCCATCACACTGAGGACGCCGGCGAAGATCATGGTGGCCTCGAGGAGGCGGCTGGTGACGAACCCGAGCGCCGACCGGTGGCTGTACCGCCTGGCGACCGGGTAGAGGGCGACGGCGGTGGCGATGCCGAGGAGAGCGGTGAGGACCTCGAAGAGGGC
>JBIQID010000033.1:0-22135 GCA_044508215.1 Actinomycetota bacterium | reverse complement strand
TTGCAGGGTCGGCGGGGAGCTCTCGCAGCGAGATCAGCGGGATGGCGACGTCGCGCAGCCGTTGGAGCAGGCCGTGCAGCGCCGCCTGGTCGACCACGGGCCCGGTGATGACGGTCGTGCCGTCGCCGGCGGTGGTGACGTCCATGCCGTCGAACCAGGCCGACCACCGGGCGCCGAGGCGACCCTTGACTCGGATCTCGTAGCGGGTGATCCCCTCGCGAGCCGCTGGCTGAGTGCTCTGGGAGCGGTCGTCGGCGGTCACCACTGGACCGTACGAACGGGCCTGGTGAGGGGTCATCACCACATGTGGTGAACGCGGGTGGTGATCGCCCGCCGAAGCGGTGGTCGGGCGGAGCTGCGGGCTAGAGGCCGAGCTCGCCGGCGCGGGTGACCGCTTGACGGCGGCTGGTCACACCCAGCTTCGAATAGATGTTCTTCGTGTGGGTGCGCACGGTGTTGAGCGACACCACCAGCTCGCGTGCGATGTCGGGCCCGCTGAGGTCGCTGCGGAGGAGCCGGAGCACCTCCAGCTCCCGGGCGCTCAGCTCGTCGACGAGCACCGGCCGTGCCGCCGGAGCGATCGGCGGCTGGCTCGCCACGGGGTCGGACGCCGCGAGGATCCGATGCACGTTCGCCACGACGTCGCTGCCCGAGGCGATCATCCGGAGGAGCGTGGTGACCTCAGGGCCGGAGTGGAGGAACAGTCGGATGTGACCTTCGGGTTCAGCCAGCCGCACGGCCCGCTCCAGCGCTGCCAGCGCTGCGGAGACGTCACCTCGGGTGTGGCGACCGGTGGCCTGGAGGATCAGGACCTCGATCGCGCTGGCGGTCCGGCCGCCTTCCTCGGCGGCGACGAGCAGCCGGTCGAGGAATGCGAGCGCTGCGTCGAGCACCGACGGATCACCGCTCCTCGCGTGGTCAGCAAGGAGGACCCGGACGAGGGTGACGTGCTCGTACTCGCGGACGTAGCTGAGCTCGTCCTCGACAGTGAGGCCACGATCGGTGACCCAGTCGAGCGCCGCCTCCAGGTCGCCGTGCGCCAGTTGCACCCGAGCACGGATCGCCTCGACCGGACGCACCGGCGGCGAGAAGTCGGTGTCGTAGAGAGGAGCGGCTTCATCGATCAGCTCCAGGGCCCGCTCGAGGTCGCCGTTGGCGCGGCACAGCCGCGCCATGGTGACCCGCCAGCGGTAGGCGTGCTGGGGCAGGCCGGCCGTGTCGCCCAGCTCGGCGCTGGTCTGCAGGTGCCGGTCGGCGCCAGCGAGGTCGTTCCGTTCGATCAGCACCTCGCTCAGCCCGACGTGCATGTCGGCCGCGCCGCGCAACCCGGGGCTCTCCTCCGTGAGTCGAAGCCCCGCACGGAAGGTGCGGGCGGCGTCGCTCAGCCGGCCCTGGGCGATCTGGATGTCCGCCAGCGCGAGCGAGCAGCCCAGCACGTCGGCGAGGTGCCCGGCGCTTCGCAGCGCGTCGATGGCTTCGGTGTACCGGCGCTCTGCGGTCGCGAGATCGCCTCCGGCCCAGTGCGCGAGCGCCATGAGGGCAGACGCACTGCCTCGCCGGAGGTGGTCGGACGGCTCGGCCACCCTGAGCGCCTCGCTCGCGTGGCCGATCGTGGCGTCGAGATCCCCGTCGAGCAGCGACAGCGCAGCGCGGTACGTGAGGACCTGCGCCGGAAGGCTCGCGAGCTCCTCACGATCGAACACGACGGGGGACGGGGCCGACGGCTGGATCGCCGCTTCCACCGCTTCGAGCAGGGGTTCCACACCGCTCCGGTCGCCATGGGCCATCCGCGCTCCGACCAGTTCGATGGCGAGGACGGGCCGCTCGTCGAAGATCTCACGGGGCAACGCTTCGAGCCACCGCCGGAGGGTGCCTTCCTGTCGCCGTCGCCGCAGCAGAGGAGCGGCCAGCTCGATGAGCCTCGCAGCCTGTCCCACGTCGCCGCCCGCCGTCGCGTGGGTGATGGCCTCGGCCACCTCGTCGTGGGCTTCGTACCAGGCGCTCGCCCGCTGGTGCAGCAGCCCGACGACCTCGGGCTGCTCGTTCAGGAGCCGTGCCCGCAGCACGTCCGCGAAGAGGTGGTGGTACCGGTACCACTGCCGTCGGTCGTCGAGCGGGACGAGGAAGAGGTTGGCCCGGTCGAGGCGTTCGAGCATCTCCTTCGAGCCGCCACCATCGGTCACCGCGTCGCAGAGCCCGCTGGTGAACCGGCCGAGGATCGAGGTCTGCAACAGGAAGTCGCGGACGTCGTCCGGTTGGCGCTCGAGCACCTCCTCGACGAGGTAGTCGACGACGAACCGGTCGTCGCCGGCGAAGTGGGCGATGAACGCGCCGGTGTCCTCGCGGCCCTGCATCGAGAGCGCGGCCAGCTGCAGTGCTGCGACCCAGCCCTCGGTCCTCGACTCGAGCGCGGCGATGTCGTCGTCGGCCAGCTCGAGGCCCACCGACTCGTCGAAGTAGACCGCTGTCTCCGCCGTCGTGAACCGGAGGTCGGCAGCGCGGATCTCGAGCAGGTCTCCCCGCGCCCGCAGTCGGGCCAAGGGCAGCGGCGGATCGGCACGGCCGGCCAGGACGACGTGGAGCTGCGGCGGCGCGTGTTCGACGAGGAACTCCACCGCCTCGTGGACCTCCGGCGCCTCGATCACGTGGTAGTCGTCGAGCACCAGGAGCACCTCGCAGCTGCTGGCGGCGAGCTCATTGAGCAGCGTCGAGGCCACCGACGCCAGCGGCTGCGACGCCGCCTGTTGCGATGCCGCCTCGTCGCCCACGCCGGGTGCAGCGCCCCGCACCGCCGCGACGATGTAGGCCCAGAACAGGGGGAGGTCATCGTCGCCCCGGTCGAGCGACAGCCACGCCGTGCTGCGGTTGGAGCCCTCGGACCGAGCGACCCAGTCGGCCAGCAGGGTGGTCTTCCCGAAGCCGGCCGGGGCCGACACGAGCGTGAGGACAGGGAGGTCGCCCTCGACCCGATCGCTCAGCCGCGGCCTGTGGATCGTCCCTCGTCTCGGGCGCGGCGGGTGCAGCTTGGTGGCCAGCAACCGGGGCGCGCCCGCTCGTGCGTCCGGGCCGCGGCCCTCCCCCGCTCGGGCGGGCTCGCTCTCGGACATCGGCACCAACGCGAAGTGAACTACGACTTCGGCGGCTGGGCAACGACGACCGCCAGATCATCGACCCGCCAGATCACCACCCAGAACCACATCACCTGGTGATGCGCGCTCACCACATCGCTCCTCACGATGCAGAGGTCGCCGGAACCGCTCCGCCGACCCAGACCGGGGAGTCCACATGAACGCTTCGTCCCATCGCCTCACCGCCATCGCCGGGCTGTGCGCAGCTGCCGCCGGCGCCATCTTCATCGGCGTCCAGATTGCCCACCCGCCCGTGGACGTCGAGCACATCGCCACCACGGAGATCACCGTCCGCCAGACGGCGAAGGCGCTGATGACCCTCCTGGCGGTCGCCGGGCTGACCGGCATCTTCGCCAGCCATCGCGACCGCCTCGGGAAGGTCGGTCGTGTGGGCTACGTCGCAGCCATCGTCGGGTTCCTCGCCATGTTCGTGGTGGAGGTCGTGGTGGCGTACGTCCTGCCGACCATGGTCGACAGCGACCCGGCCTACGTCCAGGACGTGATCGCCGCTGCGATGGGCGGGACCGCGAAGGGCGACATCGGCGCCTACCCCCTGCTGTTCGGCGTGGCGGGCATCGGCTACTCGATCGGCGGGCTGCTGTTCGGCATCGCCCTGTTCCGAGCGAAGGTCCTCCCCCGCTGGGCGTCGGCGCTGTTCGCCTACGGAACCGTCTCCGCCCTCGCACTGGCAGCGCTGCCCGAGTCGTTCAGCCGCCCGTTCGCCGTGCCGACCGGCGTGGCCCTGATCGGCCTGGGAGTCTCGCTGTGGCGGGATCGCCGGCACGCGACCACCCAGACCGGAAGCGCAGCCACGTCGTCCGTGCGGCTCGCGGGAGCGACCAACGGGTGATCCACCCCGGCCCGGCCTCGTCAGGAACCGAGGGTGTACAGGTACGCCGCCATGTGACGAGCGTCCTCCTCGCTGATCCCGAGGTCGGGCATCCCGCCACCAGGATTGATCTCCTGCGGTGCGACGATCCAGCGGACCAGGTTGTCCGGCGTGTTCACCAGCTCACCGGCGACGTACATCCGCTCGGCGTAGTGGTCGAGTGGGGGTCCCACCCTTCCGTCGGCGCCCGCGACGCCCGGCACCCGGTGGCAACCACCGCATCCGTTCCGACCGATCAGGTCGGCACCCCGATCGGCGTCCCCTCCGGGCACCTCGATCGAGACCCGCTCGGTGCGACCGCAGCCAGCGTGGGCGAGGATCGCAGCCAGCAGCCAGGCGGACAGCCCGATCCTGACCCTCACGGCGTTGCTCCGGATCGCCCCGCTGCCAGCACGGCGCTCGCCACGTCGCGGCGGTCGCTCCGCCGCTTCGACCTCTCCAGGCTCCGGACGACGACCAGCGCAGCGGCGCCGAGGTTCACCGAACCGGCCGGCACCCACATCAGCAGCCCAGCGAGCTGCTGGTCGACGAGCGGGTCCGCCATCCCGTCGGCCTGGCCGGCGTAGACGACCTCGGAGCTGAAGGTCAGCACGCTGGCCAGGAACCCCTGAGGCACCGCAATCATGAGGAGCGCAGGGAGGGCGACGGCGGCCGACAACCGGGGGTCGAGCACGAGCGACCAGAACCAGTAGGAGGCCGCCAGCAGGGTGAAGTGCTCCACCACGTGGAGGGCGTCGAAGCGGAGCGCGCCCTCCCAGGCGGCCGGCAGGTGCCAGAGCAACACGGCCGCCACCGAGATCGTGGTGGCGAGCGCCACCGTGGACGGCCGTGGCGCCCGGGACAACAACCGAGCTCCTCGATGACGCCGGCCTGAAAGGTCACCGATCCCGACGGCGACCAGTTCGTGGGCACGGACGCCGCCCAGCGCTGGCGCCGCTACGGCGATGAGGAGAAGGTGCTGACCCATGTGTGCTGCGAAGGAGGTGCCCGCCACATCCTCCATGTGCGGGGAGAGGGCCACCAGCAGCGCGACCGCCCCGACGACCGTCGCCGCCGCGCGAACCCGGTTCCCGCGGGCGCCACGGACCGCGAACCACGCGAGCCCGGTCACGACCACGGCGTGCACCGCGAACGGCCCCGGGCCGAGGTGGGCGAGGACGCTCGTCACGGTGGGCACGCCTCCAGCACCAGCACCGGCAGGTGCTCCGCGACGATCAGCACCGTGAACAGCCAGCCGTTCAGCAGGCCGACGGTCCCCCACGCCCGAGCACGTGTGCACACCTCGGGCGGAACGATCGGTTCGTGCGGCCCGTCGTCTCGCCGCTCTCGCTCCTGCCTCACGTCCGAGCGCGTCCGGTGGCTTCCCACCAGACCCACGACAGCGACCGCTGCGGTCACGATCGTGGTGGCGTGGAGGAACCAGCTCTGACCCGTCTCGCAGGCGAGCGGGACCAGTGCCGGCATCGCTGCGATGTGCACCAGCCACGCGAGCGGGGGCAGCGCTGTCGAACCGAGCATCCAGTTGGTCCGCATGGCGCGCGGGACCGTGCCAGCTGCGGCGGTGCCGCTCATCCGCCACCCCCGAGCGCCAGCAGCGGCAGGACCACCACGCCCGCCGCCGCGGTGAACCAGTGCAGGGCACGAAGGATCCGCACCGAGTCCGCCGGCGCCGTCCCTGCGTGCCCGAGCGCCACCCACGCCCCGACGAGGAGCCCGCCGCCGACGCCGACGCCGAGGGCGACGGCGACGTAGGCGCCCAGCACCAGCACCACGGCACCGAACGAATGGTCCGACGCGCCATCGATCCCGGCGAGCCACACGCCCATCGAGGCGAGCGCGGCCGTCGAGAGGACCGTCGCCGCCACGAGAGCCCCCATCACGTGCACCCGGTCACGCTCGTCTGCGTGGGCGTAGTGGTAGGCCCTCGTCGTCGCCATCGCCGCCGCCGGCGCCAGGACGCCCGCGGCCAGCAGCGTCCAGCTCGATGGCCGCGAGGTGCCCGGCGGCGGCCACGCGTCGGCGTTCGCGGCGAGGTGCGCGTAGGAGTACAGCAGCACCGCACCGATCACGCCGAGCACCCCCAGGGCCAGGGCCATCCCGTACAGCCCACCGGGACGAGCCTCCGGGACCCGCGCCGGTGCGATCGGTGGGAGCTCACGCCAGTCGCTCACGCCGGCACCTCGGTCCGCGACGGGCCCGGCCACAGCCAGGCGACGAGCGCTGCGGCGGCTCCGACCGCCCCGACCACCGCCGGGACGACGAGGTCGTAGAGGCCGCCGCACAGCACCGCCACGATCGCGAGGGTGACCACGAGCGGCCAGATCGACGACTTCGCGATGAGGACCACCTCGTCGGGCTCGGCGTCGACGATCGACGTACCGATCGTCTCCCGCTGGTCGTCATGGGGGACCTCCAGCTCCTCGAGCAACGACGTCACCGACGGATCGACGTCGTCCGCCGGGTTCCAGCAGGGCGACACGTCGTGAACGTGGGGTTGGACCCGGAAGTTGTACGGCGGCGGAGGAGACGTGGTCGCCCACTCCAGGGTCGGGCCGCCCCACGGATCGTCACCGGCGAGGGCACCGCGCCGCCGCGACAGCACGACGTTGACGACGAACAGCGCGAAGCCCACACCCAACACGAACGAGCCGACCGTCGACAGCATGTTCCACAGCTCCCACGACGACTCCGGGTACGTCACGACGCGCCGCGGCATCCCTTCCAGGCCGAGCACGTGCTGCGGGAAGAACCCCAGGTTGAACCCGACGAACATCAGCCAGAAGGTCCACCGGCCCAGCCGCTCGTCGAGCATCCGGCCGGTGATCTTCGGCCACCAGTGGTGCAGCCCCGCGAAGATCGGGAACACGACGCCGCCCAACAGCACGTAGTGGAAGTGCGCGACGACGAAGAACGAGTCGTGCACCTGCCAGTCGAACGGGACCACGGCGACCATCACCCCGGTGATCCCGCCGAGCACGAAGATCACGACGAACCCCACCACGAACCAGAGCGACGTCGACCACCGCACCCTGCCCTGCCACAAGGTCGCGAGCCACGCGAAGACCTGGATCCCGCTCGGGATCGCGATCAGCAGGCTGGCAGCGGTGAAGAACGTCGTGGCCAGGAAGGGGATGCCAGTCGCGAACATGTGGTGCACCCAGAGCCCGAAGCTGGCGATGCCGGTCGCGACCAGCGCAGCAACGACGTAGCGGTACGCCACGATCGGCCTCCGGGCGGCGCTCGACACCACCGTGGAGACGATCCCGGCAGCGGGGATGAACTGGATGTAGACCTCGGGGTGCCCGAAGATCCAGAACAGGTGCTGCCACAACAGCGGATCCCCACCGGCGCTCGAGTCGTAGAAGGGCAGGCCGAACTTCCGCTGCAGCTCGAGCAGGACGCTCGCAGTGAGCAGCACGGGGAAGGCGATCAGCATCATCACGGCCATCACCAGCACGCTCCAGACGAAGAGCGGCATCCGGTGGAGCGCCATGCCCGGCACCTTGTGCTTCAGCACCAGCACGACGATCTCCAGTGCCCCCACGATCCCGGACACCTCGACCAGGGTCACCCCGAGCAGCCAGAAGTCGAGGTTGCGGCCGGGTGAGAACTCCGAGTCGGTGAGCGGCACGTACGCGAACCAGCCGCCGTCGGGGACCTCGCCGGTGAGGAAGCTCACATAGACGAAGACCCCGCCGGCGAGGTAGCTCCAGTAGCCGAAGGCGTTGAGCCGCGGGAAGGGCATGTCTCGCGCCCCCAGCATCAGGGGGGCGAAGTACATCGCGAGCCCTTCGAGGATCGGCACGACGAAGAGGAACATCATCGTCGTCCCGTGCATCGTGAAGAGCTGGTTGTAGAACTCCTCGGTCAGCAGGTCGCTCGACGCCCGTGCGAGCTGCGTGCGCATCGCGAGGGCCTCGAGCCCGCCGATGAACAGGAACACCAGCGCCGTGTAGATGAACCGCCGGCCGATGTCCTTGTGGTTGACCGCGGACAGCCAACCGAGCACACCACGGTTCCGTTCCCAGGTGCGCGTGAGCGCGGGGTCCCACGCGAGCGCCTCCTGGTCAGGGGAAGCCGTCCTCACCCGCCCGCCCCCAGCGTTGCCAGGTAGTCGAGCAGGGCATCGAGCTGCTCGGGTTCCAGCCGGGTTGACGGCATGTGGTTGCCGGGCTTCGACAGCTGCGGGTCGAGGATCCACGCAGCGAGCGCCCCACGCGTGTTCTCCAGGATCCCGGCGCCGAGCATCCGGCGGTCGGCGAGGTTGGTGAGGTCAGGGCCGAACTCGCTCGTGGCGGGGGTCCCCTCGATCGAGTGGCAGTAGGAGCACGCCGAGCTCATGAACGCCTCCCAGCCCTCGAACGCCGGGCCCCCGGTGGGCGTCGGACGGGGAGCACTCGCACCGCGGGCCCACCGCGCGAAGTCCGCCGGTTCGTGGGCCACCAGCTCGAGTCGCATGCGGGTGTGCTGCAGGCCGCAGAACTCGGCGCACCGCCCCTGGTACCGACCCGGCTCGTCGACCCGGATCGTCATCCGGTTGACCCGGCCCGGCACGAGGTCGATCTTCCCGGCGACCTGCGGGACCCACACGCTGTGGATCACGTCCTCCGAGCGGAGCTCGAGGACCACCTCCTCGCCCACGGGGACGTGGATCTCGTTGGCCGTGCGGACCCCGTGATCGGGGTAGCGGACGTCCCACCAGAACTGGTGCCCGGTCACCTCGACCGGGATCGCTCCGTCACTCCCCTCGCGTCGGACCTCCCCACCGGCCCACACCGTCACGCCCATCAAGGCCACCAGCACCACGGCAGGGACCCAGATCCCACCCACGACGACGAGCCGTGTGCCCGCCCAGCGAGACCGTGCACCCCCGACGCCTTCGGCGCGCTCCCCTTCGCTGGCTCCAGCTCCGTCACCCGCGGACGACCCCTCGGCTCTGCTGCGGAGGGCCACCACGAGCACCGCCAGCACGCCGATGAACACCAGGGCGGCCATGGAGAACATGAGCCACCAGACCGCTGCGATCCGTGACGCCTCCCGACCAGCGGGTCGCAGCGCCCCGGAACCGCACCCCCCGAGCACCGTGGTGGCGAGGCACGCGAGCGCGCCGATGACAACAAGATGGCGGCTCCGCTCAGAAGTCGCCACGAGCGAGGTCCCCGAGGTCCACGCCGTTCAGGTGCTCCGCGGTCCGGTATGCAAGGGCGCAGAGCGTCTCGGTCGGGTTGAAGCCCGGGTTCTGCGGATAGAGCGCCGCGCCCGTGACGAACAGGTTCGGGGTGTCCCAGACCCTCCCGTAGCCGTCGACCACCGAATCGCCGGGGTCGTCGCCCATGATCGCTCCCCCGGTGTTGTGGGTGCTCTGGTACGGGCCGACCGAGTACGGATCGAGCTCGTCGGTGACCTCCATCGAGGTGGGCCCGAGCGCCGAGAGCACCTCCGCGCACCGCTGGGCCATGAACGAGTAGAGGCGTCGATCGTTCTCCCGCCAGTCGAACGTGATCCGCAGCAACGGGTCCCCGTGCACGTCGGTGTAGGTGGGATCGAGGTCCATCCGGTGATCCGGGTACGGGAGGCTCTCACCCTGGATCCCTACGCCGACGACCGAGTCCCAGCCCCGTAGCGCCTCCTTCCAGGAGGCTCCCCAGTTCCGGTTGCCCTCACCGACCGGCAGGCCGCCCACGCTCGTCAGCGGCTCCCGCTCCCCTCCGCCGCAGGCCATCGAGGCGCCGCCGATGAAGCCGAGACCGGCGTGGTCGAAGTTGTCGGCGTTGAAGTCGTGCACCAGGTTCTGGACGCAGGCGTTGCCCATGTACTGGTTGAACCGCCGACCCTCGAACACCCCGGTCACCGGGGTCTGCACCAGCTGGTAGGTGTAGTTGGCGCCGACCATCCCTCGGTCGTTCCCGACACCGTCAGGGTGTGCGTCGCTACGCGAGAGCAGCATCATGCGCACGTTGTTGAGGGTGTAGCCCGACAGGACCACCACCGCAGCAGGCTGGAGGTGCTCCCGGCCGGCCGCGTCGACGTAGCGCAGCCCCACCGCACGTCCCCGATCGTCGACCTCGACGCGGCGGACGAGACATCCCGTGCGGACCTCGTAGCGACCGGTCTCGAGCGCCACGGGGATGTGGGCGGTCAGGGCGCTCGCCTTCGCGTCGACCTCGCACCCGTAGCGGGTGCAGAAGCCGCAGTAGAGGCAGCCCGACCGCGTGCGCCCCGAGAGGTCTTCGTACCCCTCCGACAGGATGGAGGCCGGCTGCCGAAAGGGGTGCCAGCCCAGCTCACGGGCCGCTTCCGAGAACTCGGTCGCGGCGATGCTCGGAGCGAGGGGAGGGAGCGGGTAGTCCCTGCTCCTTCGCCCCTCGAACGGGTTGCCACGGCCGGTCGGCTCACCGTCGAGGTTGCCCGCCTCACCCGACACCCCGACGTCCCACTCGTAGCGGGTGTAGTAGGGCTCGAGGTCGTCGTAGGTGATCGGCCAGTCCTGCACGGTGGTGTCCTCGGGGAAGACGTCCGCGCCGTAGCGATCCTCGTGGTGGGAGCGGTACCGGAAGTCGGACGGCTGGAAGCGCCACGTCTCCGCGGCCCAGTGGACGCCGGAGCCTCCGAGGCCTTCGCCCGGGTGGAACGAACCGAGGCGACGGATCGGCAGGGCGCGGCTGCGAACGTCGGGCCGCCACGACCACGTTTCCTTCGAGATGTCGAGCATCATCGCCTTGCGGACCCGGTAGTGGAGCGAGTCGTGGTTGTGCTGGAAGTCCGGGTCGGTCCAACGCGTCGGACCGCGCTCCAGCGACACGACTGTCCGCCCCTCCGCCGTGAGCTGCTGGGCGAGGATGCCTGCGGTCCAGCCGGCACCCATCGTGACCACGTCGACCTCGGGGTGCACCTGGGTCACTGGCCTCCACCGCCTGGCCGCTCGGCCGCCGTGGTGGTGGACCCGGCGCCTCCCGAGCGCGGTAGCACCGGCCCACGACCCCTCGGCCGCTCCGTCGCTCCGTGTCGGTCTCCCGCCTGTCCGTGCACGCCTCCGGGGAGGTGCGCCATCGGCTGCGGTGGCCGCGGTCGGATGGTGGTGACCATCTCCTCCGCCGAGTACGCCCGCTGCGCTCCGGGCCAGCCGATGAGCTCCCAGCCGACCATGTCGCGGTTCCCGCCGTACATGGGATCGCTGAACATCCCCTCGATCGTGTGCTGGCGGATGAGGACGAAGAAGTCGCGGCTGTCGAGATCGGTGAACGCGGGCGCCTCACCCTCCTCGAGGTCGATCAACACCAGGTCTTGCTGCTCTTCGCTGAGCGCTGTGAAGCCGTCACCGAACCGGGCGCGGGCGTGGGCATCAACCTGCGGTAGCGCCATCCGATAGATCTCCGGAGGGGTCGCCAGCGCCTGCTCGCCGTACCGGTCGAACGCTCCCACCGGGCGGCGGGTGACACCGAACGACGTGGTGCCGTGATCAGGCGAGCCTCCGTCGGCTTCCTCTTCGTCCTCCTCCCCTTCGCTCTCGGCCCGTTCGGCAGCGATCTCGTCCGCCGTCACGAACGGACCGTTTCGGTAGATCGGCTCGTTCCCCCACCCACCCGAGCCGAGGAGGGAGTCGATGTACACCACCACCTCCGCTTCCCGAGCTCCGGGGTCATCGGGGGTGCCCGGCAGGATGCGGGCAGTGATCGCCTCGACGAGCTCGGCTTCCTTCGGACTGAAGTGCTGTCGTGCTCGGTCGGCCGGCGTCGATGAGCTGGAGCTCCCAGGGCCGGACACCCCACCGTCGAGGTCGTCGCTCGTGCACCCGGCCCCCACGACCGCAGCAGCGGCGCTCGCTCCGGCGGTGCCGAGGAACCCGCGCCGGGTCAGGCGGATGCTCTGAGGCTCCCCCGGGCCTGGCAGCGGCGGCCGTCGCCTCGTCATCGGTGGCCCTCCTCCGGCTGTCGGGTGCGCCTGTGGAGCCGCGGCCGTGCCACCGGGTCCCTCCTCGTGAACGTGTCGCGTCGATCCCCCAGCGCGCCTCGTCCACTGCCCCTACCCGAGCGCCCGACGACGGAGAACCCGCCGTCAGCGGCCCCTCCCCTGAGGTCAGGCCAGCGTGCGGGAGTCGTCGAAGACGATCACGGTGCCGCCGTAGCAGGCGACCCACACCCGCTGCTTCGTCGGCTCGTAGGTGATGCCGATCGGGTGGTGGTCCGTCTTCACCGTCTGCATCACCGTCATGTCGGCGGTGCGGACCTTCGACATGGTCGACGAGTCGTAGTTCACGACGTAGATCGCCTCGCCGTCGGTGGAGATGTCCATCGAGCGGGGCTGGCTGCCGGTGCGGACCGATCCGACGATCTGGCCGGTCGCCGCGTCGATCTTCACCACGTTCCCGTCGCGGTTGTTGGTGGCGTACACGTGCTTCCCGTCGGGCGACGCCACGAGGTGGCGGGTCCCGTCACCCGAGTTGGAGAACCGGTTCACGGCCCAGGTCGCGAGGTCCACCGTGACGATCCGGTCGCCGCCCATCAGGGCCACGTAGGCGGTCTTGCTGTCGGCCGAGACCACGATGCCCCGGGGGTAGCTGCCGCCGAGCGGCACCCGCTTCACCTCGGTGTTCGTCTCGGTGTCGATCACCGACAGGTCGTAGGTGCACCAGTTGGAGACGAGCACCTTCGACCCGTCCGGGGTGGCGGCCACGTACTTCGGCACCGCCCCCACCTTCACGACGTTGCGGATCTCGCCGGTCGCCACGTCGATCCGGTACGTGTAGCTCTCGTCGGTGCCGTCGCCGGGTGAGCACGTGTCGCTGCCCTCCGGCCCGAAGCCGCTGCCGTACATCGAGTAGTTCGACACCCACGCGGTGCGCCCGTCGGGGCTGAACGCCATCTCGACCGGCGAGCCCTTCGTGGTCCCGGGATGCCCGTCGACCCCGAACGAGGCCAGGTCGACCGAGTCGGGGATCGTCCGCACGAGCGCTCCGTCGGCGTTGAAGACGCTGATCGAGTGCCGGTACATCATGTTCTGGGCGAAGAGCACCCCATCGCGTGACGCGACGATCGACTTGGGCGACATCCGGTCGCCGCCCAGGCGCTGCACTCGGACGAGGCCCGTCTGGCCCGAGCTGCCCGGGTCGCCCTGGGCACGGTCGGGCTGGAGCGGCGGGGCCGCGATCTCCACGGTGTCGGGCAAGAGTGGTGTGGACGTCGTGGTGGTGGGATCGGTGCCGTCGGGAGCCGTTGCCTCCCCCTCGCCGTCCGCCGGCGCGACCGTCGTCGACGGTGCGCCCGCAGCGACCTCGTTGCCGTCGTCGCCGAAGATCGCGCCGACCACCTGCCACACGCCCAGCACGAGCAGCAGCAGGACCACGCCAGCACCCGCCGCTGCGATGCGACGGCGGCGGACGTAGACCTCCTCGCGCCGCACGCGGATCGCGCGCCGATCGACACGACGGCGATCCGGCGACGCTCCGCCCGGCCGAGGGTCCTGCTCCGACATGCGCCACAAGCTACCGGCGCGCACTCACCCGCCTTCGAGACCTGCGTCGTGCCCGAGGAGAGCAATCTGCGTGCGGTTGTTGAGGTCGAGCTTCGTGAGGACGTGCGACACGTGAGCCTTCACCGTCGCCACGCTCATGTGCAGCTCGCCTGCGATCTCCGCGTTCGTCCGTCCAGCGGCGATGGCGCTCACCACCTCCTGCTCCCGGTCGCTGAGCGCCGCCACCGCGTCCCGGGCCCGCTGCGCACGGTCGTCGTCGGATGCGGCGAAGGCCATGAGCCGTCGGGTGATGCTCGGCGAGAGCACCGGATCACCGGCCGCCACCCGACGGATCGCCTCGACGATGTCGGCGGGTGGCGTGTCCTTCAGGAGGAAGCCCCCAGCACCGACGCGCATGGCGCCGAGCACGTCGACGTCTGCGTCGAAGGTCGTGAGCACCAGAACCTCCGGCGGCGACGGCATCGCCCGAACCTGTTCCGTCGCGGTGATCCCGTCGACCCGTGCCATGCGGAGGTCCATCAGCACCACGTCCGGAGCGGAGGACCGCACCCGGTCGGCCACCTCGTCGCCGTCGGCCGCGGTGGCCGCGACCTCGATGCCGTCGGCGCCGGACAGCAGCAGGCTGAGCGCGTCACGGACCATCGGATCGTCGTCCACGATCAGGACCTTCACGGCGGTCATGCCGACCACGGCAGCGTCGCTGCCACACGATGCTCCCGCTCCGGTGTGACGCCGGCCTCGAACGAGCCGCCGAGCAGATCGACGCGCTCGGCGAGGCCCACCAGGCCGGTCCCACTGCCAGGTAGGGACGGCGGGGTCTCGGCCGGCATCCGGTTCACGATCCCGACGGTCAGCCCTTCGCCCTCTCCGCCCGCGAGCGTGACCTGCACCGGCTCGTGCGGAGCGTGCTTCGCGGCGTTGGTCAGGGCCTCCTGCACGATCCGGTACACGGTGCGTCCCAGTGCCACCGGCGCAGCCTCCACGTCGTCGGGCGGGATCGACTCGGACACGCTGATGGCTGCCCCCGTCCGCCGTCGCTCCTCGATCAGGCCGGCGACGTCGCGCAGGGTGGGCTGTGGCCGAAGCCGGCCGGTTGCGTCGTCGAGCTCGTCGGTGCGCAGCACGCCGATCACCTCCCGGAGCTCCTCCAGCGCGAGGTGCGCCGTCGATCGGATGACCGCCGACGAACGGGCCAGGTCGGCAGGCGGAGCGTCGGGGTTGTACTCGAGCGCACCGGCGGCCATCGCCAGCATCGACAGCCGGTGGGCCAGCACGTCGTGCATCTCCCGGGCGATCCGGGAGCGCTCCGCGCGGCGTGCCTCCTGCACCTTCACGAGCTGCTCCTCCTCGGCCCGACGGGCTCGTTCTCCGAGCGAGGCCAGGAGCGCCTGGGTCGCCTGCATCCACGCGCCCCAGCCCACCGCTGCGGCGTACCCAACGCACACCACGAGCGTCCACCACCCGAGCGGCACATCGGCCAGCGGTCGCCAGATCCCCCGCAGCACCTGCGCAGCGACCCCTCCCACCGCCGCGGCGACCGCCACCCTCAGGGGGCGGCGCTGCGCCAGCCACAGCACCGACGTCGCCGCCACCGGAGTGACGGTCGGGACGAACGCGGTCAGCCCCACGAAGATCGCTGCAGCCGCGGTCGGGCGCGTGGACAACCTCGGCGCGGCCACGCAGGCGACGAGCGCCACGACCCCATCGATCACCAGGAGCGCAGCGTGCGGTCGCTCGTCCGAGGCCAGTTCGCCGAGGAACACCGACGCGCTCACCACGAGCAGCACCCCGACGACCGCCGCACGCCCGGCCGCGGTGCGCGGCATCAGCGGGGAGTGCTCGAGCTGCGCGCGATCCACCCCTTCGACGCTACGGGCGTCGCCCCTCACCCCGTATCCGACCAAAGTCGGTGTTGCCGCCGACCATCGGCGCCTGAGCTGCGACCGATGGCCGATGCCGGGCGCCGGAACCGGCCCGCACGATGGGTGTTCCCGACAGAAGGAGACACCCATGACGACGCATTCGCTCCTCCACCTCGACCACCGTCCCAGCACCGCGGTCCGCCGGCTCACGGCGGTGGCCGTCGCCGCGATCATTGGGCTCTTCACCTGGGGCGCCGCTCGGCTGGCCGGGGACGTCGAGCTCGCGGTTCGCAGCGGTGGAGCGCTGATCGAGATCGGCCCCATCCAGGTCCTGACCGCCTCGGCGGTGGCGGCGCTGCTCGGCGTCGGCCTCCTCTGGCTCCTCGAACGGCGGGCGGACCGGAGTCGCCGAGCGACCCTGCGGCTCTGGACCCTCCTCAGCGGCGTTGCCCTCCTGGTATCGCTCGCCGGGCCGCTCCTGGCCGATGCACCCCTGTCGACCCGCACCTGGCTGCTCAGCCTGCACACCACCGTCGGCGTGGCGTTCATCGCAGCGATCCGCTCCGGTGGGCATCGGTGACGGACCGCGCTGGGCGGGGCAGTTCCCCGGCGCCCGGATGCGTGAGCGGGTGCTCGGCTGGGTACCTGGAGCCGACGAACGGGAGGTGTCGATGAACGAGGCGGCGGCGTACGTGCCGGACGAGGAGCACCAGCGGCCGGCGGGCGCGAGCGACGAGCTCGTCGAGGCGGTCGGCAAGGTGAGTGAGGCGCTCGAGTGGGTGGAGCGGGTGCGCGGCCGGCTCTTCGACTTCCACCAGATGATGGGCCGCGCGGACTTCCTGTTCGGCGACGCGGCGGACGCGCTCGATGAGGCCGGCTGCCGGGAGATGGCCGAGATGCTGCGCACCGAGGTCGTGGGCCGCAACGTCCTGAACGGCCGTTGGACCTTCCAGATGGTCGAGGAGTTCGAGGCGCACTACTACGACCCCGTCCGCGACGCCGAGGAGCGGATCCGCAACGAGCTGATGGACGGCAAGCGCCACGTCTTCGAGGCGGAGCTGAAGGAGCAGCGGCGCACGCGCGGGCACCGGGACCACTCGAGCCGCCCGGGTGGCGACGGATGACGACCACGGCGCTGCCGGCGGAGGCACTCGGTGTGCTGGGCGAGGGCCGCCAGGCCTATGTCGCGGTCGGCGCCAAGCGAGGTCCGCACGTGACGCCCGAGCTGTACGCGTGGTCCGAAGGGGCGCTCTGGTTCGCAGCGGCCGCGCCGACCGTGAAGGCCCGGGTCCTGCGGCGGGACCCACGAGCCGGGGTGGTGGTGAGCGTGCCTGGGCGCGCCGTCGTGCTCACCGGTGAGGTCGAGGCGCTCGACCCGTTCCGCCCGGGAGACCTGGCTCGCAACCTCACCCACCTGCCGGCGTCCGGCCGGGCGATCGGTCGCTACACCGCCCGCAACGCATCGGATCTGCTCGCCTTCACCGGCGACCTGGCCACCGGAAAGCTGGGATGGCGGCCACCGCCCCGTCGTGTCCTCTTCTCCCTGCGCCCCGACCGGGTGGCGTTCGTCGAGAACGACTCGGTGACCGGGCACGACGGGTGGGACGGCGCTCCGGTCGACGACGAGCCCGACGGCGAGGCCATCCCGGTCGGAGGGGTGCGCGCCGTCGCCGGGTTCCCCGGGCCGATCGCCCTGCCGTGCCGCTGGTTCGCCGACGACTCGCACCTCCACCTGGCCGGGCAGCTCACCGAGCTGCTCGACGTTCCCCCGACCTTCCCGGTGAGCGTGGTGGTCGACGACTACGCGGCGCCCGGTCCGGCAGCCAAGCGTGGGACGCTCGTGCGCGGCGAGGGGCGCGTGGACCGCGACGACCCGACGATCATCCGCGTCGACACCGAGCGTGTCACCGAGTGGGACGGCGTCGAGACCTCCACCACGGCGACGCGCTGATCCCGTCACCCTGCGAGATCAGCGGACCATGATGGTGACGTGGTCGAAGCGGTCGTCTCGGTCGAGGGGCTCCGGAAGACCTACGACGGCGTGGCGGCGGTGGCCGACATGTCGTTCGAGGTCCAGCGTGGGGAGATCTTCGGGGTCCTCGGCCCCAACGGGTCCGGCAAGACCACGACCGTCGAGTGCCTGCAGGGCCTGAGGGACCCTGATGCCGGCCGCATCTCGGTGCTCGGGCTCGACCCGCGGACCGACGGTGCCGCGCTGCGGCGGCGGATCGGCGCGCAGCTGCAGGAGTCTGCGCTGCCGGAGCGGCTGCGGGTCTGGGAGGCGGTCGACCTGTTCGCGGCCCTCGCGGAGCGCCCGGTGGACACCGATCGCCTCCTCGGCGAATGGGGGCTCGCAGAGAAGCGGACGGCTGCGTTCGGCGACCTGTCAGGGGGGCAACGCCAGCGGCTGTTCGTGGCCCTCGCCCTGGTCAACGATCCCGAGCTGGTGTTCCTCGACGAGATGACCACGGGGTTGGATCCCGCGGCGCGGCGCACGGCGTGGGAGCTGATCGAGGCGATCCGCGAGCGGGGCACCACCGTCGTCCTCGTCACGCACTTCATGGACGAGGCCGAGCGGCTCTGCGACCGCGTGGGGATCGTCCGTGATGGGCACCTGGTGGTCACCGACTCGCCCGCCGAGCTGATCCGCACCCACGGAGCCACGGTGAACGTCACGTTCACGCACCCCGGCGTCGACCTCGGATGGTTGGGCGACGTCCCCGGTGTCGACGCCGTCTCGGCCGACGGCCCGCAGGTGAGGGTCTCGGGGACCGGCGCGGTGCTCGCCCACGTCGCAGCGGAGCTCGTTGCCCACGGCATCGCTCCGGTGGACCTCGACGTGGAACGCTCCAGCCTCGAGGACGTCTACCTCCGGCTGGTCGGAGAGGTCCCGTCGCCGTGATCCGCCTCCTGGCGAAGGTCGCCTGGGTCGAGCTGAAGCTCTTCGTCCGTGAGCCGGTGAACGTGGTGTTCACGCTGGCCCTGCCGCTCCTGATGTTCTACGTCCTCGCCGGGGTCTTCGGGAACGAGCCGGAGACCGACGAGGTGGTGTTCCGCGGCGTGGGCAGCATCGACTACTACACGCCGGCCTACCTCGGCCTGGTGGTGGCGTCGCTCGGGGTGATCGGCCTCCCGGTGCACATCGCCTCGTACCGGGAGGCGGGCGTGCTCAAGCGCTTCCATGCCTCGTCGCTGCCCACGGGGGTCCTCGCCACCGCGCAGGCGGCCGTTGTGTCCGTGCTCTCCGTGGTGGGCGGCGCCCTGGTGCTGCTCGCAGCGTTCGTGGGCTACGACGTGCACGCACCGGAGTCGGTCCCGCTGCTGGTCGCCGGGTTCGTGCTCTCGATCCTCGTCTTCGCGAGCGTCGGCTTCCTGCTGGGGGCGCTGCTCCCTTCGGCGAGAGCGGCTCAGGGCGCCGGCATCGCGCTCTTCTTCGTCATGCTGATGCTCGCCGGCGCCGGCCCGCCCCCCGAGGTGATGCCCGACACCCTCGCTGCCATCGGGAAGGCCACGCCGCTGCAGCACCTCGTCGTGCTGCTGCAGGACGCGTGGCTGGGGCTCGGCTGGAACTGGTCCCAGTGCGCGATCGCAGCGGCGTACCTCGCGGTGTCGCTGGCGGTGGCGCTGTGGCAGTTCCGCTGGGACTGAAGCCGATCAGGGACCCTCCAGCAGGGGAGCCACGAGGACGGGCACCGTCGACACGGCGACGATCGAGGCGGCACCCGAGCCGAACACGACCCGGCCGAGACCGCTCCGTGCGTGTGTGTTGACCGCCAGCATGGCGGCGGGGTTCGAACGCAGGTGGACCTCGATCCCTGCCGCTGGTCCCACCGGGTCGTAGACCACCCGACCGGTGGCTCCGGCCGACGCCCACCGACCGGCCAGCTCCGCCACGTACTCGTCGGCGTCCATCTGCGGCCCGTGCTGGCGGTACCAGGTGGCTTCGGGCCGCTCGGGTGGGGGCGCCGGCTCGGCGACGGTCAGCACGGTGAGCGGCATCGACAACGCCTCGGCCCAGCCTGCGGCCAACGGGATGATTCCTTCGGAGTCGGGGCTGCCGTCCACACACGCCAGGAGGGGTCCGGAGGCGAAGCCGTCGGGATCCGCCGTGGCAGAAGGCCCGACGACGATGGTCGGCTCACCGGTCGCCTCGATCACCTGGCGGGCCACCGAGCCGACCAGCGCTCCGGCCACGCGGCCGCGCCCGTGGCTCGACATGCAGACGATGCACGACCCGAGCGCGTCGGCTCGCCCGCGGATGGCCTCGGCGACGTCCTCCCCGACCTCGACGTGGATCCGAGGGTCGACGGCGTCGACCTCCATCAGCGTCGCGGCGTGGGCCCGCGTCGCCTCCTCCTCCGTCTCGTCGGACACGACGCTGATGACGTGCACCTCGGCGCCGAACCGTCCGGCGAGGGCGCGGGCCGGGACGAGGGCGGCGGACGCCAGCTCGGACCCGTCGAGGGGGACCAGGACGCGCCGGTAGTCGGGCGGTGCTGCAGCAGGGAGGTCGGTCGACATGCGGTGCTCCTACCCAGCCCGCACGGCGCGCCTCACCGGACGAACGGTCCGTCGGGGCGCGCCGTGCTGTGCGTACCCTGCGGTGAGCCGTCGGCGCGGGGTATGGGCGCTGTGGCTCGACAGGAACGAGGTGGCCATGACCGCACCGGACGATCCGATCGTGGAGGAAGGGGAGGCCACCGCGGCTGCTCCCGATGACCCTCAGCGTCGCGGATGGTGGATCGCCGCGGGGCTGGTCCTGGTCGCAGCGGTGGTGGTCGGGTTGATCCTCCTCCTCGGGGGCGACGACGACGACACCGACGACGAGGCCTCCCCCACCACCACGGTCGCACCGTCGACCACGGACGCGGTCACCACGACAGAGGCGGCGACGACCACGACGGAGGCACCCACCACGTCGGGTCCGGCGCCGGTCGACCCGAACGCCCTCTGGCCCGCTCAGGGCTCCACGACCCGGTTCACCGACCCCGTCGAGGCGGCACGGTCCTTCGCCACCGAGCTGCTGGGGTTCACCGCTCCCGTGGTGGGCGAGCTCCAACAGGGCGACGCGCGCTCCGGCGAGGTGGAGGTGGGGCCCACGGAGGAGGGCCCCGTCACGACGGTGTTCGTCCGCCAGCTCGGGCCCGGCGACGACTGGTCGGTCATCGGTGCTGAGACGGCGAACATCGAGCTGGCGACACCCGAGCCGGGCGCGCAGATCACGTCGCCGACGCAGCTGACCGGTCGCGCTCACGCCTTCGAGGGCACCGTGCTCGTCGAGCTGCGCCAGGACGGGGACACGACGCCCCTCTATTCGGGGTTCGTCACCGGTGGCGGTGACCAGCTGCGGGACTTCGAGGGGTCGATGACCTTCGACGCCCCCACGGCCGAGCGCGGCGTGCTGGTGCTCTACACGCAGTCGGCCGACGACGGACGGGTGTTGGAGGCCACCGCGATCCGGGTCCAGTTCGGCGCTGCCGGCTGAGCGGACCCCGGTGGCCTCCGCGTCGCGTCACGCGTCGATCAGGCGTCCCTGGTTGAAGTCGTCGTAGGCGGCGAGGTCCAAGAAGCCGTGCCCTGAGTAGTTGAAGAGGATGACCTTCTCCTCGCCGGTCTCCTTGCAGGCGAGCGCCTCGTCGATGGCGGCGCGGATGCCGTGCGCGGTCTCCGGCGCCGGGATGCGTCCTTCGACGGTGGCGAACTGGCGCGCCGCCTCGAACACCTTGCCCTGCGGGTAGGCGACGGCCTCCATCCGACCGGCCTTCACGAGCAGCGAGACCACCGGGGAGTCGCCGTGGTACCGGAGGCCGCCGGCGTGGATGTCAGGCGGCATGAAGTCGTGGCCCAGCGTGTACATCTCCATCAGCGGTGTCATGCCGGCGGTGTCACCGAAGTCGTACTCGAACCGGCCCTTGGTCAGGGTCGGGCAGGACGAGGGCTCCACGGCGACCAGGCGCACGGCGGGGTCCTCCATGAACGGGAGGGCGATGCCTCCGAGGTTGGAACCTCCGCCGCACGGCGCCACGACCACGTCGGGCCGCTCCTCCCCCGCCAGCTGCAGCTGCTCCTTCGCCTCCAGGCCGATGACCGTCTGGTGCAGGAGCACGTGGTTGAGCACCGAGCCCAGCGCGTAGTGGGTGTCGTCACGACCGACGGCGTCGCGGACGGCGTCGCTGATCGCCATGCCCAGCGAGCCCGGCGACGAGGGGTCGTCGACCGGTGAGGGCACGCACGAGGCGCCCCACGTCTCCATGAGGATCCGGCGGTACGGCTTCGAGTCGAACGAGGTGCGGACCATGTACACCTTGCACTCGAGGTCGAACTGGGCGCAGGCGAACGAGAGCGCTGTGCCCCACTGCCCGGCGCCGGTCTCGGTCGTCAGCCGCTTCGTGCCCGCCTGCTGGTTGTAGAAGGCCTGCGCCACCGAGGTGTTCGTCTTGTGCGAGCCGGACGGGCTCTGCGACTCGTCCTTGAAGTAGATGCGCGCCGGGGTGCCGAGCGCCTTCTCCAGACGTTCGGCCCGCACGAGCGGCGTGGGCCTCCAGAGGCGGAGGATGTCGAGGACCTCGCCGGGGATGTCGATCTCGAGCGCGGTCGACATCTCCTGCTCGATGAGCGCCATCGGGAAGAGGGGCGCCAGGTCGTCGGGCCCGAGCGGCTCCCGCGTGCCCGGGTGGAGCGGCGGCTGCATCGGCTCCGGCAGCCGTGGCAGGGCGTTGAACCAGGCGGTCGGGATCCGGTCTGCAGGAAGGTGGAATCGCATCGGCGGGACAGTAGGCCGCTGT
>JBIQID010000032.1:0-23997 GCA_044508215.1 Actinomycetota bacterium | reverse complement strand
TCGAGGACTAATCGTTGGCGGGGAGCACCAGCTCGGGGGCTTCGCCGGCGACCATGCGCTCGGCTCGGCGGGTGACGGCCGAGGACCAGTCCTTGTGGGTGAGCACGTAGACCTGCCCCTTGCGGACCGCGTCGAGCACCTCGGCGGCGACGTCGTTCGGGTCGAGGCCACCGGCGATCAGCCCGCTCACGATCGCGCCCATGTCGGCGCCGGGGTCGCCCGGCTCGCCGGGGGCGTCGAGGTCGATGCGGCGCTCCACCCCTTCGGGACGGTTGCGCTCGCTCTCGTGGATGCGGGTGCGCACCCAGCCGGGGCACACGACGGTGACCCCGACCTCCGGGTGCAGCATGGCGAGCTCGTGGTGCAGCGTCTCGGAGAGCGTGACCACCCCGTGCTTCGCCACGTTGTACGGCCCCATGAAGGGCACCGAGGTCAGCCCCGCCATCGAGGCGGTGTTCACGATGTGGCCGCCGCCGCTCTCGATGATCAGCGGCGTGAAGACGCGGATCCCGTGGATGACGCCCCAGAGGTCGACGCCGAGCACCCACTCCCAGGTCCGCTGGTCGATCTCCCACATGGGACCACCGGTGGCGACCCCCGCGTTGTTCACGGCGAGGTGGAGCGCGCCGTAGCGGTCGACCGCGGCGCGGCCGAGCCGCTCCACGTCGTCGACCAGCGACACGTCGGCCACCACGCCCACGACCTCTGCGCCCGTCGCCTCGAGCGACGCCACGGCCTCGGCCAGCGCGTCCTCCTGGACGTCGCCGAGCACCAGCCGCGCCCCTTCGGCAGCGAGCCGGCGTGAGAGGGCGAGACCGATGCCGGAACCGGCACCGGTCACGACCGCGACCTTCTCCTCGAACGTCTCCAGCGCCACGGGATCCCCCTTCGCCGACCCGGCGCCCCGCAGGGCGCCGGTCGAGCCGTCAGTACCGGTAGTGGTCGGGCTTGAACGGACCGCCCACCGGCACGCCGATGTAGTCGGCCTGCTCCTGGCTGAGCTCCGTGAGGCGCACACCGAGCGCGTCGAGGTGCAGCCTCGCCACCTTCTCGTCGAGCAGCTTCGGGAGCACGTACACGCCGAGGGGGTACTCCTCGTGCTTCGTGAAGAGCTCGATCTGGGCGATCACCTGGTTGGTGAAGCTGTTCGACATCACGAAGCTGGGGTGCCCGGTGGCGCAGCCCAGGTTCAGGAGGCGACCCTCGGCGAGCATGATCACCGAGTGGCCGTCGGGGAACACGAACTCGTCGGTGCCGGGCTTGATGTTCACCCGCCGCACGTCGCTCATCTTGGCGAGGCCGGCCATGTCGATCTCGTTGTCGAAGTGGCCGATGTTGCCGACGATCGCCTGGTGCTTCATCCGCGCCATGTGCTCGGCGGAGATGATGCCCTTGTTGCCCGTGGTGGTGATGAAGATGTCGGCGGTGTCGATGACGTCTTCGAGGCGGAGGACCTGGTAGCCCTCCATGGCGGCCTGCAGCGCGCAGATCGGGTCGATCTCGGTGATGATCACCCGCGCACCCTGGCCCCGCAGCGACGCCGCGCAGCCCTTGCCCACGTCGCCGTAGCCGCACACCACGGCGGTCTTGCCGGCGATCATCACGTCGGTGGCACGGTTGATGCCGTCGATGAGGCTGTGGCGGCAGCCGTAGAGGTTGTCGAACTTCGACTTGGTGACCGAGTCGTTCACGTTGATCGCCGGGAACAGCAGCTGGCCGGCCTCGAGCATCTGGTACAGGCGGTGGACGCCCGTGGTGGTCTCCTCGGTGACGCCCAGGATGCCCTTGCCCAGGGTGGTCCAGCGGTCGGGCTCGTTGGCGAGGCTCTTGCGGAGCAGCTCGAGCACGACCTTCCACTCGTCGGAGTCGTCGTCGGTGGGCTCGGGCACGGCGCCCGCCGCCTCGTACTCGGCTCCCTTGTGGACGAGGAGGGTGGCGTCACCACCGTCGTCGAGGATCATGTTCGGGCCGCCGCCGTCGGGCCAGCGGAGCGCCTGGTCGGTGCACCACCAGTACTCCTCGAGGGTCTCGCCCTTCCAGGCGTACACCGGCACCCCGGCCGGGGCGTCGGGCGTGCCCTCGGGCCCCACCACGACCGCAGCAGCGGCGTGGTCCTGGGTGGAGAAGATGTTGCAGGACACCCAGCGGACGTCGGCGCCGAGCGCCACGAGGGTCTCGATGAGCACTGCGGTCTGCACGGTCATGTGCAGCGAGCCCATGATGCGGGCACCGGCGAGCGGCTGCGCATCGGCGTACTCCGCCCGGGTGGCCATCAGGCCGGGCATCTCGTGCTCGGCGAGGTTGATCTCCTTGCGGCCGAAGTCGGCCAGGGACAGATCAGCGACCTTGAAGTCGCCAGGGGACAAGGTGCTCATCGCGCGCTCCCGTGTGGTCTCGATGTTCGACGTCTGCCGGCTGGGGTCATCAGACACCGGTTCAGCGCAGCCTGCGGCGGCCATGTTAGGCGGCGCCCGCCGACGGGCGACCGGCGGCGCCGGTTCAGCGCGACATCGCGACCTTGATCCCGTCGAGGACAGGGATCGGTCCGGGGTCCACCCCGGACTGCACGGCCAGCTCCAGGGTCACGAAGTCGCCCTGGACGATGAGGTCGAAGAGCTGCGCCATGGGCCCGTCGCCCTCGGCCGTCACCGTGTGCACGCCGGCCACGATCTCGTCGCTGATCTCGGCGGTGATGGTGAACCGGCGCCGGTTCAGCTCGTGCTCGTGATCGTGGCGGAGCAGCACGGCGGAGAAGACCTGACGGGTGACGTCACCGTGCTGCGCCCACCCACAGATCTCGTTGTGGGTCAGCTCGGGGATCTCGTTGGCGAACGCCGGGACCTTCGGGTTCTCGTTGAACTGGCACTTCCACCGCTTGGCGGCCACGGCCCCGATCGTGGAGTCGCCGTAGAGGATCGGCATGGTGCGGCCGATGCGTCGAGCCAGCTCCGCGGCCGGCGAGCCGTCGCCCCGCAGCGTCGGGATCCGACGCTCGAGCTGGGCGATCGTGGCCTCGATGGAGGGGTCGACCTCTGCGCAGAGGCCCATCCGGGACAGCGTCACGAGCAGCGGGACGGAGACCGCGGCGATGCCTGCCCGCGGCATGGGCAGCCCCGGGGCGATCTGCAGGTGGGGCGCACCCCACTCCCCCGCCAGGCGGGCCAGTTCGCCGCCCTCCGCGAGCACGACCATGCGGGCGCCGGCCTCACGTGCGGCCGTGGCGGCGGCGAGCGTCTCCTGGGTGTTCCCGGAGAACGACGACGCGAACACCAAGGTGTCGGGTCCCACGTGGGCGGGGCACTCGTAGCCCTTCGACACCACGATCGGCACGCCGCAGGAGGGGCCGGCGAGCGCTGCGAGCACGTCGCCGCCGATCCCGGAACCCCCCATCCCGAACACGACCACCGACGACACGCCCTCGGGGGACGGGAGGTCGGGGACCTTGCGCGCCAGCTCGGCTGCTGTGGCCACCTGCTCGGGGAGGCGCGACGCCGCGCCGAACATGTCGAGGCTGTCGAGCACCGGCTGCTCAGTCCTCGGAATCGAAGTTCGGGCCGACCCCGTCGGCCTCGGCCTTCGCCATCAGCCGGTCGTGCTCGCCCTTCGAGACGGACTCGGCCTCGTCGACCAACAGCACGGGGATGCCCTCACGGATGTGGTACCGGCGCTGCAGGCGAGGGTTGTAGAGCGAGTCCTCGTCGGCGAAGTACCAGAGCGGGCCCTTGTCCTCGGGGCAGGCGAGGAACTCGAGGAGCGAGGTGTCCGAGATGGCCATTCCAAACTGTCCTCCAGCGCCTGCGGACGGGTCAACTCAGCCGGAGGCGCCCAGCCGCCGGGCCGGCTCGCTGTGGTCCCAGTCGGCGAGGAGCGTGCGGATCGCCGTGAGGAGCACCAGCGGCTCGTCGAGCATCGAGTGGTGGCCGGCCTCGGGGATCTCGACGACCGGGGTGATGCGGCCCATCTCCTCATACATCGACTCGCCGATGTCGGGCGTCACGAGGCCCCGTTCCGACCGCAGCAGGGCCAGGCGGCACTTCACCCGCGACAGGTACGGCAGGGCGATGCTGCGCAGGCCGGCGGTGAACTGCTCGAACACGTGGCGGTCGAACTTCCACTGCCACCCACCGTCGACCGGCTTCATCGACCGTCGCCCCACGTGGTCCATCACGTAGGGCAGGTAGTTCTCCTGCGCGGGCACCGTGCGGAACCGGCTGAGCGCGTCCTCGACCGTGGGATAGGTGCGGGGCCGCCCGAACGCCTCCTTGAGGCGGAACGAACCGATCTCGGGGTCGGGTCGGGTCACCGGGGAGTCGCAGATGATCACTCCGGCGAGGTGCTCGCCGTGCAGCGCGGCGGTGGCGATGGTGACGAAGCCGCCCATGCTGTGCCCCACCACCACCGGCGGCCCCTCGATGCCGCCGGCGCGGGCGACGCCCACGACCTCGTCGGTCCACTGCTCGAGCCCGTAGTCCTCGCGGTGCTCGCTGTCGCCGTGGCCCGACAGGTCGATGGCGAGCACCCGGTAGTCGGCTGCGAAGCGCGCGGCGACGTGGGTCCACCAGTGCGCCTGGGCGCCGCCGCCGTGCACGAACACGAGCCCGCGGCGACCCGGCTCGCCCCAGGCGAGGTAGTGGATCCGGGCACCGGCCACCTCGACGAACTCGTCGGTGAACGGGACCGCGAGCGCACGGCGGAACCACTCGGGTGCGTCCGGGTACTCGGGGACGGGTGCGCTCGCCACCTTGGTCACTCCCCGAACGCGGCCTTCACCTCGGCCACGTGGCGTTCGACCTCTTCCGCGGTGGGGGCTTCGAGGTTCAGCCGCAGGAGTGGCTCGGTGTTCGAGGGCCGGAGGTTGAACCACCAGTCGCCCAGGTCGACCGTGAGCCCGTCGAGGCGGTCCTGCTCGCCGCTGGAGAAGGCCGTGGCGACCCGTTCGATGACGGCCTGGGTGTCGTCGACGCGGGTGTTGATCTCACCCGAGGCGGCGTAACGCTCGTAGGGCTTGCGCAGCTCGGACAGCGGCAGGTCGCGGAGGCACATCTGCTCGAGCACCATGACCGCTGCGATCAGCCCGGAGTCGGCCCGGTAGTTGTCGGCGAAGTAGTAGTGCGCCGAGTGCTCGCCCCCGAAGATCGCACCGGTCTCGGCCATCACGGCCTTGATGAAGCTGTGCCCGACCCGGCTGCGGATCGGCTCGCCGCCTGCCTCGCGGACGACCTCGGGCACCGCCTTCGAGCAGATGAGGTTGTAGACCACCTTGCCGCCGCCGTTCCGGCGCACGATGGCGTCGGAGAGGATCGCCGTGGTGGTGGAGCCGGAGAGGCCCTGGCCCTTCTCGTCGACCAGGAACACGCGGTCGGCGTCGCCGTCGAAGGCGAGGCCCACGTCGGCACCCACCTCGAGGACCCTGGCGCGCAGGTCCTCCTGGTTCTCGGGCTGGATCGGATCCGCCGGGTGGTTGGGGAAGGTGCCGTCGAGCTCGGCGTACATGACCTCGAGGTCGAAGGGCAGGCCCTCGAACGCGGCCGGCACCACGAGGCCGCCCATGCCGTTGGCGGTGTCGGCCACGACCTTCAGCGGCTTCAGGGCGGAGAGGTCGACGAACGACCGCACGTGCGCTGCGAACCGGTCGAGCACGTCCTCGTGGGTGAGGGAGCCGGTGCTGCCGGTGGGAGCCAGCCCCTCGACCGCCAGGTCGCGGATGCGGCCCAGCCCCGACTCCTCCCCCACCGGCCGGGCGCCGGAGAGGCAGAACTTGATGCCGTTGTACTGGGCCGGGTTGTGGGACGCCGTGAACATCGCGCCGGGCGCGTCCATGGAGCCGGCGGCGTAGTAGAGGAGGTCGGTGGAGCCGAGGCCGAGGTCGACCACGTCGAGCCCCTGGGACATCGCGCCGTCGGCGAACGCCGCCACCATCTCCTCACCCGAGGGGCGCATGTCGCGGGCGACGAGAACCCGCTTGGTGGAGGGGTCCTGCTCCTTCACGAACGCTGCGAAGGCGGCGCCGATGCGGCCGGCCATGGGGGCGTCGAACTGGTCGGGCACCGTGCCCCGCACGTCGTAGGCCTTGAAGATCGCGCCGAAGCGCTGGGCGAGGTCGCTCATGGGGGCGAGCGTAGACGTGCGTCGCGACAGCCCCCTCGATGCCGACCCGGCACGGCCGCCGGGGCCGCCCTTACGTGGTGCGGGTCGAAGCCTCGAGCGTGGTCGGCAGCTCGGCGTCGCCCAGCTCGTAGCCGCCGGCGCGGGAGCGGGCACGGATGCGGAAGAGGTCGCGCAGGAGCCGCGCCGCGTCGCGGACCACGTTGACCGTGGAGCGGGTGTGGTTCACCACCTCCACCGGCACCTCGCGCAGCGTGAAGCGGAACCGCTCGACGAGGTGGAACACCTCCACGTCGAAGGCGAACCCGTCGATGTGGGAGCGCTCGAAGAGGACCCGGGCCACGTCGGAGCGCATCCCCTTCAGCCCGCACTGCGTGTCGCGGTACTGGCCGAGGAGCACCACCGAGGTGAACAGGTTGATCACCCGGCCGCCCAGCTCCCGCAGGCGACGAGCGGCGACGAGCGTCGCGGTCTCCGAGTGCCGCCGGCTTCCCACGACCACGTCCCACCCGGCTTCCACCGACTCGAGCAGGCGGAGGACCTGATCCGGCGAGTAGCTGAGGTCGGCGTCCGTGAAGACGACCGTCCGGCCGCGGGCGGCGAGCATCCCGGCCCGGACGGCTGCGCCCTTCCCCCGGTTCCGGTCCTGGCGGATCACACGGTCGGCCCCTGCCGCCTCGGCTGCCGCCGCGGTGTCGTCGGGCGAGCCGTCGTCGACCACGATCAGCTCGAAGCCGCCCTCGGAGCGGAGGTGGCCGAGTGCCGCCTCGATCGAACGGATCGCCGCGCCGATCCCCTCCTCCTCGCCGTAGGCGGGGACCACGAGCGTCAGGCGGACATCACCTGGCGCCGGCGGACGAGCGATCGGCTGCTCCTGGTCGCCGCGCACCGCATCGAACATCGCACGCCGGAAGAACACCACGCGGAGGCCGAACGCCGCAGCGAGGCCGAGCGCCTTCGCCCAGGTGAGGTGCCACCAGCCGACGGAGGCCGCGCCGGAGGTGGCGAGGGCGACCATCGCCACGTCGGCTGCGCCGGCGCAGGCCGCCGACAGCAGGTACGAGCCGACGTTGCGGTACCAGCGGTTCGACGGCGTGCTGGAGAACGAGAGGTGCCGGTGCCCGAAGAAGCTGACGGCGGTGGCGACCGCGATCGCGACCGCGTCGGCCCACATCGCACGCATCCCGAACCCGAGCGCGAGGACGTACACCAGCACCACGTCGGTGGCGGTCGCGACCGCACCGACGGCGAGGAACCGGCGAAGGAAGTTCACGGACCCACATTGTGGGCGATGCGGCCCGGATCCGCCGCGGGGAGCCCGCCAGATCCGGACCGGTCCGGAACGGGGCGACCCCTCTGCCCGGATGCGGACCGGTCCGCGAGGGGACGTCAGTCGTCGGGATCGGGGTCGGGTTCGGGTTCGGGCAGTGCCTCGTCGTCGAGCTCGACGTCGTCGACACGGTCCCCGTCGGGGTCGAACTCGTCGGGGTCGAGCTCGTCGTCGTCGACACGGTCCTCGTCGGGGTCGTCGCGGTCGGCTGCGGGATCGGGGTCGTCGACGAGCGGCGGCAGGTCGTCACGGTCGCCGGGCAGCTCGCGGGGGTCACGCCCCACCACGAACGCACCTCGGTGCACGACCAGGAGCAACAACGCCAGGCCCGCGACGGAGATCGCGGCGCTGCCCACCTCGATCGGGGTGCGGCCGTAGGTGAGCGACACCTCCTCCGAGGTCGGGACCACCACCATCTGGTTCGGTCCCACCCGCCACGGACCGTCCGCACCCTCGGCCTTCCAGTTGGGGAAGTACGACGCAGTGATCAGCACCGGTGTGCCCGGCTCGTCCACCTCGAAGCTGATCGAGTCGGTGCTCGTCCGGATGTTCGACACCTTGGCCTCGCGCACCCGCTGCGGCCGCTCCGACGGAGGGAGCGGCGACAGCTTGGGCGTGTTGGCCTTCGCCTCCTTCATCTCCTCGATCTGCGCCGGCGTGTACTTGCGGGCGGCATCGCTCAGCTGGTCGTCGGTGAGGCGGTCGTGGCCGGGCCCGGTGACCGCCTCGTTGCGTGGCCACTCCTCCGGCCCGTCGCTGGCCGGCACCACGTCCCAACGGCTCGGGTCGATGAACCACTGCGCGTACGGCCCGACGCGGTCGTGGGCGCTCTCGGGGACGTTCGGCCACACCTCCGGCAGGTGGTCGAGCCCGCGCACCACGGGCGAGTCGGCGACCTCGTAGATGACGTACGGGGTGCGCTCGGCGACCCCCTCGGGGATCGACGGCGTGTAGCGACCGACCTCGACCAGCCGCGGGTCGGCGTCTGCAGCGGCCGTCGCGGTCTCGGAGTCGGCCATGTAGTAGCGGATCCCCAACATCTGCATCTGCTGGATCCCGAGATCGAGGTCGAACCCCGGATAGGGCGACTGGGAGAACCCGAAGATGTCGAAGCGCTGGGCACACGAGCACCGCGCCGACAGCGCGCTCTGCATGAGGAAGTGGAACGGGGTGGTGGCGCTCGCCTCGAAGTACAGGCCCTCCTGCGAGCCGATGCACCCGTCGGTGAAGTACGGCAGGAGCATGAACGCCATGGGCGTGCCGTAGCTCCCCTGCCGGTCGCCGTCGTACTCCCACATCATCCGGCCGCAGCCGTGTTCGCGGCCCACCCGGCCGGCCTCCTCGACGACGCCGAAGTACTCCTCGCTCCAGTCGACCCCTCCGGAGACCTTGTCCTCGAGGCCGCGGAAGTTGTAGTCGGCCCACGAGCGGGCGACACCGAAGTAGCTGGAGCTGAGGGTGAGCAGCCCGTTGCCGAACGGCCGCCACTCGTACCGGTCGGTGACCGCGCCGTCGGCTCCCGTCGCGGTGGCCATGCGCCCGCCCGGGAGCACCCGCAGCGACATGCCGAGGACCACGAAGACGACCGCGGCCGCCATCAGCGCCATCGCGAAGGCCGACAGCGGTGAGGCGTGGCGGCGGCTGGGTGGCGCCAGGAAGGTCACCAACCGGTGCTGTTCGGCGGGCGCGGGCAGGGGTCGCGCCGGCATCGAGTCGAGGTGGGCGGCGAGGCACAGGAGCACCAGCACCACGATCAGGCCCACAGCGACCTGGAGCGAGCTGACGGCGGCGCCGGCGTCCACCGACACCTCTGCCAGGACGCCGAGGACCAGTGCGGCGACGCCCACGGTGATCGACGAGATCGCTGCGCCCGACGGTCGTCGCGCCGCCAGCGCGACCACCACGACGGCAACCGCCAGCACGCCGACAAGGACGGCTCGCTCGCCAACCGAGGCCGACGCCACGAACGGCCACAGCTGCTCCACCCCCAGGATCACGAGGAGGTACAGCACGGCGACAGAGGCAATGGCCGCTCCCAGGCGCGCTCCCTTCGACAGCCACGTGAAGGTCTGCGAGATCAGCACCAGCACGAGGTACACGCCGACCGCGGCGAGCAGGTAGATGCAGAGGTAGTAGAGCGGGAGGACGCGGGCGTTCCAGAAGCGGCCCTGCGGCATGTACCGGAACGCGAGCGCGGCCCCGACGGCGATCGTGGAGAGGACCAGGCCCGCCCGCACCCGCTTCACGAGCGAGAGCGCGATGCCCACGATGGCGAGGACGAAGAAGACCTTGCCGTGGAGCATGTTCGGGTCGGGCGTCGAGTTCCCCGCATCCGAGACGTGCGGGGCGAACGGCAGGAGGTGCCGCCAGAGCTCGGTGCTGTTCGGGATGTTCACCCCGTACTCGTTCTTGAGCGGGCCGAGCTTCTCCCAACCCATGTCGTTCATGTAGGTGGACGTGAAGTAGAAGGGCAGGTACCAGAACGCTGCGAGGGCGCCCCCGATCAGCGCCGTCTGCCCCACCCACACGAGGGCGCGCAGCGTGGGCCGGTAGAGCAGGATCACCGCCGCGGCGCCCAGCGAGTAGAGGAACGGGATCACGTGGTTCAGCGCGCACAGCGCGGCGAACACGGCTCCCAGCGCCACGTGCTGGCCGGTGCGCACGCCGCGGGCGACGGTGCCGAGGAACAGGAACGCGAAGGTCAGCGAGATGCTGAACGCGAACTCGCCGGCCATCGTCGACGCGATGTTGCCGCCGTAGATGTGGAAGAGCGTCTGGTCCATCAGGAACAGGACCGACGCGATCGACATCAGCTCGGGCCCGCCGAAGCGGAGACCGAGGTTGTGGCCGAACCACCACACGGCGGCCGGCAGCGTGACGAGGCCCGAGACCGCCACCAGCTTGAACGCCACGTTGTAGGGGACGTCGACCGTGAGGACCACGAAGGCGATCGCCGCGGTCGCCACGAGGGTGCGGAGCAGCGCTCCGGAGACCCGTCGCCACGCCCAGGTCCCACCCACGGCCGCCACCGCCACCACGACCGGAGCGAGGAACCAGGGGACGAAGCCCACGTCGAGCGCCACGATCGCGAGCGACGGCACGACCATGTAGAAGGTGTAGGCGGGGAAGCCGTTGTACCAGTCGGGCGTCCACCCGCTGAGGCGGAACGACGGCAGCAGGTGGTCCCGCAGGAAGGCGGGGCCCCACACGTGCGCGCCCATGTCGCCGCCGGTGGGGGTGCTGTCGGACAGGATCAGCTCGGGGTGGACGACCCAGAACACGAAGCCGCAGCACGCGGCGACGATGACGAACGACGCCGCACGCATCAGGAGGCGACGGGCCTCGTCGTCGCCGGGATAGCGGCGGAACGGCCACCAGAGGGGACCGTCCCCCGAGGTCTCGAGCCACTCCTCGGAGACCGGGTCCTGCGCCTCGAGGTCTTCTGCGAGCGTGTCGTCAGCAGGGACCGGTGCGTCGGGCGCCGCCGGCCCGCTTTCGGCGTCGAGCGAAGTCATCTGGTCCGGTGCCTGTTGCGCGCCGGCGACCAGGTCGGCCGGAGCTGGGCGCTGGGTTGACCGAGGCCGGGAACCCAGCGGGATGCCGGGCGGCACCCGGCGGGGAGGTTACCGGCCTGCCAGGTCGCGCCGGTACCGCGTGGGGACCGACGAGAGGTCGGCGAGCACGCCGCCGAGCTCGACCGACTCGTCGCCGCGGTGCCAGCTGCGACGGTCGCACGTTCCGCACGAACGCATCGTGAGCGGCGCACCGTCGATCACGAGCTCGATCTCGACGAGCTCCTCTGCACAGGAGGGACACGCGGGCCCCGCCCCGGTGAAGGGCTGCCGGCTCCGCGGAGCCGGCGAGGGCGTGCTGCCGGTGCTTCCGTGCGCACTGCGGGGCTGGGAGGTGGAGGTACGAGGCATGTCACCCAACGGTTCGCTCGGGCGCGGGCGCCGTTGCCCACGCACGTCGGTCGCACCAACCATCGTCGTCCTGGCCGGATTGTTGAGTGCCGTGCGCAGGAATGAGACGAACGACCCACCGCCCGGGCACCCCAGGTGGTCCGTTCGGCCCAGGGACGGCGTTCTGCTGCGTAGGAGCCGCCCGTGAGGGGCGCACGACGCAGCGAGGCGACCTGGAGGCGCTAGCTGGTCAGGAGCGTCCAGACGGCCAGCCCGTTGAAGGCCATGTGCGCCGTGATGGCGGGCCCGAGGCGGCCGGTGAGGACGGCGAGCACGCCGAACGCGCCGCCCGCCACCACGAGCCCGAGGAGCTGCAGCCCCTGGAAGTGGACGAGCGCGAAGATCAGCGTGCTGATGGCGAGCGCCGGCCAGATCCCGGTGCGCCGTTCGAGCGCCCGCATCACGAGGCCGCGGTGGAAGAGCTCCTCGGCGAACGGGGCGACCAGCACGGTGGTCAGCACGAACAGGACCTTCCCGAAGCTGGAGCTGGCCGAATCGGCCAGCTCGCGCGCCGGCTCGTCGAGGCGTTCGAGGGTGCGCTCCGACACGAACAGCCGGTAGATGAACGGGAGGACGAGCTGGGCGGCCAGGCCCACCACGGCGCCGAGCGGCACGTCGTACCACTTGATGGCGAGGCGCAGGTCCCGCACGGGCCCGTCGCCCTTGGTCCGCGTCGCCCAGATCGGGAAGCCGATCGTGAAGATCCACAGCGGGAGGTTGACGAGGACCGCCTCCTCCATCGTGAGGTTGCCGGGCTCCTCCACCACGCTCACCAGGAGCAGCGAACCGATGAACGCCATGCCGTAGGCGATGGCCGCATCGCCCAGGCCCCAGCGGGGCCGACCGTCCGCGGGGCCGGCGGGGATCACGTCACGCCGAGGCGGCGAAGGGCAGCACGAGTGCCGTGCTGCGCTCGTCGCGCAGCTCCCACCCACGGGGGACGCGGACCGCTCCGGCGTGCTCCTCGCAGAGGTCGTGGGTCATCGGATGGCCCTCCGGGGTGAGGTCGGTGACCCAGACGACGCGGTCCGCGTACGCATAGCTGAGGGTCGCCGAGGCGTGACGCCGACAACCGGGACGGGCACAGATCCGACTCACGGCGGGGACCGTAGCGGCGCACCGCCCGAACGGCGCGGACCCGGAGCGATGCGTGACGTGTTCCGCAGCGGCCGGCGGGCGTCCGCTGGGGAATTGCCATACGGCGCTTCTAGGCTGTTGCCCATGGCACCCGAGCAGCCTCCCACGCCCCCGCAGCGGCCGGGCCGCCTCGACCAGGGGCTGCCCCGCTGGTCCCTGTGGGTGCTGTTCGTGATCGTGGTGGGCGTGCTCCTCTCCTCGGTGATGCTCGACCGCACACCGCAGGAGTCGGTCACCTACACCGACTTCATGGAGCAGGTCGACGCGAAGAAGGTCGAGAAGATCACCTGGTCGACCTACAACGGCGTCATCGAGGGCCGATACACGAACGGCGACTCGTTCACCACCGCGGGCCCCATCGACTCCGTCCCCGAGCCCGACCTCGAGCGCATCCGCGAGGCCGACACCACCCTCGAGTTCAAGGCGCCCGAGCAGTCGATCATCGGCCCGATCCTCCAGCTCCTCATCCCGGTCGGCTTGCTGATCGGCTTCTTCATCTGGATGCAGCGCCGGGCGCAGGGCCAGATGTCGGGGATCATGTCGATCGGCCGCTCGCGGGCCAAGACCTACACGAGCGAGCGCCCCGCCTCCACGTTCGCCGACGTGGCGGGCTACGAGGGCGTGAAGCTGGAGATCCGCGAGGTCGTCGACTTCTTGAAGGAGCCCGAGCGCTTCGCCGCCATCGGTGCCCGCATCCCGAAGGGCGTGCTCCTCGTGGGCCCGCCCGGCACCGGCAAGACGCTCATCGCTCGGGCGGTGGCCGGCGAGGCGGGGGTGCCGTTCCTCTCGGTGTCCGGCTCCGACTTCATGGAGATGTTCGTGGGCGTCGGCGCCAGCCGCGTGCGCGACCTGTTCGAATCGGCCCGCAAGCTGGGCAAGGCGATCATCTTCATCGACGAGATCGACTCGATCGGTCGCAAGCGTGGCGCCGGCCTCGGTGGTGGCCACGACGAGCGCGAGCAGACGCTCAACCAGATGCTCTCCGAGATGGACGGCTTCGAGGCCACCGAGGGCATCGTGATGATGGCGGCCACCAACCGCCCCGACATCTTGGATCCGGCGCTCCTCCGGCCCGGCCGCTTCGACCGCCAGGTGGTGGTCCCGCTGCCCGAGCTCGACGACCGGCGCAAGATCCTCGAGGTGCACGTCCGGCACAAGCGGATGTCGCCCGAGATCGACCTCGACCTGATCGCGCGGGGGACGCCCGGCATGTCGGGTGCCGACCTCTCCAACCTCGTGAACGAGGCAGCGCTCCACGCAGTGCGCCACGGCAAGAGCGCCGTCTCGAACGACGACTTCGAGTACGCCCGCGACCGGGTGCTGATGGGCCAGCGCCGCGAGTCCATGGCGCTGTCCGACCGTGAGAAGGAGCTCACCGCCTACCACGAGGCCGGCCACGCGGTCTGCGCCTCGGTGCTCCCCCACGCCGACCCGCTGCACAAGGTCACGATCCTGCCCATGGGCATGGCCCTCGGCGTCACCCAGCAGCTGCCGGCCGAGGAGCGCCACTCCTACGACCAGGACTACCTCGAGGAGTCGATCGTGGTCGCCATGGGCGGCCGCATCGCCGAGCGCCTGGTGTTCGGCGTGGTCTCCACCGGGGCGAACAACGACCTCGTGGTCAGCACCGAGCGTGCGCGGAAGATGGTCCGCGAGTGGGGCATGAGCGAACGTGTCGGTCCCATGGCGTGGGGCTCGCAGAGCCAGGTGTTCCTCGGCGAGGACCTGATGAGCACCCGCGACTACTCCGACGAGACGGCTCGGGTCATCGACGAGGAGGTCGAGAAGATCCTCCGCGAGTGCGAGGCCCGGTGCAGCGACCTGCTGAGCGAGCACCGCAAGGGGCTCGACCTCGTCGCTCGGGCGCTGCTCGAGCACGAGACGATCTCGGGCGCCGAGGTGAACCGGCTGGTCGAGCTGGGCCGCATCGATCCCGAGAACGTGCCCGAGCCTCCGCCCCTGCCGCCGGAGACCGCGCCGATCACCCCGCCGCCGCCCACCACGCACGCCGAGATCGAGCAGCACTGAGCCGCTGCCCCACATCCGGACAACTTCAAGCTGTCCGGATCCCGCCGCGGGGGTCGCCCGAATAGGGACAGGTTCAAGCTGTCCACATCATGCAGGGGTCGCCACATCGGGACAGGTTCAAGCTGTCCGGATCCCGCCGCGGGGGTCGCCCACATCGGGACAGGTTCAAGCTGTCCGGATTCGGCGGGGGCGGGTCAGGCGGGGTGATCGTGCCCGGGGTTCGCGCCGGTGTCGCAGCCGGGGGGCACCGAGCCGGGCTCGCGCAGCTCGGCCAGCGCTCCCCAGAGGTGCGTCGAGCTCACCGGCCCCACGAACGAACGTCGGACCTCGCCCGTGCGGTCGGTCACGACCACGATCGGTACCGCCTCGATGGCGTACCGCTGGTGCAGCTCGGGGCGGGCCCCCACCTCGACGTCGTCGAAGGCCACCTCGGCCGACTCGAGCACCGAGGCCTTCATCCGCACGTCTGCGCAGCTGTTGCAGGTGGCGGAGGTGAACGTCGCCACCAGCCACGGCGTGTCGGGACGGGCGAAGTCCGCACGATCCAGCTGGGCGGGCGCTTCGTAGGCGGACGGGTTCGTGGGCGGGGCAGGACGACGCCGCTGCAGCAGGAGCGCGACGACGACGGCGACCGCCACGACCACCAGGACGACGACGATGCGGAGCGTCACCCGCCCGGCTCCACCAGCTGGGGCAACGCCTCGACAGCGCGCACGGTGTCCCGCTCGGCGATGGCCGGGACCACCCACAGGTCGGTGTTGGTCGACGCGAACGCACGTCGTTCCACCACGACCGGCAGCTCGGACTCGAGCCGCAGCAGCGTGGGCACGTCGGGAGCGGCGGCAGCGCCCACGTCGACGGTGGCGGTCGCACCGGGCGGCACCTCGACGCGTCCGATCCCCTCCGGCGCGACCTCCTCGCCGTTGCCGATGGCGGTGATGGACACCACGGCGATCGAGTCGGCGGACGGGTTCACGATCCTCAGGATGGAGCGTCCCGCGTCGGCACGGTCGATCCGGGGGACGATCCAGCGTGTGGCTTCGATCCGCAAGCCGGTCGAGTTGGCCGCGCCGCTCGAGAGGGGCCAACCGTCGCCGCCCGAGACGCTGAGGAGGCGCTGGGCGACCAGGCCCGTCTCGGCGTCGGTCTCGACGGTGATGGTCCGCATCCCGGTCGGGGGCAGCCGCGTCTCGGCGGCGAGGTCCAACATGACGTAGCGGCGGCCCGGTACGTCGAGCACGAACGGGTCGGGCATGGTCTCGGTGTCCGCACCGTCGGGGCGGACGGCCACGAGCGCGGTGATCGGCTCGGCGGACGGGTTGTACAGGACCAGCCGCTCACCCACGCCCGCCACCCCCTCGCTGTCGGGGAACACCCATCGCATCGCCGGCTCGCTCACGCCGGTCTGGATGCGCACGCCTCGGGTGGCGGTGGTGCCGTCGGTCGCCTGCACCAGCTCGGCCACGACCCGCCCGGCGCGTGTCTCGACCGCCACGGCGAACTGGTCGCGGCGCTGTGCGACGTCTGCGAGCTCGATCGCCCGGGCCTGGCCCGACGACACGACGAAGCCGGTGAGGTCGCCCGGCTGGCGGACCCCGGCCTCGGTCACGATCGTCACATCGATGCTCGCGTCCGCTGGGAACGGGTTGTAGACCCACAGCAGCGCCGAGCCGGCGGTCACCTTTCCGCCGTTCTGCGAGTAGGCGGCCGGGAAGTACCACTGCGAGGCCCCCCGGTTGGCGCAGACGGCCTCCTCCGCCACTCCTTCGGACACCAACCGGTGGGTGACGGAGATCGGTCCGCCTGCGGTGACGGTCACCGACCGGGGCTGTGCACCGCCGAACGCGTCGGCCCCCACCGGGACCACCGACCGTGCCGGAACCTCGACCTCGGCGACCAGGGGGTCGCCCTCCTCCTGTGGTGTCTGCAGCCGGGCCGTCACCGCCTGCTCCCCTGCGTTCGAGAGGCTGACGGTGTGCGTGACCGCGCCGGGCGTGGTGGCACCGCCCGCTGCGCAGAACCAGGTGGAGGACGCGGCGTCCGTGGAGGCGACCGCCACCGGCAGCTCGAGCGGGTCAGGGACCGTCGAGCGCTCGACGTCGTCGGGGAGGAGGGCTGCCACGAGCAGGACGAGCGCGGCGACCACCACGAGGGCTGCGAGCCGCCGGGTCACTGGGCCACCTCCTCGCTGTCGACCGCCTCCGTCATCGACGCAGCGGGGGCACGCCGACGGCTGCCGGCCACCGCGGCCGCCGCCACGATGGCGACGAGCTGCAGGACGACCAACAGGCGATGTCCTCCACCGCCCTCACCTCGATCGGCGGGCTCGTCGACGTCACCGGTGCGGTACACGTCCATCCCGGGCGACACCTCGACGGGCCGCAGGTCCAGCTGCTCGCCCAGCACGTCGAGCAGCGGCGCCAGCTGGGGGACCTCCACCGAGGTGCGCCCGTCGGGTGAACGCAGCACGATCACGTAGCCGACCTCGTAGCGAGCGAGCGCCTCCCCGGCGGTGCGGGTCTCGGCGCGCTGCAACTGCTCCACGTCGGCGAGGAGGTCCCGCTCCTCGTCGGACATCGGCCACGACGCAGCGTCGTCGAACGTCGGGACGATCCGGTCGGTGAGCAGGACGCCGACCCCGCCGTCGATGACGTGCGCCGCGCCCGGAAGGTCGCCGGGCACGCCGAGCCACAGGGCGCGACCCGTCCCCTCCTCGTCCTCGGCGAGCGCGGTGAGCGAGCTGGCGACGCCGAGGTTGGGTGACCGCCAGCGACCGTCGGCCGACGCAACGAGGAACGGCAGCAGCCCGGCGAGCACCGCCACGAGCGCGACGGCCGAGCCCACCTGCCGCCAGCCGAACACCGATCCCATGACGTCTGCCTCGAAGGCCGCCACGCCGGACCCGATCGCGAGGGCGAGGCCGAGCGCGGCGGGGACGAGCAGGAACGACAGCGATGGCAGGGACCCGTCACCGCCCCAGCGGGCCAGCGCCGCCACCGAGAGCCACGAGGCGACGGCGAGCGCCCATCCGGTGATGCCCCAGCGGAGCCGCCAGCCGCGGCCGACGAGAAGCACCAGCACGGCGGCGATCGCGAGACCGAGGAACAGCCAGCCGCCGGGCGTCGGGCCGACCGAGAGCTGGAAGAGGCGGCGCAGCGATGGGACCTCTCGCCAGGTGCCGCCTGCCCACGGCGCCGACCAGCGGTCACGGTTCGCGAGGAGGTCGACCGCCGACGGCAGGTGGACCAACAAGGCGACGACGGTCGCCACGGCGGTGGTCACCAGCACTCGACGCACCCGGGCGACGCCGCCGTCGGCCTGCACGATGGCGACCACCAGCGCGGTCACCAGCAGCACTGCGAGCGAAAGGGGCGCGACGAGCATCGCCGCGGCCACCACCAGCCCGAGACCCGCGCCGGCACGCCCGGGGCTCCGCATCCGACGTTCGTCGACTGGACCGGTCATCGGCGTCGCGGTGGCGTCGCCGCCCGCGCCGGCGGCGATCCGGAGCAGCCGGCCGAGGATCCACGGCATCGCCCCGTAGAGGCCGATCGCAGCCAGCCGTCCTTCGGCGACGGCATCCATGGCGACCGGCACTGCGGCGTAGGCGGCGGTCGCTGCCAGGCGGGCGCGCGACGAGCCCGCACCGCGCATCATCCGCCAGGCACCGATCGGGCCGAGGAACAGCGGGAGCAGCACCAGCAACGTGCGCACGAATCCGCCGGATCCGAAGGTCACCTTGTCGGCCAGGCCCACGACGAGGTGGAGGAGCGGCGCCGGGGCAGCGTGCCCGGTCCCCGCCGGCCGCCAGCCGTCCCACCAGTGACGCATGAGGGCGCCGGGGTCGGTGAGCGGCGCCAGCTCGCGCATGGCGGTGGCGCCGTCGGTGAGGATGCCCCGCGACCCGAGCAGCAGCACCAGCGCGATCGCCGCCAGCCCGCCGAGTGCCAGCCCGCCGCTCCCCTCGTGCCACTGCGCCGGGAGGCCGCGTGCCGCGGCGATGGCTGCCGGCAGGCGCACCTCACCACTCGACCGGGCGCGCCGGAAGTACGCGGCGATCCGGGCGGAACCCCTCACCTGTTGGAGCGCGATCTCCCGATCGGAGGTCCTGCGCCGTCGTTGGGTGCGGCGTCGTGCCGCGAGGGTGCGGGGAAGGTGCACCACGTTCCACACCCAGGCGCCGCCGATGTCCCTCACGTTGGAGAGGCGGCCGGTGACCAGGTTGAGGAGCAGGTCGAGGATGGAGAGGACGGCCGCCACCGGGACCACCCGCAGGAGCGTGGCGGTCGATGCGCAGGTGAACAGCACCCGGGCCTGGGCTCGGTGCGAGCGCCGGGCCTCCTCCGCGTCGGGATCCGACACCGGCGATCTCGAGGCGTGCCGAGCGACGGCGGAGGGGGCCACCACGGTCCGCGCTCCGGCGACTCGGGCCCGCCAGCAGAGGTCCAGCTCGGCGGCGACCAGGTCGACCGTGGGGTCGAACCCGGCGAGATCGCCGAAGAGGTCGGCGCGGACCAGCATCGCCGCGCTGGAGACCAAGAAGACCTCCTGCGCCACGTCGTGCTGGGCCTGGTCGAGCTCGCCCGGCTCGGAGATCGGCGCCGGGTAGGCGAACCGGTCGACCCGTGCGCCCACCGACCGCAGGCGCTCGGGGTCGTCCCAGTCGACGAGCTTCGCCCCGACGATCCCGGCGTTCGAGCGGAACGCCTCGGCGACCAACGCCTGCACCGCTCCCTCCTCGAGCGCCGTGTCGTCGTGGCAGAACAGGTAGAACGCGGCGCCTTCCACGGTGCCGAGGACCCCTTCGGTGGCCTCGGCGAACGACAGGGGCTGCTCCGAGCGGCGCACGAACGCGGAGGGCGCCACCTCGGCGACCCGCGGCGTCACGTCCTCGGCGCTCCCGGCGTCGACCACGAGGATCGACAGCGTCGGGTAGTCCTGCGCGGCCAGCGACTCCATGGCCTCGTCGAACGACGGACCGGGGTCGCGGGTGACCACGACCGCCACGACGGTGGGCGCCCCCTGACGGTGCACCGCTGCGTCTTCGGCGGTGGACGGTGCGACGGGATCGTCAGGGGGAGAGGTCAGCGACATACGGAGGGTGCAGGTGGGGAGGGGGGTGGGTGGTTCGACGCTCCGCACGCCCGGTCACGTCCGTCCGTGGCCCGAGCGTAGCCGAGGCCTCCGCGTATGCTGCGGCGATGGACCCCCGCCCCGAGGTCACCTGACGTGCGTGCACTCATCACCGGCGCCAGCGGCTTCGTCGGCCGCCACCTGGCGCAGCACCTGACCGACGCGGGCGACGAGGTGATCGGCACCGACCGCTCCGAAGGCGGTCCGGACCTCCTCGACGCCGAGGGCTTCGAGAAGCTGTTCCTCGACGTCGCGCCCGAGGTGGTGTACCACCTGGCGGGCGACGCCGACGTGGGTGGTTCGTGGGACCACCCGCTCGACACGTTCCGGGCGAACGCCGAGGGCACGCTCAACGTGCTGGCCGCGGCCCGCACCGCCGGCGTCGAACGCGTGCTCAGCATCGGCAGCGCCGACGTGTACGGCATCGTGCCGCCGGAGGAGCTGCCGATCACCGAGGCCACTCCCCTGCGACCCGTCAGCCCATACGCCGCCTCGAAGATCGCGGCGGAGTTCCTGGGCCTGCAGGCCTGGCTGGGTCGTGGCCTGGACGTGGTGTGCGTGCGGGCGTTCAACCACGTGGGCCCCGGGCAGTCCGAGCGGTTCCTGGCCCCTGCCGTGGCGATGCGCATCGTCCGGACGGAGCGCGAGGGCGGTGACACCATCAGCGCCGGCAACCTGACACCCCGCCGTGACCTCACCGACGTGCGCGACGTGGTGCGCGCCTACCGGACGCTGGTCACGTCCGGGCACCCCGGCACCGTCTACAACGTCTGCAGCGGCACGGCGTTCTCGGTGGCGGAGGTGTGCGACATGCTGATCGCCAACGCCGAGCGGCCGCTGCGCATCGAGGCGGACCCCGACCTGCAGCGCCCGGTCGACCTCCCCGTCCTCGTCGGCGACCACTCGCTCATCACCGAGCACACCGGCTGGGAGCCCGAGATCCCCATCGAGCGGAGCCTCCGGGAGCTGCTCGAGGAGTGCCGCACCCGCCCCTGACCGTGCCGCCCGAGGTGACGGCACCCTCCCCCACCTCGGGCGGGGGCACCGGGCCCTGCGGCACCTGATCCGTTCGGCTGCCATGGGCTCGGGACCGACCCGAGTAGTGTCGGGACACCTATGGCGAAGAAGAGAGCGCTCATCACCGGCATCACCGGCCAGGACGGCTCGTACCTGGCGGAGCTCCTGTTGGAGCAGGACTACGAAGTCTTCGGCATGGTCAGGCGCTCCTCCACGGTCACCTTCGAGCGCATCGCCCACCTGCAGGACAAGATCGCCACGGTCCAGGGCGATCTGCTCGACCAGATGTCGCTGATCGAGCTGCTGCGGGAGTACCGCCCCGACGAGGTGTACAACCTCGCCGCGCAGTCGTTCGTGCCCACCTCGTTCAACCAGCCCGTGATGACGGGTGAGGTGACGGCCCTGGGCGTGACCCGCCTCCTCGACGCCATCCGGGTGGTGAACCCCGAGATCCGCTTCTACCAGGCGTCCAGCTCGGAGATGTTCGGGAAGGTCCTCGAGGTCCCCCAGCGCGAGACCACGCCGTTCTACCCGCGCTCCCCCTACGGCGTGGCCAAGGTGTACGGCCACTGGATCACCGTGAACTACCGGGAGAGCTACGACCTGCACGCCAGCTCCGGCATCCTCTTCAACCACGAGTCGCCCCGCCGGGGCCTCGAGTTCGTGACCCGCAAGATCAGCCACGCTGTTGCTCGCATCAAGCTGGGCCTGCAGGACGAGCTCCGGCTGGGCAACCTGGAGGCGCAGCGCGACTGGGGCTTCGCCGGCGACTACGTGCGGGCGATGTGGCTGATGCTGCAGCAGGACCAGCCCGACGACTACGTGGTTGCCACCGGCGAGACGCACTCGGTGCGGGAGTTCTGCGAGATCGCGTTCGGCCACGTCGACCTCAACTGGGAGGACTACGTGGTGGTCGACGAGAAGTTCTTCCGTCCCGCCGAGGTCGACCTCCTCATCGGTGACCCGGCGAAGGCCCAGAAGGTCCTGAACTGGACGCCCGAGGTGTCGTTCGAGCAGCTCGTCACGATGATGGTCACCGCCGACCTCGACTTCGTGCAGGGCAAGCTCAGCCACCTCTCCTGAGGCCGTCGGGCGGCCTCCCAGCCGAGCGGGGCCGGAGCGTGAGGGTCTGGTCGCCGAGGACTTGTTCTGAAGGTCTGCCCGTGAAGGTTCGTTCGTGAGGGTCTGTGTGATCGCCGGCGGCGTCGGTGCCGCTCGGCTGCTGCGCGGCTTCCAGGACGTGGAGGCGGCCACCGAACTGACCGCCGTCGTGAACGTCGCCGACGACGAGCGGATCTGCGGCCTGGCCGTCTCCCCCGACCTCGACACGGTCGTCTACACGTGCGCCGAGGCGATCGACCCCGAGCGCGGCTGGGGCCTCCGGGACGAGACGTGGCGGGCCATGGACGAGCTCCGCCGGTACGCCGCGAGCGCCGAGCGGCCCGACATCGGGTGGTTCTCCCTGGGCGACCGGGACCTCGGCACGCACCTGTGGCGGACCACCCGCCTCGCCGAGGGCGCGGCGCTGTCGGAGGTGACCACCGAGATCGCCGCTGCGTGGGGCCTGGGGTTCGCGGTGCTGCCCGTGACCGATGATCCCCTCGCCACCCGCTTGCTGACCGTCGACGGCGACGAGCTGTCGTTCCAGGAGTACTTCGTGCGCGAGCAGCACGGTGTGCCGGTCGCAGAGGTGCGCTTCGTGGGCGCCGAGGCGGCGACCCCCGCGCCCGGCGTGCTCGAGGCGATCGACGGCGCCGACCTCGTGGTGATCGCGCCGTCGAACCCTGTGGTGTCGATCGGGCCGGTGTTCGCCGTCCCAGGGATCCGCGACGCCGTCGTCGCCGCCCGGGACCGGTGCGTGGCCGTCTCACCGATCATCGGCGGACGAGCGCTGAAGGGGCCCGCCGATCGGCTGCTCGCCGAGCTGGGCGGCGAGCCGAGCGCCCGCGGGGTGGCCGAGTGGTACCGCGAGGTGTGCTCCACCTTGCTGGTCGACGAGGTGGACGCCGACCTCGCACCGGCGATCGAAGAGCTGGGCGTGCGCTGCCATGTGACCTCCACGGTGATGACCGATCGCGCCGCCGCGGCCCGCCTCGGCCGCGACTGCATCGCAGCGGCGACGCTCGCGTGAGCACCGGCCCCGGTCTCCAGGTGCTGCCCGTCGAGGGCCTCGGCGAGGTCGGCCGCGGCGACGACCTGGCCGGCATGATCCTCGACGCGGTGGACCTGGTGGACCACGACGTCGTGGTCGTGACCCAGAAGGTGGTGTCGAAGGCCGAGGGCGCGATGGTCGAGGTGGACCCGAGCGACCCGCTCAGCCACAAGCCCGTGGTGGAGAGCGAGTCGGTGCGGGTCCTGCGGCGCCGCGGCGACCTGGTGATCTCCGAGACCCGGCACGGCTTCGTCTGCGCCAACGCCGGCGTGGACCTGTCGAACGTCGACCGCGGGTGGGCGGCGCTGCTGCCCGAGGATCCCGACCGCTCGGCTCGGCGGATCCGCGACGCGATCGTCGGCCGCACTGGCACGACCGTGGCCGTGATCGTGTCGGACACCTTCGGCCGCCCGTGGCGGCGAGGGGTCACCGACGTGGCGATCGGCTCGGCTGGGCTCCGACCGGTGCTCGACCTGCGCGGGACGGCCGACGCCTACGGGCGCGAGCTGCAGGTGACCGAGGTGGCGATCGTCGACGAGATCGCCGGCGCAGCCGACCTCGTCATGGGCAAGGCCGCGGGTGTGCCCGTGGCGGTGGTGCGAGGGATCGACCCCGCCTGGTTCGGCGACGACACCGTCCGCTCAGCGATCGTGCGCCACCCCTCCGAAGACCTGTTCCGCTGAACATCCGGCCCGGCTGACCCACCTGTCTCCGCTGACGCAGTCGACCGCGCCCCTCCCGTTTCGCGGGACGGAGAGCGCGGTTTTCCGGGATTCGCGGGCGCCAGAACGCCATTCTCGGCGGAGAATGGCATCCTGCGCCCCGCGAATCGTGGGGCTGGATCTACCGTCGCGCTCGCCGGTCAGCCCTCTGGCGCCAGCTCCGGCAGACGGAAGTCCTCGTCCCGCGTGGCGAGCATCCAGCCGGTCCGCACGGTGTTGCTCACCTTCACCACCGCCTCGGCGGATCGAGTCAGGGCCTCTTCGACGAATCGACGGAACCTCATGGGACGCCTCCATCCCCGGCGGCAGGGAGTCGCCGGACCCATTCCCATCGGCCGGGCGCATCACCCGATGAGCGAGTCACCTGTTGGACCTCTACTACCGCAGTAGTAGCGTTTCAGCATGCCCCGA
>JBIQID010000189.1:0-3426 GCA_044508215.1 Actinomycetota bacterium | reverse complement strand
AGCCAGACCTGGAGGTACTCGTTGTGGGCGAAGTGGGCGAACACCCGCTCACCGGAGTCGCGGTGGTAGGCGAAGCCGGCCAGCCCCGGTCCGACGCCCACGAGGGGGCGCTCGCGAGCGAGGTCGGCAGCGCCGCGCAGCATGTCCGCCCGGTCGGGGGAGGCGAAGGTGATCCGGCCGTCGCCCACCACGTCGAACGCCTCGCGGGCCGACGGCAGGAGCACCGGAGCGACCGCCAGCAGCGCCACCATCGCGCCGGCCGCCAGGAGCGCGAACGTGGGCCGCTGGGCGGTGAGCCACCAGGTGGCGGCCGCGCCCACCACGAGCGCGGCCACGGCGATGGCCGGGTGCCCGGACGATGCCTCGGGGAGCGACGGGAGGAGGCCGGCGGTGGCGATGCCCGCCCCGACGGCGATCGGCGCCAGCGCAACCAGGACCTTCCGGACGCCGAGCAGGCCGGCGAGCACCGCCAGCCCGAGCAGCAGGCACGCGAGCCCTGCTCGGCTCATCGTGGCGGCGATCCCCATCGCCATGGTCGCGGCGAGGACCGCTTCGAGCCGGGACCGGTGACGGACGAACCGCGCCACCGTCACGAGGAGGACCGGGACCAGGACCGCGGCCGTCGCGTTCGCGTAGGTGATCGTCGACGCCGCCCGCCACAGCCCGTTCCCCGGCAGGCCCTGTGGAGCGTCGTGTGCCGCCACGCCCCACCACCCGGTGAGGGCGAGCACCGCGGCGAGCACTGCCAGCCCGGTCAACAGGACCTCCCGGTCCTCGCCGCTCGTCCTCCGCGCCACGACGAACGCGGCCGCGCACGCCACCACCGCTTGGACCATCCACCGGGGGGAGGCGGGCGGCCCTGCGATCGCCGCAGCGATCACCGCCCACACGGCGAACGCGGCCGCCGGCAGGAGCGGAGCGCCGAGGAGCTCGATCCGGGTCGGTGGCACAGCGGCGCACGCAACGAGGGCTGCGACGACGGCGCCGATCGCCAGCGTCCTTCCGTCCCCAGCGGCGAACCCGCCTTGTCGCACGCAGCCGAACGCGAGCGTCGCGGCGAGCACCGCCGTGGCTGCGGGCAGTGCCTGCTCCGCGGCGATCTGGACGCCTCGGGTCCGGCTCGGATGCGTGACCTCGCCCATGTGCCCCTCCCGCGATGGGGACGGGTGCGACGCTACGACTCTGTTACGACCATGACAAGAGGTCGTCTCACAAAGATCGTGAGGCCGGCGCCAGCAGAGCGGGTGACGAGAATCGAACTCGCATAACCAGCTTGGAAGGCTGGGGCTCTAGCCATTGAGCTACACCCGCGGGGTGGCGGCGAGTGTAGCCGTGGCCTCCATCCCAGGGACGCGGACGGGTCCGTCGAAACCCTGTCGCAGAAGGGTCTGGCGCTCGCCCGGGGGAGTGGTACCTTCAGGCTTTCCATCGTCCAGCTGAGGGAGACTGGCGCCATCATGATCAAGAATCGCAAGAACTTCGCGCTCGGAGGGGTCCTCTTGGGGACGGCCGTGTTCAGCACCGGCTGCACCCTGGATGAGGTGCTCACCATCGCCCGGATCATCTCGTTCTTCATCTGAGCTGAGCTGATCCGTTCGATGGGTCGACCCTCGGTCGGCCTCGAGAACGAAAACGAAGACGAGGGCGCCGCATCCGCGGCGCCCTCGTCGCGTCCCTCCCCCGGACGCACCTGGCGTTCTGCTGCGTAGAACCGGCCCGATCGGGCCGGCATCACGCAACGGAACGACGGTCGGTCAGCCCACCCAGACCACGTCCACCTTCTTCCAGCGGCGGTTGACCGGGCGGATCGCATCGAGCGCTCGCACCGCGAGGAGCGACGCCATCGAGCGGTCGAGCCCGTCGGTGCGGAGCCGGACCACCAGGTGGGCTCCCCTCGCCTCGAACGAGAGCTGCGCGGCGTCGACGTCGTGGCCGCGGGAGGTCATGAACGCGTGGAGCGACTCCTGCGCCGCCGTCGCCAGTGGGCGGAGGGCCTCGTCGACCGCCTCGGTGCAGGCCCTGGCGACGTGGCCACGGACGTGGGTGGTGGCGATCCGTGCGAACGGGTCGAGCAGGTCGCTCCCGTCGATGACGAGCGGGATCCCCTCGCGGGAGGCGCAGGTCACCCCGTCCTCGAGAGGGGTGGGGCGAGGGGTGATGTGCTGGCGGACGTCGAGCGCCACGTCGATGGGCCCGTCCAGCGGACAGGCCCCGTCGGGGCTCAGGCCCACGCACGGGTAGCCGCGGCTTCGTTCGTCGTGGCACCGGTGGACGCGGTGGCCGGCGGCGAGCAGCTCCGTCTCTGCCGCGGCGGCCGCACCCTGGTGGCTCTCGAGCAGGAGGACGTCGAGGGTGTCCGTCATGAGCCGATGATGCGCTCGACCTCACCGGATGCAGAAGGGTCAGTTGTCCCGAGTCGTCGCGATCCGATCCCTGCCCGGGCGCAGCCGGTTCCGTACCGTGGTGCAGGTGGGAGGGAGACCCGGGCGCGGCACGCATCGCGGACGGCGGGCGTACGTCCGTGGGACCGCTGCGGGGCTGCTGGCGGTGGCGGCGCTCCCGTTCTTCGCCCTCGGTTTCATCGCCGGGCCGGCGGCGGCGCAGGCGGACGGCGAGATCGAGCAGCCGAGCGGGCGCGAACCGGTCCCCGAGTCGGTGACGGAGCACGTGACGCGCTCGGTGGGCCTGGTCCGCAGCGCGGGTGTGATCGGGTCCGGCTGGGTCGCCGGCGAGGACACGGTGGTGACGAACCTGCACGTCGCCCGCGCCGGGACGACCGACATCTACATCGACTTCTCCGACGGCGAACGGGTCGAGTGCTACACGGTCGTGGCCGATCGCGACATGGACCTCGCCGTGCTGAAGTGCCCCTCGGGCGATCGGCCCGTGGTGCCGGTCGCTCCTCCAGGGATCACCGCGGGTTCGGCGGTGGCGACGATCGGCTACCCCGGGGGCGTTGGGCCCACGGTCACCCGGGGCGAGCTGCTGCCGCACCGCGACGTCGTCCGGGGGATCACCACGCTCGCCTACACGGCTGCCACGCAGCCCGGCAGCTCGGGGAGCCCGGTGGTCGACGCTGCGGGCCGAGCAGTCGGTGTCGTCACGTTCTCGGGCGGCCGTGGCGTGCCGATCGCCGAGCTGGTGCCGCTCCTCGAACGAGCCGACGGGCTCCCCGCCACCAAGCAGGGCGCGGAGAACCGCCTTCGGCTCCGCCGCTCGCTGATGGCGCTGGTCGTCGTGTTCCCCGTCGCGCTGTTCGTCCGCTACCGGTGGTCTCGTGACCCAGTGCTGCTCGGTGCGGTCAGGTGGGCGATCGGCGGCGCCGTCGTGGCCCTCGCCCTGACGCAGGTGCAGTTCATGGCCGCCGGCCCCACCCTGTTCCTCTAGCACCGTCATTCCGGTGCACCACACGATCGGATCCCGATC
>JBIQID010000031.1:14746-24372 GCA_044508215.1 Actinomycetota bacterium | reverse complement strand
AAGCCGATGCTGGCCCGCGGCGAGCTGCAGACCATCGGCGCCACCACGCTCGACGAGTACCGCAAGCACCTCGAGAAGGACGCCGCGCTCGAGCGCCGGTTCCAGAAGGTGCTGGTCGAGGAGCCGTCGGTCGCCCACACGATCGAGATCCTGAAGGGCCTCCGCGAGCGCTACGAGAACCACCACCGGGTCACCATCACCGACCAGGCGCTGATCGCGGCGGCGAACCTCGCCGACCGCTACATCTCCGACCGCCAGCTGCCCGACAAGGCGATCGACCTCATCGACGAGGCCGGCTCGCGCCTCCGCATCCGCCGGATGCAGACGCCGCCCGACTACCGCGAGCTCGAGAACGAGATCGCCGAGGTGACGCGGCAGAAGAAGGAGGCCGTCGAGCGGCAGGACTTCGAAGAGGCGGGCCGCCTGCGCGACCGCGAGAAGGAGCTGCTCTCCCGCAAGGACGAGAAGGACGCCGAGATGAAGGCGTCGGGCGTCGACCTCTTCGACGAGGTCGACGAAGAGGCCATCGCCGAGGTGCTGTCGCTGTGGACGGGCATCCCCGTCTACAAGCTCACCGAGGAGGAGACCGCCAAGCTGCTCCGCATGGAGGACGAGCTCCACAAGCGGGTCATCGGCCAGGACGAGGCCATCAAGGCGGTCAGCCAGGCCATCCGCCGCACCCGTGCGGGCCTGAAGGACCCGAAGCGGCCGTCCGGCTCGTTCATCTTCCTGGGCCCGTCCGGCGTCGGCAAGACCGAGCTGGCCAAGACGCTCGCCGAGTTCCTCTTCGGCGACGAGCAGTCGATGATCACCCTCGACATGTCCGAGTACATGGAGAAGCACACGGTCAGCCGCCTGGTGGGTTCGCCCCCCGGCTACGTGGGCTACGAGGAGGGCGGTCAGCTCACCGAGGCCGTGCGGCGCAAGCCGTTCTCGGTCGTGCTGTTCGACGAGATCGAGAAGGCGCACCCCGACGTGTTCAACACGCTCCTCCAGATCCTGGAGGAGGGTCGCCTCACCGACTCGCAGGGTCGCTCGGTCGACTTCCGCAACACGGTGCTGATCATGACCTCGAACCTCGGCACCGCCGACCTCCGCAAGGCGAGCGTCGGCTTCTCCCGCCGCGACGAGGCGATCTCGTACGAGCGGATGAAGGAGAAGGTGAACGAGGCGCTGAAGACGCACTTCCGCCCCGAGTTCCTGAACCGCATCGACGAGACGATCGTGTTCTCCGAGCTGTCGAAGGCCGAGGTCACCTCGATCGTCGACCTCATGGTCAAGCGTGTCGCCGACCAGATGGTCGGCCAGGGCATGGGCTTCGAGGTCACCGAGGCGGCGAAGCTCCACCTCGCCGACAAGGGCTACGACCCCACCCTGGGCGCCCGGCCGCTGCGCCGTGCGATCCAGCGCCTGGTCGAGGACCCGCTGTCGGAACGGCTCCTGTGGAAGGAGTTCCGTGCCGGCCAGATCGTGGTGGTCGACGCCGCCGACGATCCCGAGCGCCCTGGCGAGAAGGAGATCGTCTTCAGCGCTCGCGAAGGGTTCGTGCCGCCGGCCGTGCCCGACGCCGACGAGGGCGACTTCGGCCTGCTCGGCAGCCAGTGGGCCGGGCCCGAGCTGGCAGGCACCGGCACGGGCGCAGGCGAACCGACCGCCGGCGACTGACGCCAACCGACACGTACGAACGGAGCGGGGCCCACGGGCCCCGCTCCGTCGCGTCGGGGGACGTCCGCGCTCCGTTCGCCTTGTTCGGGTCCGGGTAGCGTTGCCGCTCGTGCGACGTGCCCCCCGCCGCCCAGCTGGTCCGTCGTCCGCGCGCAATGAGCGCTCGCCCCGGAGGGCGGCTCGACTCGTGTTGGCGGTCGTCACGGTCGGGCTGCTCGGCTTCGTCGCCTCGGCGTGCGACGTGTCGGGCGAGCTGCGCGTCGAGGTCGCTCGGGACGGTTCCGGCACGGTGACGGTGGAGGTGGTGCTCGACGCCGAGGCTGCCGACCGCCTGGGCGACCCGGACGAGCAGATCCGCACCGACGACCTGGAGGCAGCGGGCTGGGAGCGGTCGGCCACGATGGCGCGCGGCGACGACACGGTCGTGTCGATCTCCAAGCCGTTCGGCTCGCCCGACGACCTGCAGGGCGTGCTGGACGAGGTCGCCGGGTCGATGTTCGAGGACTTCGGGGTGGAGGTCGAGGACGGCTTCGCACGCACCACGTGGACGGTTCGAGGGAACGTCCGCTCGCCGGGCGACCTCGCCGACTTCGGCGACGAGCGGCTGGCCGCGGCGCTCGACGGGCTGCCGATCGGCCGCACCGCGGAGGAGCTGGCAGCGGAGTTCGGCGGGAGCCCGTCGGTCCCGTTGCGCGTCGTCGTCCGCATGCCCGCCGGGGTGGACGACTCGTCGCGTGGCGCCGACGCCGTGGACGACCGTGCTCGGGCGTGGACGGTCGACCTCGCATCCGGCGGCGAGCAGTCGCAGCGGGTGGCCCTGTCGGCCGGGGCGAGGGACGCAGGCCCGCTCCGTTGGTTCGCCGTCGCCGCGCTCCTGTTGGTGGGCGCCGGGATCTGGCGGGTGGTGATCGCGATGCGGCGCCGTCCGGCACCGGGGTCCTCCGAGGGTGTCGCACCCCCTGGTTAGCGTCCCGTCCATGTCCGCCTCCTCGAAGGTCCGCACCACCTACCGCTGCCAGTCGTGCGGCGACGCCAGCCCCAAGTGGTCCGGTCGCTGCTCGGCGTGCGGCGAGTGGAACTCCATCGTGGAGGAGGTCGATCTGCCGGGCCCGGTGACCGCCGCGGCCGTCGCCCCCACGCACCCGGCCCGCCCGATCGGCGAGATCGAGGCCGACGACGCCGTGCCTCGCCCCACGGGGGTGGGCGAGCTGGACCGCGTGCTGGGTGGCGGCCTGGTGCCCGGTTCGGTCACCCTGCTGGGCGGCGAGCCCGGCATCGGCAAGTCCACGCTGCTCCTGCAGGTGCTGGCCGGCATCGCGGTCGACCGTCCGGTGCTCTACGTGACGGCCGAGGAGTCGGCGCAGCAGGTGCGAGTCCGTGCCGAGCGGTTGGGGGCGGTGCGCCGGCGGCTGTTCCTCGCTTCCGAGGTGTCGCTGCCCCACATCGTCGGGCAGATCGACGAGGTCCGGCCGGCGGTCGTGGTGATCGACTCGATCCAGACCGTCGCCGACCCCGCGTTGTCGTCGGCTCCGGGCTCCGTCGCGCAGGTGCGCCACTGCGCCCACCACCTGGTGCAGCTCGCGAAGGAGCGCGACATCTCGGTGGTGCTGGTGGGCCACGTGACGAAGGAGGGTGCGCTTGCCGGCCCGCGCGCCCTCGAGCACATCGTCGACACCGTGGTCTCCTTCGAGGGCGAGCGCGACCACCCGCTGCGCATGCTGCGGGCGGTGAAGCACCGCTTCGGCTCCACCCAGGAGCTGGGTCTGCTGGCGATGGGCGAGGGCGGCCTCCTCACCGTCGACGACCCGTCCGAGCTCTTCCTCACCGACCGGCGGCCCGGCTCCCCAGGTTCGGTCGTCGTGCCCACGCTCGAAGGCCGCCGACCCCTCCTCATCGAGATCCAGGCACTGGTGGTGTCGAGCTCCCTCCCGCAGCCGCGCCGCCAGGCGCACGGGGTCGATCCCAGCCGGGTGTCGATGATGCTGGCGGTGCTCGAACGCCGCGCCCACGTTCCGGTGGCGGGCCTCGACACGTACGTCATGGCGGTCGGCGGCGCCCGGGTCACCGAGCCCGCAGCCGACCTCGGCCTCGCGCTCGCCGCAGCCTCGTCGCTCACCAGCGTCGCGCTCGGTCCCCACACCGTGGTGTGCGGCGAGGTGGGCCTCGGGGGAGAGGTCCGCTCGGTCGCCCAGATCGAACGCCGCCTCGGCGAGGCCGAGCGCCTCGGGTTCCGCCACGCCGTGGTCCCGGCCTCCACCCCCGATCTGGGGCTGGGGATCCGCCTGGTGCGCGTCGCCACGCTGGGCGACGCCATCGGGGCACTCGGCCTCCGGGTACATTGACCCGATGGCAGCTCGGCGCAGCAAAGCCCTCCTCGAGGCGCTCGCCATCGTCGCTCCCGGCCAGCCGCTGAGAGAAGGTCTGGACCGCATCCTGAAGGCGTCGATGGGGGCGCTCATCGTCGTCGGCGACGGCCCCGAGGTGCTCAACATCTGTTCCGGCGGCTTCCTGCTGGACGCCGCGTTCTCGCCGCAGCGCCTCTCCGAGCTGGCGAAGACCGACGGTGCGATCATCCTCGCCTCGGACGCCAGCCGCATCGCCCGGGCGAACGTCCACCTCGTGCCGAACCCCAACGTGCCCACCACCGAGACGGGCACGCGCCACCGCACCGCCGAGCGGGTGGCGCGCAGCATCGGCGTCCCGGTCATCTCGGTGTCCGAGGACATGGCGGTGCTCACCGTCTACATGCACGACTCCAAGCACCAGCTCGACCCGATCCCGTCGGTGCTGAACCGGTGCAACCAGGCGCTGCAGACCCTCGAGCGGTACCGCAGCCGCCTCGACGAGGTGTCGAGCTCCCTCATCTCGCTCGAGATCGAGGACCTGGTCACCGTCCGCGACGTGGTCACGCTGCTGCAGCGCACCGAGGTGGTCATGCGCATCGCCGAGGAGATCGAGCGGTACCTGGTCGAGCTGGGCACCGACGGCCGCCTCGTCCGCCTGCAGCTCAACGAGCTGATGGCCGGCGTGGAGGACGATCGGCGCCAGGTGGTGCTCGACTACTTCCAACCCGACGCCTCGTGGAACCTCGAGCAGGCCATGGCCACCCTCGGCGACCTGGAGACCGACCAGCTGCTCGATCCCGAGGCCGTCGCCGAGGCGCTGCACCTCTCCGGCGGCACGACCGACCTCGACGGGAGCCTGCAGGCCCGTGGCTACCGGATGCTCTCGCAGGTGCCCCGCCTGCCGGCCGAGCTGGCGTACCGGCTGGTCGACAACTTCCACTCCCTCGACAAGCTGATGCGCGCCACCATCGACGACCTCGCCGCCGTCGAGGGGGTCGGCGACCAGTGGGCGGCGACGATCAAGGACGCGATCTCGCGCATCGCCGAGTCGTCCATCCTCGACCGGTACTCGTGAGCGTCGAGCGGATCACCCTCCCCACCGGCACGCCGGCGATCGTCGGCCGGCCCGACGGCGAGGTCACGAGGGGCCTCGTGCTGTGGCCCGACATCGGCGGGTTGCGGCCAGTCTTCGAGGACCACGTCACCCGGCTCGCCACCGACCACTCGTGGGTGGTGTGCGCGATCGAGCCGTTCCCGGGGAACGAGTCGATGGACCTGCAGCAACGGTTCGCTGCGATGCCGTCCGCCAGCGACGCCGCCAAGCTCGCCGACCTCGACGCGGCGGTCGACGTCTGTGCAGCCGCCGGCGCCGCCGACGTCGGTGTCATCGGCTTCTGCATGGGCGGGATGCTCGCCATGAAGTCCCTCGCCTCGTCGAGGATCGACCGAGCCGTCGCGTTCTACGGGATGATCCGGGTGCCGGCTGACTGGCGTGGCCCCGAGCTGGGCGACGCCATCGACGTGGTGCGGGACCGGCCCCGTGACCTGCTCGGCGTCTTCGGCATGCAGGACCCCTGGTGCCCGGTGGAGCAGATCGACGAGCTGGCCGAGCTGGGCGCGCACCTGGCCCGCTACCCCGACGCCGACCACGGCTGGGCGCACGACTCCACTCGCGACGGCTACCGACCCGACGACGCCGCCGACGCGTGGGCTCGTGCCGAGCGGTTCCTCGCCACCGGCGAAGCCTGACCCCGAGGAGCGCGCGGTGAACGCGTCGTGCCTCCCGCAGGTGCGGGGCTACTGCGAGCGGATCTCGAGCTCGCGGCGCTTCAGGATCCGGTAGGTCCGGTCCTGCTGCTCGATCCAGCCCAGGCGGAGGAAGCTCGAGATCGCCTTGTTGACGCGCTCACGTGAGGCCCCGACGAGGCCCGCCAGCTCCTCCTGGGTGATCGGGATCTCGAACTCGTCGGTGTCGCCGGCCAGCTCGAGCAGGTGCTTGGCGGTGCGACCGGTCACGTCGAGGAAGAACGAGTCGGCGAGCGCCATGTCCATCGCCCGGAGCCGGCGGGTGAGGAGCGCGATCACCTTCCAGAGCAGCTGCGGCTGCTCCTCCCAGAGCTGCTGGAGCGGGGCGTAGGGCAGCTCGAAGACCGTCGACGGTTCGAGCGCCCGGGCCTCCGCGGAGCGGCCGAGGCCGTCGAAGAGGCTCATCTCGCCGAACAGGTCGCCCCGTTCCATGAGGGCCACCATCGACTCGCGGCCGTCGAAGCTCTTGTTCGCGATGGCGATCCGGCCGGAGCCGACCACGTAGAGCGCGTCGGCTTCGGCGCCTTCCTCGAACACCACGTCGCCGCGCACCAGTCGGCGCTCACGACCGGCGTCCACCAGGCGCGCGAAGGTGGCCTCGTCGAGGCCTTCGAAGAGCTCCAGGGCGGACAGAAGTTCGACGTCGAACACGTCCTGCAGACTAGTGCTGTCCGTCACAAACCCCTCCTGGCAGTTCTGGCGTGATCGCTGACGACGTTGGTGGCAGCCCGCCGGTCGCCCGAGCCGCCCGGAGGCGCTCCGGTAGCCTTGCGCTCCGTGCCGGAGTCGACGATCGAAGCCGCTGGGCGCGACGCCGGCCCGGGTGGGGTGTGGGCGATCGTGGTGGCGGGCGGCTCGGGAGCCCGGTTCGGGTCCGAGAAGCAGTTCGCAGAGGTGCGCGGCGCCACGGTGCTCCACCACTCGGTGGCTGCCGCCGCTGCGACGTGCGACCACGTGGTCGTGGTGCTGCCCGCCGGTCGCGCCACCGAGGCGGTGCCCGGCGCCGACCTGGTCGTCGCTGGCGGCGCGAGCCGCTCGGAGTCGGTGCGCGCCGGTCTGGCCGCGGTCCCCGAGGAGGCCGAGGTGGTGGTGGTGCACGATGCTGCACGCCCGAACGCCAGCCGGACGCTGTTCGACGCGGTGATCGCCGCGGTCCGGGACGGCGCTGACGCCGCGGTGCCCGGCGTCGCGGTGGCCGACACGCTGCGACGCCGCTCCGGGGGCGTGGTGGATCGATCGTCGATCGTGGCGGTGCAGACGCCCCAGGCGTTCCCCGTCGGGTGGCTGCGCCGGGCGCACGCTTCGGGCGGGGACGCGACGGATGACGCAGGTCTGGTCGAGGCGATCGGAGGCACCGTGGTCGTCGTACCCGGGGAGCGGTCGAACCTGAAGCTGACCGAGCCGGCCGACCTGGTGATCCTCGAGGCACTGTGGGTCCACGAGGCTGCCGGTGGGAGGATGGGCGCATGACGATGCGGGTGGGCAACGGCTTCGACGTGCACCGGTTCTCAGACGACCCGGACCGGCGGCTCGTGCTGGGCGGTGTGGTGTTCGACGGACCGGGCCTCGAAGGGCACAGCGATGCCGACGTCGTGGCCCACGCGTGCGCCGAAGCGCTGCTCGGACCGGCGGAGCTGGGAGACCTGGGGAGCCACTTCCCCGACACCGACGCACAGTGGGCCGGCGCCGACAGCCTGCGGCTGCTCACCGAAGTGGTCCGTCGCGTGGTCGCCGTGGGGTGGCGCCCGGTGAACATCGACTGCTCCGTGATCGCCGAGCGGCCCCGCATCGCCGCCAAGCGCGCCGAGATGCAGTCGTACCTCACCGCAGCGGTGGGCGCGCCGGTCACCGTGGCCGGACGTCGGGCCGAGGGCCTCGGGGCGCTGGGGCGGGTCGAGGGCATCGCCTGCTTCGCCACCGCCCTGCTCGAGCCGATGCACCCGCCGGCGACCCTCGTGGAAGCCGAGCTGACGTGACGCCGCCGAAGAGGTCCGGCCCTGGTGGCCGCCAGCAGCGACGTGCCGCGGCTCCGGCCCGCCCGCAACGTGGTCGACCGCCGGCTCGTGGCGCCGCCCCGTCCCGAGGCGCGGGTGGCTCGCGCGGCGCCGCAGGAGGGAAGGGCGGTGGGGGGTTGAGGAGCGCCGGCGGGGCGAAGGCGGCCGGCAGGGGCGCTGCCGCGTCGAAGCCCGCCCGGGCGGGAGCCAACAGCGGCGGTCGCCGCCAGGTCCGGGCGAAGGGCCTCGGCGGTATGCAGGTGGAGGGACGCCAGGCGGTTCGTGAGCTGCTCCTCGCCGGTCGGCGCAAGGTCCACGAGGTCCTGATCGCCGACGACGTCGACCGTTCCGAGGTGCTCGAGGACATCGCCGAGCTCGCCGCCGACCTGCGGGTGCCGGTGCGCGAGATCTCCCGGAAGAAGCTCGACGCCGAGAGCCACACCGAGGCGTCGCAGGGAGTCGTGGCGCACGCAGCCGAGCTGCCCGAGGCGGACCTCGAGGAGCTGATCCGGCCCGCCGGCAAGACCGTCCCGTTCCTGTTGGCGATGGACGGGGTGACCGACCCGGGGAACCTCGGGGCGTTGATCCGCACCGCCGAGTGCGCCGGGGTGACCGGCGTGGTCCTGCCTCGGCACCGGGCCGTCCACGTGACGCCGACGGTGACGAAGGCGGCAGCCGGAGCGGTGGAGCACGTGCCGATCGCGCTGGTCGGCGGGTTGCCCGCCGCGCTCGCACGGCTTCGGGAGGCGGAGGTGTGGGTCGTCGGGCTCGACGCCTCGGGTGAGCGCTCGATCCACGACCTGGCCATCGCCGATCAGCCGGTCTGCCTGGTGCTGGGCGCTGAGGGCAAGGGCTTGTCGCGCCTCGTCCGCGAGCGGTGCGACGAGCTGGTGTCGATCCCGCTGGAGGGCCGGCTGGCGTCGCTCAACGTGTCGGTGGCGGGGGCAGTGGCCTGCTACGAGGTCGTGCGCCAGCGGCGGCAGGGTCGATGAGGGGACTGGCTGTGGTCCGGTCGCAGGCTCCGACGGGTCGAAGGCGTCGCTGGGCGCGGGAGCTGTTGGGGCCGGTCGTGCTGGCGTTCGCCGTGGTCGCAGCCGCCGGATGTTCGGAAGAAGCTCCGCCCGATCCGACGCTCGACCCCGAGCCGGTCCACCGCGACGGAGCGATCGGTCAGGCCGAGGACCTGTTCGGCGTCGAGGTCGAGGTGATGCGGATCGACGAGTTCAGCCAGAGCGTGGACGGGTTCCCCCGACTCGCCGTGTCCCTCCGTTCGCACAACTCCACGCTCGAACGGAGGCGGAACCCGTTCGTGGAGCTGCAGTGCGAGGAGGCACGCAAGGGTGGCGACTGGTTCGCCGGGTCGACGTGGAACGTGAACGGCCAGCTCCTGCCCGGAGCCGTGGAGGAAGGTGTGCTCTACGTCGGCTTCCCCCACAAGGAGGAGCCCCGCTACCCCGTCGCCCGGTGCACCGACCCCCGACTGGTCATCACGGGCGTCCGCTCGGCCGACCGGGCGAAGGTCGTGGTGTCCGTACCGGTGCCGGCGGCGACGATCTCGAAGGCGATCGACCAACCCCGCGGCCGTCCGATGCCGCTCCCGAACCGCCAGTAGCCCCGCCCCACCCCCGCGCCCGGATCAGGACAGCTTCAGCTTGTCCGGATTTGGCCAACCCCCGCGCCCGGATCGGGACAGCTTCAGCCTGTCCGGATGTGGTCATGTGGACCGGTCCGGATCTGGGCGACCCCTGCGCCTGGATCGGGACAGCTTCACCTTGTCCGGATTCGGCCAACCCCCGCGCCCGGATCGGGACAGCTT
>JBIQID010000031.1:3105-14646 GCA_044508215.1 Actinomycetota bacterium | reverse complement strand
TGTCCGGATGTGGGCGGTCAGATGATGGGATCGCCCGGGAACCGGTCGGGGACCGGGCGGAGGCGCTTCGCCACGAGGCCCGACACGCCGGCGATGACCAGTGCCAGGACGGCGAGGTACCGCTGCCGGAAGATCAGGCGGTCGCAACGGTGCGAGGTCACCTGCTCGATGAAGTCGTCGTGAGCGGGGTCGCCGCTCTCGATGCTGAGGGCCGAGGTGTCGCGGGCGAAGAGGGCGGAACCACAGTTGGTCCCGGCGCTGTGGACGTCACGCACCAACAGCAGCGCAGCGATCACGAGGGCCACGACGGTCAGCACCATCAGGGCGGTCCTGGCTTCACGTCGCATGGCGCGAGCGATGGTAACGGTGGGGCTGCGGAGCGGACGCCATCGTGGACCGCCCATCCGGGGCGCGATTGTTTCCTGAGAGAATTCTTCTGGGCGATGTGTATGGGTCCGAGGGCCATGGGTAAGCAAGTGGCGTCCCATCGCCATGGACAACATCACCACTGGGCCCCGCTCGACCGCCGTCTTCTCTCTCTCCCCTCTGGACGGCGCTCGAGCGGGGCCTTTCTTTTTCCCCGAGGGGGGCTGCGACGCCCTTCGCCAGGACGGTCAGTGGGGTGAGCGGCTCAGCCCGGTAGGTCTTTCTCAGCTGGGGCGAGATCCCGTTGGTCGAGCTAACGGAGCTCGACGATCCGGTGGTCGGTGAGGCGACCGTCCGAGACCTCGATCCACCCGTAGGTCCGGTGCGGGGCACGGCGCCGTTCGGTGCAGCTGCCAGGGTTGAAGAGCCGTTGCCCGCCTTCCTCCGAGTCGTCCGGAAGGTGCGAGTGGCCGTAGACGACGAGGTCGGCGTCGGGGAAGCGGCGTCGCATCCTGCCGGGACGACCGGCGCGGGCGCCCGAGTCGTGGATCATCGCGACCCTGAGGCCGGCGAGGTCCAGCTCGCACGTCTCGGGGAGCTCGTCGCGAAGGGTCACATCGTTGTTGCCCAGCACGGCGTGGACCGGGGCGTGCTCCGCCAGACGTTCGAGCAGGTCGGCGGTGAGGATGTCGCCGGCGTGGAGGATGACGTCGGCTCGCTCGGCCGCCTCCCACACCTCGGCCGGCAGGTCCCTGGTCGAGCCGGTGCGGACGTGGGTGTCGGCGAGCACCAGCACGCCGAGGCTGCCGTCGGGCCGGGCCGTCATGCGCGTCGACGATAGGCGGACGCGGTCGAGGAGCGTCGCCGTAGCGTGGGGCCATGGCCCGCCTGGACCAGGCCCACCCGATGGACGTCGAAGGCGAGTGGTTCGTCGACACGCGCTGCATCGCCTGCGACGTCGCCCGCCACTGGGCGCCCGACCTGATCGGTGAGGACGACGAAGGCCTCTCCTACATGCTGCGCCAGCCCCGCTCACCCGAGGAGCAGGAGCAGATGTGGCGGGCCGCTGAGGCGTGTCCAACCCAGTCGATCGGCAGCCGGATCCAACGGCGCCCGGCCCGCCCACCGTTCCCCTACGAGCTGACGCCGGGCGTCTGGGCGCTCGGCCACAACTCGGCCGACTCGTTCGGCGCCCACGCGTACCTCGCACGCACGCCGGCAGGGAACGTGATGGTCGACTCTCCCCGCTACACCCGCTTGCTGACCACCGGCGTGGATCAGCTGGGCGGGGTCGCGCACGTGCTCCTGACCCATCGTGACGACGTGGCGGACGCCGACCGCTGGGCCGAGCGCTACGGGGCCCGGGTGTGGATCCACGCGGATGACGCCTCGGCCGCGCCGTACGCCACCGACGTGATCGAGGGACTGGACACCGTCGAGGTCGAGCCCGGCACCACCGTCGTCCCCATCCCGGGTCACACACGCGGCAGCGTCGCCTTCCACGTCGAGCCGGGCTGGCTCTTCACGGGCGACAGCCTGCACTGGAACCGGGAACGGCAGCGCCTCGACGTGTTCGCCGGGGCGACGTGGTTCAGCTGGGACCACCTGGCCGACTCGATGGATCGCCTGGCGGAGCTGTCCCCGGTCGACTGGGTCCTCCCCGGCCACGGGATGTGGCACCACGTGGGACACGACCTGTACGAACGGCAGATGGCAGAGCTCGGCTCCTCGATGCGGCGGGTCGGTCGGCACCGCTGGCGGGCCCACCTGGCGGCCACGTCGTGACATCGAGGGCGATGGCGATGACGCCGCGGCACCGCCCCGCGGCGCGCCTCCGCTCGGTGGTCGCGCTGCTCGGTGTGGGGTTGGCGGTGGTCCTCGTGGGGTGCGGCGAGGAGGCCACCCCCGAAGCTGGCTCGGATCGCTCGACGACCGCCGCGCCGTCCTCGACCGTCGCGGTGGAGCCCAGCGCCGACTGCCCGGTGGACGTGGGAGAGGCGTCGGCGCTGTTGGGTGAGGAGGTGGGACCTGCCGATGTCTCGAACGACGTCGCGGAGTGCGCTTTCGAAGGGGCGACCTGGTACCTGGCGATCTCATCGGCACCGCAGCCCGACTTCGACGGTGAGCTGCACGGCGAGCCCTCGGACGCTGTGCCCGCGCCGAACCGGATCACCTTGGGCTTGGACCGGTCAGGGCTCTACGAGGCGATGGGCGTGGTGGCAGCGGGCGACGGCGCCTGGATGGTGCGGGTGGAGAACAGCGCCCGGGGGTCCGACACCTACCCAGAGGCGGAGGGCCCGGCGCAGGCGCCCCTGACCCACGAGATCGTGAGCGCCGTGCTCAGCACCCTCGCCGATCGCCCGCCGGCCTAGAGCTCGTCGAGCTGATCGCGGGCCGCCTGGAGGTCCTCCGCGAGCCGGGCCTGGCGGGTCCGGGCTTCCTCGGCCTCTGTGGTAGCGGCCTCTGCACGACGGCGAGCCGCCTCCGCCTCCTCCTCGGCGACTGCGGCCGCGTCCCGGAGCTCCTCGGCCTGCGCCGCCTGCTGCTCCAGGTCGGCTTCGAGCTCACGGACTCGGTCCTCCGCCTCACGCCGGCGCGCTGCCCGTCGCTCGGCCAGCTCATCGACCGGAGGCGCCTCGTCGGCCTGCGCCTGCTTCCCTTTGGACCTGCCCTTCCCGGGGGCCTTGGTCGACCTCGCACGTCCGCCCGACCTGGCTCTCCTCGACGCCTCGTCGTGCTTCGCGGGCCCCACGCCGAAGCCGCGCGCGGGCTCGTCGTCGGCGAGCGTGCCGGTCCGCAACGTCGCGGCCACCTCGGCCGAAGCGCCCGCTGCGAACAGCGTGTCCCGCATCCGTGAACGCAGCTGCTCCGAGTCGATCCCAGCATCCGCTGCCGCCTGCTCGACCGCCGCGTGGATGGCGTCGCGGTAGGCCTGCTGGGCACCCCGGAGGTCGTCGCCGGACTCCAGCGCCTCGGCGAGCGACGATGCCGAACCCAGCACGTTCTCGACCCGGTCCGGCTGTTCCCGGGCGAGGCGGTTCAACGCCCATGCGGACTTGGGTGGACGGCGCAGCGCTGCCACCTCTGCGGCGTCGTCGCGGCGCCCGTCGGCCTTGAGCTGGCGTGCCAGGGCGTCCCGCGCAGCGACGAACTCGGAGGGGTCCAGTGCGTACAGCTCGTCGACCCCGTCGACCTCCGCTGCTGAGGTGTCGGTTCCGTCGGTGCCCGCTTCGATGCCTCCAGCCTTGCCGCTGCGCGCAGGGTCAGGCGGTCACGCGCTCTTCTTCGCTGGCGCCTTGCTGGGCGAACGCTTCCGGCCCCCGGACTTGGAGGAGCTCGCCTTCGTCGGCGCCTTCTTGGCGGGTCCCTTCCTGGAGCTGGACCCGCTCTTCTTCGACGGCGCCTTCGACGAGGACGAGCGCTTCGACGACGCCTTCGACGACGGGCGCTTCGACGACGACCCGGAGGACCGCTTCGACCCCCGTCCTCGCGCCTCCTCCACGCTCCGTTCGAGCGCCGCCATGAGGTCGATGACCTTCGCCGGCTCCTCGTCGGCCTCCTCCTCGACGACCAGCTCCTCGCCCTGGGCCTTCGCGTCGATCATCGAGCGGAGCTCCTCGGTGAACGTGTCGCTGTACTGCTCGGGCTGCCAGTCCGCCGAGAGTGCTTCGATGATCTGCGTCGCCAGCTCGCGCTCCTTGGCCGACGACTTCTTCCGCTTCGACGGCATGCCCTCCACGTCGGCGACGTCCACCACCTCGTCGGCGAAGCGCATCGTCGACATGGCGAGGACGCCGTCGACCGGGCGGATCGCCGCCAGGTACTGCTTGTTGCGCATCACGACGCTGCCGATGCCGACCCGTTGCGTCTCCTCCATCGCATCGGCGAGGAGGCGGTAGGCGTGCTCGGTCGCTTCGTCGGAGGGGACGAGCCAGTAGGTGCGCTCGTAGAACACCGGGTCGATCTCGTGGAGGTCGACGAAGTCGCTGACGGCGACGGTGCGCGTCGACTGGGGCCGGAGCTCGTCGATCTCGTCTGGGTCGAAGGTGACGTACTTGCCCTTCGAGACCTCGTAGCCCAGCTCGATGTCGTCCTTCTCGACCGGGTCACCGGTGTCCTTCGAGACCTTCTGGTTGCCGATGCGGGAGCCGGTGTTCTTGTCGATCTGGTGGAAGTGCACGTCGTGGTCGCGAGCGGCCGACACCGCCTTCACGCCCACCGACACCAATCCGAACGTGATCGCGCCAGTCCACACCGATCGAGCCATGCCTGCGAGCTACCCGCGCGACGGCGCCCCGATCGCACGGCGCGCCTCGGGTGCTCGGGCGTCGATCCGCCGGCATGGTCCGATCGGAGCTGGACGCCGTCGTGGGGGACGCCGTGCGCCTACGGTCTGCCCATGGAGACCAACGAAAAGATCGTCGATCCGACCCAGGCCGCCGAGGCGTCGCAGCGGGCGGTCGGGGACCTCTCCGCCAACTTCATGTTGGACATGGACACCTACGTGGCCGCGGCGGGCGTGGGCTACCAGGGCATGTCGTTCTACATCTGCGGTCGTGGCGGGGTGCTCGGCGATGTGACGGCCGACGAGGTCGGCGCTGCGTTCGTGTTCTTCCCTCCCGAGACGGTCTCCTCCGGGTGGGAGGGCGGCGCGGCCGTGGAGAGCCGGGCCGAGTCGGCGCAGCGGTTCGCCGAGGCGGGACACGCGTGGGCCCGGGAGCACCTTCCCGAGGGCGCCGTGGACTACGGCCGCCTCGCCGAGCTGGCGGGCAAGGTCATCGCCGCTGCCGATGGGTCGGGCGCACCGGTCTTCGAGGGCTGGCGGGCGTTGCCCGAGCCGTCGGGTGAGCGCGAGCTGGTGCTGCACCGCATGAACGCCCTCCGCGAGCTGCGTGCGGCCCGTCACGGTGCTGCAGTGCTCGAGGTGGGCCTCGCACCGGTGGACGCGTTCATGGTGAGGACCCCGTTCATGGCGGCGATCTTCGGCTGGCCGGAGCGGGAGGAGAAGCCCGACGAGGCCACGAAGGAGCAGTGGAAGCGGGCCGAGGCGCTGACGAACGAGGCGTTCGGCCGCGACCTTGCCGTGCTGGAGGCAGACGAGCTGGACGAGTTCTGCCGACTGGCCGAGGCGACCCGAGCCGCGGCGACCTGAGCGGTGCCCGTTGCGGCTGCAGCGGTAGCGCCGGCCGGGGCCGGCCGGGGCCGCTCGGGGCGCCGGCGTCAGCGGGGGCCGTGCAGAGCGTCGAACGTCGCGGCGGTCGCCCAGCCGTAGCAGAGGTGCGGGATGATGTCCGCGAGCCAGCCCGACACACCCCAGGTGCGCGGGTCGGAGACGCCCAGCGCGCTGTAGGGGGCCACCGTCGAGACGGTCGCGGCCGCAGCGATGCCCACGCCCGCGACGGGCATCGGGACCCGGGCGAGCACGCGAGGCCGGAGCAGTCCGTACACCGCGCCGACGCCGTAGCCGGTCAGGTACCCCATGAGGGCGCCGACTGCCTCCTTGCGGTTGGCGGCGGTGTCGTCGCCCCCGGAGGAGCCGTCGGCTTCGTTCGTGCCGTCGTCGTCGCTCGCGCCTTCGCTGCCGTTGCCGTGGCCGAAGGACACGCCGACCAGGTCGCCGAGGCGGCCGGCGGTGTCCGAGGGGACGCTGCTGGCGGGCCGACCACGCACGACCATGTCGAGGTAGGTCACGGTGTTCAGCACCGTGGTGCCGACCGCTCCGGCGGTGATGCCACAGACCAACGATCGCATCGGTCGCTCCTCTCGGACGCTCCGGGCCGACGTGCGTCTCTGAGCACCTGCCCGCTGCGACGGGGTCGCAGTCACGTCGACGTTTCTGCCGACGTCAATGAGGGTCCTTCGGTAGTGTTCCGGCACTGGGGGTGACACCGAGGAGGGGTCCGATGAGGAAGTTCCGTACTGTCGTGGCGATCGTGCTGTCCGTCGGGGTGTTGTCCGTCGGGGCGACCGGGTGCGTCACGCCGCAGACGCCCGAGGAGCAGGCTCGGACCGAGGAGTGGCTCCGCCACGGCATCGGCACCATCGTCGGGTTCTGGTTCTGGAACTGGTACAACCAGACCTTCCCCTGCCCGACCTGCGTCTGAGGCGACGTCCGGCAGTCCGGCGCCGGACGATGCCGTCAGACCGGCCGTTCGGGTGAGTGGTCCGTCGGCTGCGGGGTGACGCTGAGCAACTTCACGCGCTCCGGCGTCTCGAAGCGGTGCCACACGCCCTGGGGCACGATCACGAGCTCGTCCGGGCCGAGCGCGCTCGACTGTTCGCCGTCGTCGGTCAGGAAGAAGATCGTGGTCTGCCCCTCGAGGACCACAACGATCTCGTCGCCGACGGGGTGTCGCTCCCACTCCGAGGCGCCCGCCCAGTGGCCGACGAAGACCGCGCCGTCCCGGTAGGGGACGAGCTCGGCGAAGGCATCCCCGGCGTCCTCGTCGGTGGTCTGCGGCGTTCGGCCAGCGAGGAAGCCGAGGTTGGCGACGGTCTCGCAGATGGAGACGGGCTGGGGACGGACGGGCTCCATGGCGGTGAACGTACCGATCGACCTGATCGCACTGCTGGAGCCCGAGGTCGGAATCGAACCGACGACCTGCTGTTTACAAGACAGCTGCTCTGCCATCTGAGCTACTCGGGCGGGGGCAGCAGCACTTGTCGCGGCCACCTCCGCTACGAGCTCTGCTTGGATTCGATCGTAGGGCGGTAGGACCGTCAGACGCCGTTTGATCCGTCCCCACCCGAGAAGCGGCCACACGTCGAGGCGGAGCCGGGGCGCCAGGGAGACGCGCCCGGTCACCACCGGATGCCGGGCGGACGCAGTCGCGTCGGTCGGCTCACTGGGCCGTAGCCCTGCGGGGAGATCATCTGACCGTGACCGAGCGGTGAGGCAGGCCGCCGGGCGTCGTCGGGGGTCAGCTCGCGCAGGCGTCGCGCCCGATCCGAGCTCGAGGGGTGCGTTCGCGGCACCAGCGGATCGGGACGGCGGCCGTGCGGGACCATCAACCGCTCCCAGACCCGCCCTTCGAGCGACTCGAGCACCTCGAGCGCTGACGCCAGGCCTTCCGGGTCGCCGGTGAGCGCGGCCGCCTCGAGGTCGGCGTCGTACTCGCGGGACCGCGACAAGCCTGCCTGCAGCATCGTCGTGACCGTCGGGAGCGCCACCAGCACCACCGAGGCGATCAGCGGCCGGACGTCGCCGCGCAGGGTGAGCGGCACGGTGAACATCAGCGTGAAGAGGCCCATGTACGAGAACAGGTGCACCAGCCGGCTCACCGCGTCGGACAGCGACATGACCCGTGAGTCCCCGGCGCGCAGGTGCGCGACCTCGTGCGCGAGGACGCCCGCCACCTGGCGCGCGTTGAGGTGCCGCAGGAGGCCGTCGGTCACCGCCAACGCCGCGTCGTCCGCGCGGCCGACCACGAACGCGTTCGGCATGGGGGTGGCGACGTAGTGCAGCTCCGGCGCCGTGCGGAGCCCCGCACGTTCGCTGAGCACCGCCACCATCCGGTGGAGCTCCGGCGCCGCTGCGTGGGGGAGCGGTCGAGCGCCGTACATCGACAGCACCCACGCGGTCGGAACCCGGGGGCGGGTGAGGAGCAGCGGCACCCCGAGGACGAGGGTCCACACGAGCGCCCGAGGCCCGAGGACCAAACCCGCCACCACGGCGAGGGCCACCACCATCCCGGCCACCAGCAGCAGGCCCTGGAGGACGTTGCGGGCCCGTTGCCGACGCCGCACCCGGTGGTCGACGCCCCCTCGTCCACCCGCCCGGGTTCCACCGCCACCCTCGGAGGACGGACCGCGGTTCACCGTTCGTCCGGGGACGCGGTGACGCACAGCACGCCGAACAGCAGGGCGTCAGGCCTCGTCGGTCTGCACGGGTGCCTTCCACCGGTTCAGGTAGGTCAGCTCAGCAGCGGGGCGACGGGGGGCGGGTGTGAAGCTGTCGCCCGTGTAGTAGCCGACCGCCAGGAGGCACACCTGCGTCACGGTCTCGGGGATGCCGAGCAGCGCTGCGACCTCGGCCTCGTGTTCGAGGTGGAAGGTCGTCCACGCAGAGCCGATGCCGCGGGCCCGAGCCGCCAGTTGGAAGCTCCACACCCCGGGCAACACCGAGCCGTAGTAGCCGGCGGCCCCGCCTTGGGTGTCGGGCGCCAACGGCGGGCGGTCGAGGCGCAGCGGGATGACCAGCGCCGGCACGTCGGCGAGGTGGTCGATGAGGTATCCCGCGGAATCACGCACCCGCGCGCTGCGTTCGTCGTCTCGCACCGCCGCGCCGGCCGCGAGGTACGGACGTCCGACGGCGGCGAACCGTTCGGCGATCTGCTCCTTGAGGTGGCGGTCGTCGACGATGAGCCAACGGTTGCGTTCCAGGTTGCTGCCCATCGGCGCCCGGCTCGCGATGTCGATGCACTCGAGGAGCACGTCGTAGGGCACCGGGCGTGTCAGGTCGAGGCGCTTGCGGACCTGCTTGGTCGTCGTGAGCAGGCGGTCGACCTGTTCGAGGTCGAAGCCGGTGTCCGGGTGTTCAGGCATCCCGACAGGATGTCCGATGACCGAGCCGCCCGCTCGGCGGAGCGGCGGGTGCCGCGCCCGCTACCGGCACCGCCGTGGAGGAGCGACCTCACACGTCCGTGGTGGGCCCTATCCGGCGAGTGCCGGTGCCGGAGCCTCCAGCGGCCCGTACACGAGGCGCGACGCCGCGGAGATCCCGAGCCTGAGCATCGGCCCGGCGCACACCGCGAACAACAAGGTGCCGATGCCGACCGCCCCACCCAGGATGATCGCCAAGGCGACGAGCGTCGCCTCCAGCACCGAGCGGGCCGCGACGATCCCGACGTTGAACCGGCCGATGCGCCGGTTCGCCATCGCCAACGTCACCATCTCCAGGCCCGGAGCACCCAAGCGTGCCGCGACCAGCAGCGACGCTCCGCTCGCGATCGCCACCATCCCCAGGATCCAGTAGAGGGCCTGTCCCACTCCCGAGGGGACGCCGCCGGCGAGTGCGACGGTCGCGTTCACCACCGGAGCCACCCCGAAGATCACCCCGGCCGTCCCCACTCCGGGACGCTGGCCCGCCATGGTGGCGGCGACGACCAGCACCGCCACGCACACGCTCGACCCCCATCCCGGGGCGACCCCCAGCGCGTCGGCGATCCCGACACCGGCCGCGTCGAGCGCCGCAGCACCCAGCCGTGACGCGATCTGGAGGCCCGCGCCGATCCCCAGGAGGGTCAGCCCGGCCGCGGCAGCGGCGGTCCGCCGGGGTGGGCCTCCCGGGCCGAAGACGCCGAGGCGGATCGGGTCGGCCAGCACTTCGGTGACCTCGGGATCGTCGAGGTCGCAGGGGGTGAGGACGCCCGAGGGCACCTCGATCGCAGGGTCGAGGACGTCGAGGGCAAAAGGCTCCTGGCGAAGGTCGCCAGGAGCCGGATCGAAGAGCTCCACGGGGGTTCCAAAAGGGGGTTCAGAGGGGCGGGGGGAGCGCAAGGATGACAGCGCCGGCCACCCCTCGCAAGGGACAATTGGCCTGCCTCCGATCGGCCGTGCTGGCGGGCCCGAAAGGGGTTCGGCGCGGGTGTGACGGACGGCTACCGAGCAGCGGCAACCGGCCCTTCGGAGTCCCGGGCATCAGCCCTCGGGCACTGCTCCCCGCGCGGCGCATTCGACGCACGTCGTCGAGGCGGGACGGGCCTGCAGGCGCTCGACGCCGATGGGGCGACCGCAGGCCCGGCAGGTGCCGTAGCCCGGTTCGTGCACCGCCGTCTGAGCCCGCTCCAGCTCGTCGAGCTCCGCCCGGGCCGAGTCGATCATCGAGATCACCAGCGCCCGTTCGTAGGCGATCGTGGAACCCTCGGGGTCGTGCTCGTCGTCGATGTTCGCGGTGTCGGCCCCTTCGATGATCGAGGCGAGCTCACGCTCGAGCGTGGCGAGGCGCTCGCGGGTCGAGGCGACCTCGGATGCCAGCCGCCCTTCGAGCGCTTCGCGTTCGCCCTCGTCCATCCGCCTCCCTTACCCGATCCTTCGGGCAGAGGTGGGTCAGGCGCAGCCCTCGTCGTCACCCCATGAACCAGCGTCGCTGAGCTTGATCATCTCGACAGCGTCCTGCCAGAGGTAGAAGGTCAGCGCACGGTCGCCGCGGCGGACCGCCGCCACGTCCTGGTACGAAGCGAGCAGCCCATCGGTGGGGCGTTCCCATCCATCGGCTCGATCGACCACGAGGTCGTCGCCGTAGATGCGCTCGAGCGTGCGGAGGGTGGTCCCGACGCCCACGCCCGACGCGGTGCGATAGCGCGGGTTGGGGCCCACCTTGATGTCGGCGATGACCGGCGAGCCCGTCCGGGCACCGTCGACCAGGCCGCTCGGCGGCTCGTCCCCGTCGTGGGACGGCTCGTACGGCCCCCAGTACCCGCACGACCCGCCGCCCTCGTACGGGCTCACCCGGATCGGTCCGCGCGAGTCGGGATCCAACACCTGGCCCAAGCGGAAGTCGCCGATGGAATCGAAGGTGATCTCCCGGCCCGGCTCAGGTGGGGCGAGGTCGGGGCCCGAAGGCGGTGACGGTGGAGCGGACGGTGCCTGTTGGACGATCGAGGCGCTCTCCAGGTCGATCTCGACGAGCTCTCTCTCCAGACCTGCTCCTGGCTCGAGCGCCAGCGTGAACCGCTGCGGCAGTCCCGCACGGGCGAGGGACACCACGTACGTCCAGGGCGAGAGCGGCCCGTCACACCCCTCACGAGAGGTGGTGTCGTCGAAGACCGGTTCGTACACCCCGCGGTCCTCGGTGACGTCGACGAGCAGCCCGTCGCAGGCAGCCATCCGGGTGAACGAGACCACGACGGAGTGCTCGAAGTCGACCTCGGGCGGGCCTCCGTCGAACCCGGACAACCCCCACTGCATCGAAAAGCTGTCGGCGATCCCTGCGTAGGTCAACGTGCCGACCGGGACGTCGGCGCTGCCTTCGACCAGGAGCTCGAACGGCACCCCGCTGGCCGGTGCGGCCGCGGTGGAGGGCGCCGTACTGGGGGTGCTCGTGGTCCCACCGTCGGCGACGACGTCGCGATCGCCGCCGTCGTGGAGCAGGACCGCTCCACCGGCGAACAGCGCGAGCACGGCCGCCACGGCCACGCCGGCCAGCCACGGGCGCCGCGGCCCTCGGCGGCCTGC
>JBIQID010000031.1:0-3005 GCA_044508215.1 Actinomycetota bacterium | reverse complement strand
CGGCCGCCACGGCCACGCCGGCCAGCCACGGGCGCCGCGGCCCTCGGCGGCCTGCGACCTCCGCCAGGGCCGCGTCGACGTCGACGTCAGCTGCGCGTGACCGGGTCCTCCGAGCCATCGCCACGAGGTCGTCTTCGATCCTGCTCATGCGGTCTCCTCCTCGGCGAGGTGGTCGCTCGTCGCGTCCGTGGTGCGGCCGAGGCCGTCGGCGAGCGTGCGATGCGCACGGTGGAGGTGCACCCGCACGGTCGCCTCGGAACAACCGAGCGCCGCGGCGATCTCGGCGGTCGGACGGTCCTCCAGGTAGCGCAGTGCGATCGCAGCGCGTTGCTGCAACGGCAGCGCGGCGACGCGCTGCCAGAGCTCCTCGTCGCCAGAAGAGGGCCCGCCCTCGTGGCGATCGGGCACCGCTCGCAGTCGTCGCAGCGCTCCGTCCCTCCGCGCTCGACGGCGCCGCTCGTTCGATGCCTGGTTCACCGCCACGCGGCGCACGAACGCGCTCGGACGCTCGAACCGGCCGACTTCGTCCCACCGTCGATGGGCGGCCTCCATCGCGTCCTGGGCGAGGTCCTCGCCGGCCGCTTGGTCTCCGGTCAGCCAAGAGCAGAGGGCGACCACCGAGGGGTACTCCTCACGGAAGAACGCCTCGAAGGATCGGACCTCGGCCACGGTGTCCACGATGCTCACACACCGCGGGGCCGTGGATCGTTTACAGAGAGCCCAGCGCCCATCCAGCGTCGAGCCGTTCCGACCGGAGCGGGCTCAGCCGATCGCCGCCCGGGCCTCCCGATCCTGAGCGCGGCGTTCGCGCAGGCGGCGCCCGCGGCTCCACTCCATCGGGTCGAACCCGTCGGGGTCGTCCGGGATCGCATCAGGCTCCGCCAGGGCCGTCCCCAGCACCATCTCCACGAGCAGTGGCCGATCCAGGATCTGGCCGGCACAGTTCACGCCGCCGACCATCGCCCCGGCCACCCCGTGGCCCGACACCGTGTTGGCGCCCACCACCCACAGCCCGTCGATCTCGGTGCGGTGCTGCGGGCGGTCGACCCCGGACTGCTCCGGTGAGTGCAGGTAGCCGTAGCTCGTCCCGCCGGTCGACCGTGTGTAGCGCTCCTGGGACAGGGGCGTTGCGGTCTCGACGTGCACGATGTGGTCGCGCAGCCGTTCAGCACCGAGCTGGTCGGCGAGCACCCGCTCGGCAGCGTCGATGAGAGCGTCGGTGAGCTGCTGCTTCCGCTCGCGGTACAGCTCGCCTCGCCGGTAGCGGCCGCCTTCGGTGGGCGAGCGATCGACGCCCCACCACTCCAGCCCCCGCGGCGCGAGCGTCATCACCTGGAGGTTGGTCTGCCCCGGAGGGCACAGGTGCTGGTTTCCCGGGTCCTTGCGCGACGCCATGGCGACGTAGGCGAAGACGCCCTCGGCCGGGTCCAGCTCGCCGCGGTCGAGCCCGTCGTAGAGGCCGTTCGTCTCGAACGACGGGAACACGAAGTAGTTGGTGTTGGGCCCGCTGCTGAGGTCGAGGTCCACCACCAGGTACACGCACACGAGGCCGAGGGTCATCTGGGCCTCACGTGTCCAGCGGACGGTCGCCGGCTCCCAGTGCTCCTCGCCGACGAGGCCGAAGACCGTGCGGGCGTGATCGGCGTTGGAGATCACCAGCTCCGCGGCGATGTCGGTGCCGTCCTCGAGGCGGACCCCCGTTGCACGCCCGTCCTCCACGACGATCCGCTCGACCGGGCTGAGCGTGCGCACCTCCCCACCGTGCGCCTCGATGACCTGGATCAGGCGCGCCGGCATCACCTGACCGCCGCCCTCCGGGTAGTAGGCACCGCGCATGTAGTGGTCGATGATCGACGCGTGCATCGCCACCGTCGTCCGCGACGGCGGACCGGCGTACAGGCCCGACCAGTGGTCGAGCACCGCCTGGCACCGGCTCGACAGCTCGCCCTCGTCGAACAGTTCCTGCAGGGCGCGGAACGCCCACCGGTCGAAGGTCGGGGTCTCCACGCCGGGCAGCTGTCGCGCCCGACCCTCCGACGCCACCTGCTCCAATGTGCCGACGACGCGCTCGATCCCAGCGCGCTCCTCGGGGAACGCCTCGAGCAGCCGCTCCCGGTAGCGGTCCCACCCGGCGGGCACCACGAACTCGACGCCGGGGAAGTGCAGGGTGTCGAAGCCGTCGGGGTCCAGCGGCAGGAACCTGACCCGGTCGCCGACGCCGAGCGAGTTGAAGATCGACGGGAACAGGCCGCCCGGTCCGCAGTCGCCGACGTAGTGCACGCCGACGTCGAACTCGTACTCCACTCGGTCGCCGTCACCCGTCCGGCGGTGCCGACGGAATACCTGCGTGTTGCCGCCGGCGAGGTCGTGCGCCTCGAGCACCAGGACGCTCCGGCCGGCCGCTGCCAGGCAGGCGCCGGCGGTCAGCCCGCCGGGCCCCGACCCCACGATCACCACGTCCCACGTCTCGTCGCTCACCGGTCCCCTCGTCGCTCGACGTCCCTCGACCCGACCGCTGCCGGACGGAGCTCACCAGCCGGACCGGGTTGGCTGGCACCGTAACGGCTCAGCAGGGGGCGGCGAGGCGCTCCAGCAGCTCGGCGAGAGACAGTTCGAAGTAGGCGTTCTCCCCCTCACCGGACGTGAGCTCGGGGAGAACGGTCGACACCACGGCGTCGGGGTCCCACCCCAGGTCGGCGCCCTCGCGGACCGCCCGCTCGAACCCGCTCAGCACCTCGGTCGCAGCCCGCCGCAGCTCGGGTGCACCGGTCGCGAGCACATCGGCCGCGGCGTCCCTTGCAGCCTCGACGTCGCGTGCGAGCGTCGCCGCGTCCATCGTCGCCACGCGCTCCAGAGCCCGGAAGGAGTGCTGCACCCGACAGGCGAGCTCCTCGTCGATCTCCGTCGCAGTGACCGCCGGCTGCGCACCCTCCGTGACCTCGAAGATCCCGCCATAGGCCCCGAGGACGAGCACGCTCCCGCCCGGCCCCTGGGTGATCGAAACG
>JBIQID010000188.1:0-3465 GCA_044508215.1 Actinomycetota bacterium | reverse complement strand
CAGCACTCGGTCACCGAGCTGCGCAGCCGCGGCATCCAGCCCGACGCGATCGTGTGCCGCTCCGAGGCCCCGATCTCCGCCGAGCTGAAGCGGAAGATCTCCTCGCTGTGCGACGTGCCGGTGAACGCCGTGGCGAACGCCGCCGACGCCGACAGCCTCTACGACATCCCCCTCGTGCTGCGCGAGGAGGGGCTCGACAGCGTCGTGTGCCGCCACCTCGGCATCCCCGACACCGAGCCGGACCTCCTCGAGTGGGAGGACCTGGTCAACCGGGTGAACAGCGCCGAGTTCCCGGTGCGGATCGGGATCGTCGGCAAGTACGTCAGCCTCGTCGACGCCTACCTGTCGGTGGTCGAGTCGCTGCACCACGCCGGTGCCCACCACGGGGTGCGGGTGCAGATCGAGTGGATCCAGGCCGAGGACGTGGAGGGCCTGCTCGCCGCCGGCCGCCTCGCCGACCTCGACGGCATCGTGATCCCGGGAGGGTTCGGGGTGCGCGGCGTCGAGGGCAAGATCGCCGCCGTCGGCTACGCCCGTGAGAACGAGCTGCCGTGCCTCGGGCTGTGCCTCGGCATGCAGGTGATGACGATCGAGTACGCCCGGAACGTGCTCGGGCTGCACCGTGCCAACTCGTCGGAGTTCGACCCGCACAGCCCGCACCCCGTGATCGACATCATGGAGACGCAGCGGGACGTCACCGAGAAGGGCGGCACGATGCGGCTGGGGGCGTACATCGCCCAGCTGGAGCCCGGCTCGCAGGTCGCCCGCATCTACGGCTCGACCGTGGTGTCCGAGCGGCACCGCCACCGCTACGAGTTCAACCCGGCGTACCGCTCGCGGTTCGAGGGGTCGGGCCTCAAGTGCTCTGGCACGTCGCCCGACGGTCGGCTGGTCGAGTTCGTGGAGCTCGAGGGGCACCCGTTCTGGATCGGCACGCAGGCGCACCCCGAGTTCAAGAGCCGGCCCACGAGCCCCGCGCCGCTGTTCCGGGAGCTGATCGCCGCGGCCCGTGCGAGGGCCGAGGGGCGCAACCCCCACCTCATCGACCTCGACCGCATCGAGGAGGACGATGAGCGCCGGCTTTCGCCACGTTGACGAACGGGTGGTCCACGAGGGCCACGTGGTGAAGTTCGTCGAGGCGACGTTCGAGAGCCCGACCGGCGAGAAGTTCCAGCGTGACGTGGTGCGCCACCCGGGTGCCGTGGCGGCCGTGCCGCTGCACGCCGATGGCACCGTGACCATGGTGCGGCAGTTCCGTGCGCCTCACGACGACTTCGTGCTGGAGCTGCCCGCGGGGAAGCTCGACGTGGCGGGGGAGGACCTCGAGGAGGCGATGCGCCGCGAGCTCGCCGAGGAGGTGGGCCTCGCTGCTGGTCGGATCGAGCGGCTGGTGTCGGTGGCGCTCTCGCCCGGGTTCTGCGACGAGGTGATCCACCTGTACCTCGCCACCGAGCTGGAGGAGGTGCCCTCGGCCGCCCACGGGCTGGAGGAGGAGCACATGGAGGTCCTCCGGGTGCCCCTCGACGACGTGCCGGGAATGATCGAGCGGGGTGATCTGGTCGACGGGAAGTCGATCATCGCCCTCCTCGAGACGTGGCGTCGCCGGCAGGGGTGACGGCCGGAGGGGTGGGGCCTCGGGTGGTGCCGGTGCGAGGGTCTGCCTCGGCCCGGAGCGCTGCCTCGGCTCGGCGAGCTGCGTCGGCTGGTGGCGCGGGGTCGGCTGGTGGCGTTTCCGCGGGTGAGGCCGAGGAGGCGCTCCCGTGGCCCGAGGTCGACGCGTTCCTCACGTGGATGGTCGCCGAGCGGGGCAGGTCGACGGCGACCGTCGATGCGTACCGCCGGGACCTGCGGCGCTACCAGACGTGGATGGACGGGCGGGGGATCGCAGTCGGGTCGATCGTGGCGTCGGACATCGAGGCGCACCTCGACGAGCTGTCGGACAGCGGCCTGGCCCGGTCGTCGGTGGCCCGAGCGTCGGCTGTGGTTCGGACCTTCCACCGGTTCCTCGCCGCCGAGGAGGAGTCCGGGGTGGATCCCGCTGCGCTCGTCGAGCCGCCGAAGCGGGGTCGAGGGGTGCCGAAGGCACTGTCGGAGGAGCAGGTGGCGGCGCTCCTCGGGGCGGTGACGGGGGAGGACCCGGTGGCCCGCCGAGATCGGGCGATGCTCGAGCTGCTGTACGGCTGCGGGCTGCGGGCGTCCGAGCTGGTGGGGCTGCGGGTGGGTGACGTGGACCTCGACCGTCGGCTTCTGCGGGCGCTGGGCAAGGGCTCGAAGGAGCGGGTGGTGCCGATCGGACGGCTGGCGGCCGAGGCTGCGGCCGCGTGGCTCGCCCCGGGCGGTCGGGACCACTTCGTGCCTCGCCGCTGGCGGAGCCGCGACGACGCCGACGCCGTGTTCCTGAACCAGCGGGGCGGGCGCCTCACCAGGCAGGGCGTGTGGCTGGTGCTGCAGCGGCGGGCCCGGCTGGTGGGCCTGGCCGACGTGGTGCACCCGCACGTGCTGCGGCATTCGTGCGCCACTCACATGCTGGAGCACGGGGCCGATCTGAGGGCGGTGCAGGAGATGCTCGGCCACGCGTCGATCTCGACGACCCAGACCTACACGAAGGTGGCCACCGAGCGGCTGTTCGATGTCTACCGGCGGGCCCACCCGCGGGCCGAGGAATCCGCGTCATGAACGGGGCCGCGTCGTGAGCGGGTTCGTCGTGAGCGGGGTTCCGTCGTGAGCCGGCGCCCGCTGCGTCCGTTCCACCGTGCTGCCAGGTTCTTCTCGTCCGTGCGGCCCGGGCCGCCATCGTCCGCTGACCTCGACTGGGCCAGGGCGCAGCTGTCGGAGGCCGAGCGCCGCTGGTTCGACCGGATGAGCAATCCGGACCGTCGCCACGTCGTCGCCGTCGCCCGTGCAGTGGAGCCCTCCCTCGACGATGTGCGGATCGACGGCCGACCCCTCGACGATGGCGAGCGCCGGGCCGTGCTCGCCGCCGCACTGCTCCACGACGTGGGGAAGGTGCAGGCGGGCCTGCGCACCTACGGGCGCGTGGTGGCGACCCTGTCGGGCGCCGTGGGCGGCGCGGCGTTCGCGGAGGCCTGGCAGGACACGACCGGCTTCACCCGCAAGGTCGGGCTGTACCTGCGCTACCCCACGATCGGCTCCGAGATCCTCGCCGTCGCCGAGTCGCACCCCTGGGTCGTGGCCTGGGCCGCCGAGCACCACTCGCCCGCGGACGAATGGTCCGTGCCCACCGAGGTCGGCGAGCTGCTCGCCGCCGCCGACGACGCCGCCTGATCAGGACAAGTTGTAGTTGTCCGCTTCTGGACGTGGGGGTTGTCCGGATCGGGACAGCTTGAGGTTGTCCGGATTCCGACGTGGGGGTTGTCCGGATCGGGACAGCTTGAAGTTGTCCGCTTCTGGACGTGGGGGTTGTCCGGATCGGGACAGCTTGAAGTTGTCCGCTTCTGGACGTGG
>JBIQID010000030.1:8932-24528 GCA_044508215.1 Actinomycetota bacterium | reverse complement strand
GGCCGTCGAAGAGGCTCCGCAGGTAGTCGAGCTTGAGCCAGGTGCCCGGTCCGGCGGTGGGGCCCTGGTACCAGTGGTCCTGAGCGTCGAGGAACGCGAGCGGGTCGCCGCGTGCCACGCCCAGGAAGGTCATGTAGGCGAGGAGGCCGCCGGTGGAGAGGAGCAGCACCGCGTGCCGCTTGCGGAGGGCGGACGTGTGGACGGCGATCGGTGCCTGGAGCCCGCCGCCTGGGCGGCGCCACGACCGGGTGGTGAGCACCCCGCTGCGCTCGAGCGCCAGGACGACGAGGCCGACGACGAGCGCGAAGCCCAGCGGGCGGACCGCCGTCGCCAGGCACGCGGCGATCGCCGCGCGGAGGTAGCGGTCGCGCTCCACCGCGACGAACGCCGCGAGGGCCAGCGCCACGAAGAGCGAGTTGCTGTACGCGCCGCCGTAGAGGAACCAGCTGAACGGGTAGACGAGGAGCAACGCGAGGGCGCCGACCCGCTCGGCCCGGGTGAGGCGGAAGCCGCCGGACCAGACCCAGAAGAGGATGGCGCTCGCCAGGCCGGCCGCGGTGGCGACGACGATCGCAGCGAAGTCGGCGCCGAACCCGATCGACGCGACCGTCCTGATCGCGAGCGGGTAGCCAGGGAACCACGCCACCATCGGCCCGCCTGGGTTGCCGGGCGTGTAGCCGGACGTGGCGATCTGGATGTAGACCCAGCTGTCGTACTGCGGCCACCCCTGGACGTACCCGTCGATGCCGGCCTGCCGCGGGATGCCCCCCGCCGCCACGCCGAGGTACTGGGCGACCGTCGCTGCGGTCGCCATGACCGCCCAGGCGAGGGCGGGGAGGCCGAGGCGGCGGAGCGCGCCGGCCCTCGTCGGGTACTGGGTGCTCTCGGTGCCCGGAGCGAGATCGACGGGCGATGCCGGAGGAGGGTGCGGCGAGGGCGCGCCAGGTGGGGCTGCGGTCGCTGGACGCGCGGCAGCGCCGGCTTCCGTCCCCATCGGTTCCACCTCTCTCCCGATCACCGAGGTGATCGTCTCCCCTTGAGACGGTAGCGCCCGAGCCGGCTTCGAGGCCGGGATGCTCAGCTGAGGCCCTGTCCTCGCGCTGTCCCGGCAGGCCGTACCGTGTGGCCCGCACCGAGTTCGCAGTCGAGGAGTGGGTCGGATGGAGTCGAGGGGCGACGGTTCCGGGGTCATCGATCCCGAGAGCCTGATCATCATCAGCGTCGACGATCACCTGGTCGAGCCGCCGGACATGTTCGAGGGGCGCCTGCCGTCGCAGTACGCGGACCGAGCGCCGCGGGTGATCGAGAACGAGGCGGGCCGTGAGATGTGGCTCTTCGAGGGCACGGAGATCCCGAACTTCGGCCTGAACGCCGTGTCGGGCCGCCCGCAGGAGGAGTACGGCATCGAGCCGACGCGGTTCGACGAGATCCGCCAGGGCTGCTTCGACGTCCACGCCCGCATCGACGACATGGACGCGGGCGGCGTACTCGCCTCCATGTGCTTCCCCTCGTTCCCGCAGTTCTGCGGGCAGATCTTCGCCAACACGGAGGACAAGGACCTGGCGCTCGCCGTGCTCCGGGCCTACAACGACTGGCACGTCGAGGACTGGTGCGGCGCCCACCCCGGCCGCTTCATCCCGCTCGGGTTGATCCCGTACTGGGACCCCGAGCTGATGGCGGCAGAGGTGCGGCGGCTCGCAGCGAAGGGTGTCCGGGCCGTGACGTGGTCCGAGAACCCCGAGAAGCTCGGCGTGCCCAGCTTCCACAGCGAGCACTGGGACCCGTTCTGGCGTGCGTGCGACGAGGACGGGATGGTGGTCTGCCTCCACATCGGGTCGTCGTCGCAGGTGAAGCTGCCGTCGGTGGAGGCGCCGTTCACCACGATGATGAACCTGCAGCCGACCGCGGTGATGGACACGGCGGCGGACCTGCTGTGGTCCCGGGTGATCCGCGAGTTCCCGTCCATCCGCTTCGCCCTGTCGGAGGGGTCCATCGGGTGGATCCCGTACCTCCTGGAGCGGGCCGACTACGTCTACGAGCACCACAGCCGGTGGACCGGGTCCGACTTCGGGGGGCGGAAGCCCTCAGAGGTGTTCCGGGAGCACTTCCTCGCCTGCTTCATCGAGGACGCCGCAGGCCTTCGGCTGCTCGACCTCATCGGTTCCGACATCGTCTGTGTCGAGACCGACTACCCGCACTCCGACTCGACGTGGCCCGAGAGCCCTGAGCGCCTCGCCCGGCACATGGCGGGGCTCGACCGGGCGACGGTCGACGACATCACACACCGGAACGCCATGCGGCACTTCGGGTTCGACCCGTTCGCCCACGCCGATCCGGCCGACTGCACGGTCGGGGCGCTGCGAGCCCGCGCCGCGCACGTCGACGTCGGACCGGCCGAGCCGCGCCGCCCGTTCGTGGCGCCCGAGCGTCCGCTCACGCTGCTCGACATGCTCTCGAAGGCGGAGCACCCGCTGCTCGACGAGCAGGCGAGGTCCGAAGGTGTGTCCGGCGAGGGTCAGCCCGCCGGCGACGAGCCCGAGGCGGCATCGGCGTGAGCGACCTCACCTTCGTGGACGCAGACGGCCACCTGCTGGAGCCGCCGACGGCCTTCATCGAGTACGCGCCCGAGGAGTACCGCGACACCATCTGGCAGGTCCACACCGAGGACGACGGCGTCGAGTGGCTCACGCTCGAGGACATGAAGATGGAGGCGGCGGTGATGGCGCTCGCCGCCGCGGGCGGCTTCGACGAGAAGACCCGGGTGAAGGCCCACTCCGGGGCGCTCGCCTACGCCGACCTCCCCGCGTACTGCTGGGAGGCGGAGGCCCGCCTCGCCGCCCTCGACGCGGACGACATCGCGCAGTCGGTGCTGTACCCGACGATGCTGCTGACCTTCCAGCACCTCCGGTCGCTCGAGTTCGCCGAGGTGCAGTGCCGGGTCTACAACGACTGGCTGTCGGACCTCTGCGCGAAGGGCCAGGGCCGGCTCCACGGAGTGGCGATCCTGCCGCACCTCGATCCCGAGCGGGCGGCGGCCGAGATCCGGCGGGTCGCCGAGCTCCCGCACATCGTCGGCGTGCAGGTTCGGCCGAACCCCGCCGTGGACTGGAAGCCGCTGAACAACGAGGTCTACGACCCGATCTGGCGCGCGGCCTCCGAGACCGGCCTCCCCGTCGGCTTCCACCCGCTGGCGTCGAACGACCTCCCCGGCGCTGTCCAGGGCCTGCGGATCGGGCGCCTCGGCACCTCCGACATCCCGGTGCAGGACCAGGAGGACTACGGGTCCGACAACATCTTCTTCAGCCAGGCGATCGGCAACCCGGTCGACATGATGTCGGCGGTGACGTTCATGACGGCCGGCGGCGTCCTCGGCCGGTTCCCCGATCTGCGGGTGGCGTTCCTCGAGGCGAACGGCGGGTGGATCGTCCCGTGGCTCGAGCGCCTCGACCACCACTACCGGATCTACTCGTGGGACGTCCCGTGGCTCACCGAGGAGCCGTCCGCGATCTTCCGCCGCCAGTGCTGGATCAGCTTCGACGCCGACGAGTCGACCCTTGCGTTCACCGCCCGGTCGCCGCTGGTCGGCGCTGATCGCATCATCTGGGCGTCCGACTTCCCGCATCCGGATGCGAAGCACCCGGGGACGACCGCGATGCTCGCCGAGGCGATCGCCGAGCTGGACCCGGCCGATCAGCAGGCGATCGCCGGCGGCAACGCCGCGGCGCTGTACGGGCTCGACCTCGGGTGAAGCCCGGCGCGCTCGCCGAGGCTGTGGCCGGGGCGCTCGTGCGCCGGAACAACGAGCTGGTGCGACGGGCCGAGGGGTCGGCCGAGAACCCGCGCCCGCTGGGTGGCGTGGCCTGGCACGAGCGCCTGGCGGGCCGGACGCCCGAGATCCGTGCGGAGTGGGACCGCTTCGTGGGTGCCGGCGGACGGCTGCCGCTGCTCGACGACCTGCTGGGCGAGCCGCAGGGTGCCTCCGAGCCGTGGCGTGCCGGCCTCCTCGTGTCGAAGGGCCGGGCGGTGCCCGAGCTCGCTCGACGGTTCCCGGTGACGACGGCCGCTGCGCTCGAGGTGCCCGGCATCCGCTCCGCGCTCTGGTCGGTGCTCGCCCCGGGCGCCGGACTGCACGAGCACCGTGGCCCCAACGCCGGTGTGCTGCGCTACCACCTCGGCGTGGTGTCGACCGGCGGCGCCGCGCTCCAGGTGGGGGACGAGGTCGTCCCCTACGTCGAGGGGGAGGGGATCCTCTTCGACGACACCCAGCCGCACGCCGCCTGGAACCGCGGCGAGTGCGACCGCGTCACCCTCTTCCTCGAGGTCCTCCGCCCGATCGACCCGGTCCGCGGCGCCGTCAACCGCGCCGTCCAGGCCGTCCTGGGCCTCGACCGCCGGTACCGCCAGGCCCCCCGCCGCGCCGCCGAGTGGGACGCCGCGCTGAACCACCCCCTCGACTGATCCGGACCGGTCCTGATCTGGTCGGCGGATGCGGACAGGTTGTACCTGTCCTGATCCGGGCGACCTGTGCGTCCACATGCGGACAGCCTGAAGTTGTCCTGATCTGGCCGGCGGATGTGGACAGGTTGTACCTGTCCTGATCCGGGCGACCTGTGCGTTCACATGCGGACAGCTTGAAGTTGTCCGGATCGGGTCAGGCGGGGCGGAGGGCGGTGACCACCTCGAGGACCCGGTCGACGTCGGCGTCGGTGAGCTGGTGGTGGAGGGGGAGGCGGATGAGCTGGCGGGCGAAGCGCTGGGCGACGGGGCAGCCGTCGTCGGGACGAGCGATCGAGCGGCCGTAGGGGCTGGCGGGGAGGGCGCCGAAGTGGCGGGCGACCTCCACGCCCTGCTCGCGGCAGCGGGTGACGATCGCGTCGCGGTCCCAGCCGTCGGGGAGGCGGGCCCAGTAGATGTGGGCGGGGTGCTCGACGTCGGCGGGCACCTGCGGCAGCCGGGCGCCCACCTCGCCGGCCCAGCTCGCCAGCTCGGCGCGGTAGCGGTCCCACACCCGCCGCCGTACCTGCTGCACCTCGCCGGCAGCACGGAGCGAGGCATCCAGCGTGGGAAGCGCCGAGTCGGGGAGGTGCCACGCCGATCCGAGGCCGGTCCAGTCGTAGGCGGGGACGCGTCCCGCCTCGAACTCTGCCCGGTTGGTGCCCTTGTCGATCGCTGCCTGGGCCGCAGCGACGAGGTCCGCGTCGTTCACCACCAGCGCACCGCCGTCGCCCGCCGTGACGTTCTTCGTCCGGTGGAAGCTGAAGCAGGCGAACGTGCCTGCTCGCCCGAGGGGACGACCCGCGACGCGGGTGTGGAGCCCGTGGGCGGCGTCCTCCACGATCGACGCTCCGACCGTCGAGGCGAGCTCGGCGAGCGCTGCGACGTCGGCCGGGACCCCGGCGTAGTGCACGGCGACCACCACCTTGGTCCGCTCGCTCAGCCGGGCCGCGACGCTCGCGGGGTCGATGTTCCCGTCGTGCTCCCGGATGTCGGCGAAGCGCACGGTCGCGCCCCGGAGGAGGAACGCCGTGGCCGTCGACGGGAACGTGAACGCGGGGACGACCACCTCGTCGCCCGGTCCCACACCGCTGAGCAGCGCCGCGGCCTCCAGGGCGTGCGTGCAGGACCCGGTGAGGAGCACCGCCGGCGGGTGGTCGAGCAGCTCGGTGAGGCGAGCCGTCACCGCGGCACGGGCTTCGCGAGCCGAGCCGTCACCGCCGGAGGGATCGACCGCGTTGAGCCTGATCAGTCGGTCGGACCCCACGGACGCGATGTTGGCACGGCGCTCGGCTCGGACCGCTGTTTCGTTGTGCGATCTCCGCCCGATCGGGCGGAGATCGCACAGCAGAACGGCAAGGGGCCCAGCGGTAACGTCGCGTGGTCGGCCATCGGGACGGAGGGGTCTGGGCCAGGTGCGCGGCAGAGGGGTCTGGGCCAGATGAGGGACGCAGCGGGGCGGGGGTCCAGCTGATGTGCGGCATCGTCGGCGTCCTGCAGGCGTCACGGAAGCGCACCCGCCAGGAGACCGCAGCCATCCTCGAGGCGATGTGCGAGCCGGTCCGCCGTCGGGGACCGGATGGCGCCGGCACCTGGGTGGACGAGCGCGCCGGCATCGGGCTCGGCCACCGGAGGCTCGCCGTGGTGGACCTCTCCGAACGCGGCCACCAGCCGATGGAGTCGGCGGAGGGCCGCTGGGTCCTCACCTTCAACGGCGAGGTGTACGACCACGTCGAGCTGCGGGCCCAGCTGGAGGCGCACGGCGCCACGTGGCGGGGCCACAGCGACACCGAGGTCCTCGTGGAGGCGATCAGCAGGTGGGGCGTCGCCGGGACCCTCGACCGCATCGACGGGATGTTCGCCATCGGGATCTGGGACCGCGCCGAGCGGCAGCTCCACCTGGTCCGGGACCGGATGGGCGAGAAGCCCCTCCACCACGCTCGTCTGGCGACGGGCGAGGTGGTCTTCGGGTCGTCCCTCGACTCCCTGCGGGCCCACCCCGACCTGGAACCGGTGATCGATCGCGACGCCCTCGGGCTCTTCCTCCGCTACGGCTACGTCCCGGCACCTCGCACCATCTTCGAGGGCGTCTCGAAGGTGGAGCCAGGTCAGATCCTCACGTTCGACGCAGCAGGTGACCAGATCGCTCGGCGGCGGTACTGGTCCGTCCTCGACGCCTTCTCCGGCGACCGCTCCTTCGCCGGCGCCCTCGACGACGCGGTCGACCGGCTCGACGAGCTCCTGGCCCGCTCGGTGCGCAGGCGACTCTCCGCCGACGTGCCGGTGGGGGCGTTCCTCTCGGGCGGCATCGACAGCTCGACGGTGGTGGCGGCCGCCCAGGCGGCGTCGGACCAGCCCCTCCGCACCTTCACCGTCGGCACGGACGCCGCCGACTTCGACGAGTCCCGCGACGCGGCTGCCGTCGCGGCCCACCTCGGCACCGACCACACGACCCTGAGGGTGACGCCGCAGGACGCGCTCGCAGCCCTCGATCGGATCGGCGACGTCCACGACGAGCCGTTCGGCGACCCTTCGCTCCTCCCGGTGCTCCTCGTGAGCCGGCTGGCCCGCCGCCACGTCACCGTCGCGCTGTCGGGCGACGGCGGCGACGAGCTGTTCGGCGGCTACAACCGCTACCGGTGGGCCCCCGCCCTCTGGGACCGGCTCTCGACGGTGCCGGTCCCAGCGCGCCGCGTCGCGGCCCGCGCGCTCGCCCTGCCACCCCCTGCCGCGTGGGACCGGGCGGCGCGCCTCGTGCCGAGGTCCCGCCGACCGCGACAGCTGGGGCTGAAGGTCGCGAAGGTGGCGGACGTGGCAGCAGCGTCGAGCCCCCAAGAGCTCTACGGGCGCCTCGTCTCCCACTGGGACCACCCGGAACGCCTCGTCCGTGGCGCCCGTGAGGCCTCGGCGCTCCCGCACGAGCCGTGGCGGTGGCCGCCGACGGAGGGGTTCGTCGAGTCGATGATGGCCATCGACTCCGCCACCTACCTCCCCGACGACGTGCTGGCGAAGGTCGACAGGGCGTCCATGTCGGTGGGCCTCGAGGCGCGGCTGCCGCTCCTCGACCGCGACATCGTCGAGCTGGCCGCCTCCCTGCCCATCCATCTGCTGGTCGGCGACGGCACGTCGAAGCGGGTCCTGCGCCGGCTCCTCCACCGCCGTGTCCCAGCCGAACTGGTCGAGCGGCCGAAGGCCGGGTTCGGCCTCCCCGTCGACGAGTGGCTGCGCGGCCCGATGCGTGGCTGGGCCGAGGAGCGGTTGGCGAGCGACCTCCTGGACGCCTTCATCGACCCGGAGCCGCTGCGGCGGGCGTGGCAGCGGCACCTCGCAGGCCGCCGGGACGACGCCTACCGGCTGTGGCCGGTGCTGATGTTCGTGGAGTGGGCTGCGCAGCGGAACGTCAGCGGCTGACCAACCCCGATCCGTCGGACGGCCTCACACCAGCGGGTCGTCCACCGGGTGTCCCTCGACGCCCCGCCCGGAGACGAGTGACGGCAGGGTGCGTGCCAGTATCCGGAGGTCCAGCCACAACGAGGCCCGCTCGACGTAGTCCACGTCGAGGCGGATCCGCTCCGGCCACGTCAGCGAGTTCCGGCCCTCCACCTGGGCGAGCCCCGTCAGCCCGGGCCGGACGACGAGCCGGCGACGCTGCTCCTCGTCGTACCGCTCGACCTGGTAGGCGAGGGTGGGGCGGGGTCCCACGATGCTCATCTCCCCACGGCCGACGTTGATCAGCTGCGGCAGCTCGTCGAGCGACCACCGTCGGAGCAGCCGGCCCACCGCCGTGATCCGGGCCGGGTCGGGGATGGCCGGGTTGTCGCCCGCGACCATCGTCCGGAACTTCCACAGCGTGAACGGGCGTCCGCCCATCCCGATGCGCTCCTGGCGGAAGAAGACGGGGCCGGGTGAGGAGATCCGGACGGCCAGGGCGCACACGGCGCCCACCAGCAGGGCAGGCACGGCCACGGCTGCGCAGACCAGGAGGTCGAACGCCCGCTTCCCCCGATACGGCCCCTCGGCCATCGCATCCCTCCGTGCAGTGCGCCGCAGGGTACCGCGACGGTGCCGCGCCGCCCGGTGGCCCGACGCCGTACCTTGTCCGCTCGTGTCCGGTCGCCTGCACCTCTCGCCCCCCGACGTCGGTCCGCGGGAACGGGCGCTGCTCCTCGACGCCTTCGATTCGAACTGGATCACCACGGCCGGCCCGCACGTCGCGGCGTTCGAGGCGGAGCTGAGGGAGCTCTCCGGCGCAGAGGCCAGCCTGGCCCTCCAGAGCGGCACGGCGGCGATCCACCTCGCCCTCCTGCTGGCCGGCGTGGGTCCAGGTGACGAGGTGGTGGTCCCCACCCTCACGTTCGTCGCGCCGGCGGCGGCGTGCCGGCAGATCGGCGCAACAGTCCGCTTCGTCGACTCGGAGCGCGAGACCTGGAACATCGACCCGGACCTCCTCGACGTGGCCCTCTCGTCCGGCCCTCCGCCGGCAGCGGTCGTCGTCGTCGACATCTACGGCCAGTGCGCACAGCTCGACCGGGTGGCCGAGGTGTGCGCCCGCCACGGGGTGCCGCTGATCGAGGACGCCGCTGAGGCGGTCGGTGCCACCTGGCAGGGGAGGGCGGCTGGGACGTGGGGCCGCTTCGGCGTCTACTCCTTCAACGGCAACAAGATCATCACCACCGGCGGCGGGGGAGCGCTGCTCGGCTCGGCGGAGGACATCGAACGCGCTCGCCACCTCGCCTCGCAGGCCCGTCAGCCGGTCCTCCACTACGAGCACACCGAGACCGGGTTCAACTACCAGCTCTCCAACCTCCTGGCAGCGGTCGGGCGCGGTCAGCTGGAGTCGCTGCCCAACAAGATCGAGGCGCTGCACCGGATCAACGCCCGCTACCGGGAGGCGCTGGCGGACCTCCCGGGCGTGATGTTCATGCCGTGGGACCCGAGGGGTCTCCCGAACGGGTGGTTGACCGTCGTGCAGCTGGACCCGGCGACGGTGCCGGTCGCTCCGGCCGAGCTGTGCGCCGCGCTCGATCGGGCCGAGATCGAGGCCCGTCCGACCTGGAAGCCGATGCACCTCCAGCCCGTCTTCGCGCACGCCCCGACCGTCGGCGGGGAGGTCGCAGCCGAGCTGTACGAGCGTGGCGTGTGCCTGCCGAGCGGCTCGGCCATGACCGACGAGGACGTGGACCGGGTGGTCGCAGCGATCCGAGCAGCGTTCGAGGGCTGAGCCCGACGAGCGTCTGGGGCCTCAGCGGACGAGGTCGGACAGCGCTGTGCTGGCGCCGAGCGAGAACCGCCGGTAGCCGTCCCGGTCCCGCAGGTGTCCGACCACGGGGCGGACGCGACGGCGCCGCGGTCCCACCATCGACGCCCGCAGCGCCAGGTGCTCCCGTGCCGCCTGCAGGTGCCGCAGCGCCAGGGGGCCCGCGAGCCCGGTGGCCGTCAGCCGCTTCTCGATCTCGTCGAGGTGCGCCCGGTGGTAGTCGGCGCGGTCGGCGGCATCGGTCGCACCCACCCGCAGCTGCGCCAGGTGGAGCACGGCCCTGGGAGCGACCCGCCGGAGCGCGAGCCCGGGGATCCCGATCTGCTGATCGGTGTGGATGCGGTAGTCGAGCAGCGGCACGTCGATGGCCAGCACGGGACCGGCGGCCGCGGCCAGGAGCGACATCCAGCGGTCGTAGACCATGTCACCCAGCGCCGGGTGCACCCCCTCGGGGAACGGCAGCAGCGCCGGGAGCAGCTCACGGCGGATGGCCGCGGTGCACCCAGCCACCACCTGCCGGGCGAGCACCAACCCCAGCGGGTCGCGCTCGAGCACCTGCGCCTGCCGAGGGCCGAACCCCGCCAGCCACCAGCGTGACCGGTGGGTCTCACGCCCGTCGGCGTCGATGAGCCGGGTGTCGGAGAACGCGAGCAGCGCCTCCGGCTCGGCGGCCATCCGCTCCACGACGACCGCGACCTTGTCCGGGTGCCACCGGTCGTCCTGGTCGCAGATCAGGAGCACGTCGCCCGTCGCCCGGCGCAGTCCCTCGGCGAAGGTCGCTGACGTCCCCCGATGCTCGGCGCGGCGCACCACCTCGACCGGGAACCGCGCCGAGCGCGCGAACCGCTCGACGATGCCCACCGTCGCGTCCTGCGACGCGTCGTCGACCACCACGACCTCGTCCGGCGGGCGCCGCTGCTCCACGAGGCTGCGGAGCTGCTCTGCCAGGTGCCGTTCGCCGTCGAAGGTCGCCACCACCACCGAGGCCCGGAGGCCGTCGCTCGGGTTCGGGTCGTGTGGCACCGAGCACGGAGGCTACCGGCGCACTGCTCCGGTGGCCGCGAGGCCTCCGACGGGGTCTGTCCGCCTCCGGCAGCGGGAACGTGGTCCGGGTGAGGACGTGCGCCTGCGCGTCCCCCCGCCGGTCCGGGCGCTGCCCGGGCCCTGCACCCGGAGCGTGGAGCACCGATGGACGTCGACCAGACCCGAAGCGTCACGATGAGGACCACCGAGGGGCCGGCCCGCCCGCAGGAGAGGGGTGACGGCGCCCGTGTCGTGGGATGGATCGCGGTGGTGCTCGCCGCGCTCGTGGTCGTCTTCGACGTGGTCTCCCGCGTGGTGGGCGAGGACGACCTCAGCGGGTGGGCGCAGTGGAGCTCCTTCGCCGCGGTGATCGCCACCCTGTTCGTCGTGGGGTTCGGTCTCGCCGGATCCGGGAGCGGCACCGACGCGGTGCGACGGTTCGTCCCGCCGGTGGCGGCGATCGCCGTGCTCGTGGTCGCCGTGGTGCTCCGCAGCTACTACACCGACGTCTCCGACGGCACGCCGATCAGGGTCATCGCCCTCTCGGTGCTCGCGCTCCTCATCCTGGTGGGCGACCGCGTGCTGGCCATGCGGCAAGGGATCAGCCGATCAGAGCGCGGCTGATCACCTCCTTCATGATCTCGGTCGTTCCGCCGTAGATCGTGGAGACCCGGCCGTCCTGGAACGCCCGTGCGATCGGGTACTCGAGCATGTAGCCGTACCCGCCGTGGAGCTGCAGGCACGTGTCCGACACGCGCTTCTGCATCTCGGTGCACCACCACTTCGCCGCAGCGGCCTCCTCGGCGGTCAGCTCGCCCGCGTTGAGCGCCGCGACGCAGCGGTCGACGTAGGTCTGGCCGATCTCGATCTCGGTGTGCATCTCCGCCAGGCGGAAGCGACTGTTCTGGAACGTGCCGATCGGCTTCCCGAAGGCGGTGCGCTCCTTGCAGTACTCGAGCGTCCACCCGAACGACGCCCGGGCGTGGGCCACGGCGGCGACGGCGATGCCCAGCCGCTCCTGGGGCAGGTTGCCGACCAGCTGCAGGAAGCCCTGCCCCTCGCGCTCGCCCAGCAGGTTCGCGACCGGAACGTGCACGTCGGAGAAGAAGAGCTCGGCGGTGTCCTGGGCGTGCATGCCGATCTTCTCGAGGTTGCGGCCCCGCTCGAAGCCCTCCATCCCGCGCTCCACCACCAGCAGCGACACGCCGCGGTGCCGCTCCGACGGGTCGGTCTTCGCGGCCACGATCACGAGGTCGGAGTTGATGCCGTTCGTGATGAAGGTCTTCGAACCGTTCAGCACGTAGTGGTCGCCGTCGCGGATGGCGGTGGTCGACATCGATGCCAGGTCCGAGCCCATTCCGGGCTCGGTCATCGCCACCGCGGTGATGAGCGAGCCGTCCGCGATGCCGGGCAGCCAGCGCGCCTTCTGCTCGTCGTTCGTGTAGTGGAGGAAGTAGGGGAGCGTGACGTCGTTGTGGAGCGTGAACCCCGTGCCGGCAGCGAACACGTCGGCGGCGCAGATCTCCTCGACGACGACCTGGTTGTACCGGTAGTCGTCCACCCCAGGCCCTCCGTAGGCCTCGGGGACGGCGAAGGCCAGGAAGCCGTTCGCGCCGGCGGTGTGCCACACGTCCCGGCTGACGATGCCCTCGCGGTCCCACTCCGCCGCACGGGGCACGAGCTCCTTGTCGAGGAACGCCCGGAAGGCCGCCCGGAACAGCTCGTGCTCGTCGTCGAAGTGGCTGCGTTGCATGCGAGGATGTTCCCACGGTGCAGGCGCATGGGACGAACGGCCCAGGTGGTCCGGGCCGGACGGCCCATGCCGCCCCGGGTCGGTCGACCCACGTGACCTGGGCCATTCGACCCAGAAATCCCTCAAGTCCGGCTCGGAACTGCCGATGATGTTTCCATGAGGCAGCTCCGGCTCTTCGTCGACAAGGACCTCTTCGGGGTCGTGGTCGTCGACGCCGACGCCACCGCCTTCGAGACGATCCGCCGCAGGGTCCGGCGGATCGCCCCCCGTGAGTACCGGTTCGTGCACGCCGTGACCACCGAGGATGCGCTCGCGGCCATCGAGGAGGGTGAGATCGACCTCGTGGTGGTCGGGGTCCACGCCGACGACCTCGGTGGCCTCGAGCGCCTCCGCCGCCTGCGCTCTGCGTCGGTCGAGCTGCCGGTGGTGGTCGTGCACCACGGGACCGATCCCGGGGCCAGCCTCGAGGCGGTCGTGACCGGCGCCCAGGACGTGCTGTCCCTCCACGAGGCGACCGGCGCCCGCCTCCACCGCAGCTTCCGCAACGCGCTCGCCCGGAAGCAGGCCGAGCTCGAGGCGCTCCAGAGCGCGTACAGCGACCCCGTCACGGGCCTCGGCTCTCGCACCTGGATGCTCCAGCGCCTCGACCGGGCGGTCGAGCACGCCGAGGAGCCGGGCGAGTGGCAGGTGGCACTGCTGTTCATCGACCTCGACCGGTTCAAGCTCGTGAACGACACGCTCGGACACGCCGCCGGCGACGAGCTGCTGCGCATGGTCGGCGACCGCCTCCGCGCCGTGGTCCGTGCCGACGACCCCGTGGCGCGCTTCGGAGGCGACGAGTTCGTGATCCTCGTCGAGGGCCACCGCATCGCGCAGCTGGCGCACCGGCTCGCCCGGCGTGCGCTCGCGGCCTTCGCCGACCCCTTCGTGATCGAGGGGCAGCCGTTCAGCGTCTTCGGATCGATCGGCCTCGCCATCCGCAACGAGGGCGAGGGCGCCGACGAGCTGCTCGAGCACGCCGATGCCGCCCTCTACCGGGCGAAGCACCGCGGCCGGAACCGGGTCGTCGTCTTCGACGAGGACCTGAAGGAGTGGACCTCCGCCCGCCACGACCTCGGCGAGGCGGTCACCGCTGCCGTCCAGGACGGGACGTTCGAGCTGCAGCTCTCACAGGTCTGGGACCTGCGGATGATGCGGGCGACCGGTCGATCCGTGCGGCCCACGTGGACCCCTCCGGAGGACACCCGCCGCCTCCTGGACCGTTCCGACGAGCAGTCGGACTGCCTCATCGAGCTCTCGGAGCAGCACGGCTTGGGGCCGGACCTCGGCCGAGCGCTGCTCGACCGGGTGCTCGACCTGGCCGCGCAGGAGAGCCTCGAGGTGGTGTTCCCGGGCCGCTGGTGGGTGCAGGTGCCCGCCGGCCTCCTTCCGCAGATGGCCTTCCCGGAATGGCTCGCCGGTCGCTGCGAGCACCACGGCGTCGACCCGTCCCGGCTCGCCCTGACCTTCGGCGAGAGCGAGTTCGCGGACCCCGACCTGGTGCTGGCCCAGGTGGACCGCCTCGGCGACCTCGGCGTCGCCATCGGCATGCGGGACTTCGGCATCGGTGCGTCGTCGCTGACGCTCTTCTCGGCGGCGCAGATCGACGAGGTCCACCTCGCTCCCTCGTTGTGCCGGGGCGTGGCGACCAACGGCGCCCAGATGGCGGTGGTCGACGGGCTGGTGCGGATCGCCGACGCGGTCGGGCAGCTCGTGGTCGCCGACGGGACGCTCGAAGCGGCCGATCTCGACGCCGTGCAGCTCGTCGGGTGCCACCTGGCGGTCACCGCCGAGGGCGTGGAGCCGGGCGGTCGGACGCTCGATCTCGCGGACCTCCCGGCGGTCGACCCGCTCGATCTCCGGGTGGGGGCCGCTCTCGTCCCCGAGGAGGACCAGGTCGTACGCTGAGCAGGCCCCCCGTCGTTCTGGAGGACCCGTGGCAGCGTTCACCGAAGAGCACGAGATGTTCCGCAAGACCGTGCGGGACTTCGTGGAGACCGAGATCAGCCCCCACGCAGAGGAGTGGGAGGCGGAGGGCATCTTCCCGGCGCACGACCTCTTCGCCAAGATGGGCGCGCTCGGGCTGCTCGGCGTCACGTACGACCCCGCCTACGGCGGCGGTGGCGGCGACGTCCTGTACTCGGCGATCCTCGGCGAGGAGCTGGGCCGCATGCCGTGCCTCGGCGTGGCCATGGCGATCAGCGTGCAGAGCGACATGGCGACGCCGTCGCTCCACCGCTTCGGCAGCCACGAGCTGAAGGAGCAGTACCTCCGCCCGGCCGTCGCCGGCGAGATGGTCGCGGCCATCGCCGTGACCGAGCCCGACGCCGGCTCCGACGTGGCGGGCCTCCGCACCCGCGCGACCCGCGACGGCGACGAGTGGGTGATCAACGGTTCGAAGACCTTCATCACGAGCGGCCTCCAGGCCGACTGGCTGTGCCTCCTCGCCCGGACCTCCGACGAGGGCGGCTCCCGGGGGATCTCGCAGATCGTGGTCCCCACCGACGTGGAGGGGTTCTCGATCAGCCGGAAGCTCGACAAGCTCGGGATGCGGTCGAGCGACACGGCCGAGCTGAACTTCGTCGACGTGCGCGTGCCCGTGTCGAACACGATCGGCGAGGTCGGGCGGGGCTTCCAGCAGCAGATGCAGCAGTTCCAGGACGAGCGGATGATCGCCGCCTACCAGATGGTGGGGGCGATGGAGTCGGCGCTCGAGAAGACGAAGGGCTACCTGCTCGAGCGCATCGCCTTCGGGCGCCCGCTGCTCGCGAACCAGCACCTCAGCTACGAGCTGGCCGACCTGGCCAGCGAGGTGGAGCTGCTCAAGCACTACAACTACGCCGCGGCCGCCGCTGCGAACGCCGGTGAGGACATCACCCGCTACGCCACCATCGCGAAGCTGCGGTCCGGTCGCCTGGCCCGCAAGGTCGCCGACGTGTGCCTCCAGTTCCACGGCGGCATCGGCTACATGGAGGAGACCTGGACCGCGCGGTTCTTCCGCGACACCCGCCTCTGGTCGATCGGCGGCGG
>JBIQID010000030.1:0-8832 GCA_044508215.1 Actinomycetota bacterium | reverse complement strand
TGAGATAGGGTCGGGGGGCACCACCGGGGAGCTCGGGTCAGCCGGGCTGAGAGGACGGACGAACGCTCCGTCGACCCGCACACCTGATCTGGGTAATGCCAGCGGAGGGATCCACTCGATGGCCGGAGGCCGCAACGCGCTGATCGACGTCGCCGTGCTGCTCGGCGGCGAACCGGTCGAACAGGCCGTCCCGCCGCTCGACGGCGCCCGCGTCATCGCGGCCGACGGAGGGCTCGACCTGGCGGAGCGCATCGGCGTCGTCCCCGACCTCGTGGTGGGCGACATGGACTCGGTCACCCCCGAGGCGCTGGAGCGGGCGCGGAGCGCAGGCGTCGAGATCGACGCCCACCACCCCGCGAAGGACGAGACGGACCTCGAGCTGGCGCTGGCCGCTGCCTGGGCGGGGCTGCGGGGCCGCAGCGGCGCATCCGTCGTCGTCCTCGGCGGAGCCGGCGGGCGCATCGACCACCTGGCCGCCAACCTCGCGGTGCTCACCGGCCCCCGCTGGCGGCACGTGCAGCTCACCGCGTGGCTGGGGACCTCCCGTGTCGACGTGGTGCACACGTCGCGGACGCTCGCCGGCGTCGAGGGCCTGGTCGTGTCGATCCTCGCCTGGCACGGCCCGGCCGAGGGCGTGACGACGACGGGGCTCGAGTGGCCGCTCCACCGGGCGACGATCCAGCCGGGCAGCGCGCTCGGCACCTCGAACCGGTTCACCGGCGACACCGCCACGGTCTCCCTCGTGAGGGGGACCGTGTCGGTGATCGCCCACGACGCGCCCACGTCGCTGTGGGCGGAAGGAGGAACACGATGAAGGTCGCGGCAGCGCTGCTCGCGCTGGTCCTCGTCACCACGACGGCGTGCGGAGGGGACGACGACCCGTCCGGCACCGGCGACGGCGGTGGCGCGGAGAAGGTCGTGCTCGTCACCTACTCCGGCTACACGCTCCCCGAGGAGGCGGCGGCGGAGTTCACCCGCGAGACCGGCATCGAGATCGAGGTGCTCGCCACCGACGACGCCGGGGCCTCGCTGGGCCGGGTGATCCTCGCCGCAGGTGACCCCGAAGGGGACCTCTTCTTCGGCGTCGACACGACGTTCCTCACCCAGGCGACCGAGTCGGACGCCTTCGAGGCGGCGGAGCCGGCGATCGACGGGCTCCCCGAGGGCGTGCTCGACCCGTCGGGCACGCTGGTGCCGATCGACGAGTCAACGGTGTGCGTGAACGTCGACCAGAGCTGGTTCTCGGACCACGCCCTCGAGCCGCCGACCACCTTCGCGGACCTCGCGGACCCCCGCTACCGGGGCCTGTTGGTGACCGAGGACCCGGCCACCTCGTCGCCGGGGCTCGTGTTCCTGGCCGGAACGGTCGCCACGATGGGCGACGATGCGCCCGCCTACTGGCAGCGGCTGCGTGAGAACGACGTCGAGATCGCCGGCGGCTGGAGCGACGCGTACTTCTCGAGCTTCACGGTGAACGGCGGCGATCGACCGCTGGTCGTGTCCTACGCGTCGAGCCCTCCCGCCGAGGTGATGGGGTCCGACGACCCCGACGCCCGGCCGAAGAGCACGGTGATGGAGTCCACCTGCACCCGCCAGGTGGAGTACGCGGGCGTCCTCCACGGCGCCCGCAACCCCGAGGGTGCCCGGCGCCTGCTCGAGGCGATGCAGTCGCCCGGCTGGCAGGCGGCGCTCCCGGAGTCGAACTTCGTGTTCCCGGTGCTGCCGGACGTCGAGCTGCCCGAGGCCTTCGCGCGCTTCGCCGTCCGCCCCGCTGATCCCGTCGAGCTGGATCCCGAAGAGGTGGGCCGCTCGCGCGACGAGTGGCTCGACCGGTGGCGCGACACGATGGGATGACGCCCTGGACGGCGCCGCGCCGGGCGCGGCTCGGCGCGGCGCTGGTCCCCGCAGCACTGGTGGCCCTCGCGTTCGTCGCTCTGGTGGCGGTCGGGCCGCAGGTCGCGCTGGTGGCCCGTTCGGTCGAGGGGTTGCGCAGCGGCCGCTCGCTCGATGTGCTCTGGACGTCGCGGACGCTGCGGGTGGCCCTCGTCACCGTGGGCCAGGCCGCGGCGTCGGCCGGCGTCGCCGTGGTGGTCGGCACCGCGGCCGCCTGGTGCAACACCCGGCTCCGGTTCCCCGGGCGTCGGCTCCTGTGGGCGCTCAGCGCGGCGCCGTTCGTGCTGCCGTCGGTGGTCATGGCGGCAGGGATCAAGGCGTGGGGGGTCGACGGTTCGTGGGCAGCGGTCATCGGCACGCACGTGGCGATGAACGTCGTGGTCGTCATGCGGACGGTCGGTGCCCGCCTCGCTGCGGTCGACCCCCACCTCGTGGAGGCGGCGTCGACGCTCGGCAGGTCGTCCTGGAGGGCGTTCCGTGACGTCGAGCTGCCGCTCGTCCGGTCGGCTGCCGCCGGCGCGGCGCTGGTGGTCTTCCTGTTCTCGTTCACCTCGTTCGGGGTGGTGATGGTGCTGCGCGGACGCGGCGTCACGACCATCGAGCTGGAGATCTGGATCGAGGCGGTCCGCCGCCTGCGGCTCGACGTCGCCACGCTGCTCGCCCTCGGCCAGGTGCTGGTGGTGGCGTCGATCGTGGCGGTGCAGCACCGGCTGTCGGGTCGGGACGTGCCCTCCGGGACCGCGGTGACCGGCCCGTCGCGGCGCCGCCCCCGCGGGGCCGGTGAGCACCTCGTGGTCGCGGTGAGCGGCGCCGCGGTCGCTGCCGCTGCGCTCGTGCCGCTGGGCGGGCTGGTGGTGCGGTCGCTGCGGGTGGGGGACGGGTGGGGCCTCGCCCACTACGCGTCGCTGCTCGACCCGGTGGTGGGCACGACCGGCGTGGCGTCACCCCTCGGGGCCTTCGGCGCCTCCGCCCGCAACGCCCTGGTCGCCACCGTGATCGCGATGGCAGTGGCCGTCCCCGCCTCCGCGGTGGTCGCCCGCGGCCGCCTGCTCGGCTCCCTGGTGGACCAGGCCCTGTTCCTCCCGCTCGCCATGTCGGCCGCCGCGCTGGGCTTCGGCTTCTTCCTCGCCTACCGGCAGCCGCCCCTCGACCTGCGCTCGTCGTGGCTGGCGATCCCGCTCGTGGAGGCCGCGATCGCCGTGCCGCTCGTGGTCCGCCTCCTGGTCCCACGCATCCGCGGGCTCGACCCTCGGCAGGGCGAAGCCGCTGCTGTGCTCGGCGCTGGACCGTGGCGCCGCTTCCGCGTGGCGGTGGCCCGGCCGCTGCGGGACGTGGTCGCCACCGGGACGGTGCTGGCGTTCGTGGTCGGGTTCGGCGAGTTCGGCGCGACGTCGTTCCTCGCCCGCTCCTCCACGCCGACGGTTCCGCAGCTGATCGCCACCCTCACCGCCCGTCCCCGCCCCGACGCCTTCGGATCGGCCATGGCGCTGGGGGTCGTGACCGCGGTCCTGGTCACCGGCCTGTTCGCGCTGCTCGACCGCCGGGAGGGCCACAGCGCCTTCCGTTTCTGAGGGTGCGGCAGGCCTGCAGCAGAATGGGCGGGTGCAGGTCGTCGCCAACCTGGTCACCGATGCAACGGCCGATGCCGTCTACGGCGTGGTCTCGGACCTCGGCACCTATCCCGGCTGGCTGGACATCGTGTCCGCCGCCCGCCCGGTGCCCGACCGCGACGCCACCTGGGACGTCGACCTGCGGGCCCAGCTCGGCCCGTTCCGACGGATCAAGCGGCTCAGGATGCAGCGCACGATCGCGGATGCTCCCGGACACGTCCGCTTCGAGCGGCACGAGGAGGACGGCCGCAGCCACAGCGCGTGGGTGATGGACGGTCGCATCACCCCCGAGGGGAGCGACCCGCGCAAGGTCGAACTGGTCGTCACGTTGAACTACTCCGGGGCCCTCTGGGTGCCGATGTTGGAACGTGTCCTCTCCGACGAGATCCGGCGATCCCGCGGCCGCCTCGCGGCACTGGTGGCAGGGCAGGCCGACTGACGTGGCCCCGCACCAGCTCGACAGGATCTGGCCGGGCAGCCCCGCGCCGCTCGGCGCCACCTGGGACGGGCGGTGCACCAACTTCGCGGTGTTCGTGGGCGACGCCAGCCGGGTCGAGCTGTGCGTGTTCGACGCCGACGGCAAGGAGCACCGCGTCGAGCTGCCCGAGCACTCGGGCGGCGTGCGGCACGGGGCGTTCCCCGACATCGGGCCCGGCACCGCCTACGGCTACCGGGTGGATGGGCGTCGTCGGCACGCGGGCGACGTCTGGAACCCCGCCAAGCTGCTCATCGACCCCTACGCGCGGGCCATCGTCGGCGACGTCCGGAGCGACAGCGAGGCGCTGTTGGACAACGACCTCGACAGCGCGGAGGTGACCGCCCGGTCGGTGGTCGTCGACCTCGACCGGTTCGACTGGGAGGGTGACCGGCCCCCGAAGGTGCCGTGGCACGAGACGGTCGTCTACGAGGCGCACGTCAAGGGCCTCACGCAACGCCACCCCGGCGTCCCCGACGAGCACAGGGGCACCTACCTCGGCGTGGCGTCCCCGCCGGTCGTCGACCACCTGGTCTCGCTCGGGGTGACGGCCATCGAGCTGCTGCCCGTCCACCGCCACGTGAGCGAACCGCACCTCGTCGCCGCCGGCCTCACGAACTACTGGGGCTACAACTCCATCGGCTACTTCGCGCCCCACCACACCTACGCAACCGGGGACGACGGCGTGGCAGCGGCGGACGAGTTCCGCACGATGGTGAAGCAGCTGCACCGCGCCGGCATCGAGGTGATCCTCGACGTCGTCTACAACCACACCGCCGAGGCCGGGTTCGGTGGTCCGATCCTGTCGTTCCGGGGGCTCGACAACAGCGCCTACTACCGCCTCGACCCCGAGGACCCGTCCCGCTACATCGACTACACGGGCTGTGGGAACTCGCTGAACATGCGGCACCCGCACGTGCTGCAGCTGATCATGGACAGCCTCCGCTACTGGGTCACGGAGATGCACGTCGACGGGTTCCGGTTCGACCTGGCGAGCGCCCTGGCCCGCGAGCTCCACGACGTCGACCGGCTGTCCGCGTTCTTCGACCTCATCCAACAGGATCCGGTCGTGAGCAAGGTGAAGCTCATCGCCGAGCCGTGGGACGTGGGGGAGGGCGGCTACCAGGTGGGCAACTTCCCGCCCCTGTGGAGCGAGTGGAACGGGCGCTACCGCGACACGGTGCGCGACTTCTGGCGGGGCGTCCCACAGACGCTGGGCGACCTCGCGAACCGCCTCTGCGGGTCGAGCGACCTCTACGACAACGAGGGCCGGCGACCGCACGCATCGGTCAACTTCGTGACGGCGCACGACGGGTTCACCCTCGCCGACCTCACGTCGTACGAGCACAAGCGCAACGAGGCGAACGGCGAGGGCAACCGCGACGGCACCGACGACAACCGGAGCTGGAACTGCGGCGTCGAGGGCCCCACCGACGATCCCGGCGTCCTGGCGCTGAGGGAGCGGCAGCGGAGGAACCTCCTCGCGACGCTGTGGCTCTCCCAGGGCGTGCCGATGCTGCTCGCCGGCGACGAGGTGGCGCACACCCAGCACGGGATGAACAACGCCTACGCCCAGGACAACGAGATCACCTGGATCGACTGGGCCGACCACGATGGCGCCCTGCTCGAGTTCGCCCGCCGCCTCGCCCGGTTCCGACGGGCACACCCGGTGCTCCGACGCCGACAGTTCCTCGAGGGGCGGCCGACGGGCGTCTCGGACCGTGACGACGTGGCCTGGTTCTCGCCGACCGGGTCGCGGATGACGCCCGAGGACTGGCAGGAGCTCAGGGCCGTGTCGGTGCTGCTCAACGGCCAGGCGATCACCGAACCGGGTCCCGAGGGGGAGCGCATCGTCGACGACTCGCTCCTGATCGTGGTCTGCGGACAGGACGAGTCGATGAAGGTCACCCTCCCGGAGGGGCCGTGGCCGCAGGTGTGGACGCGCACGATCGACACGGCCGAGGACACGCCGGTGGCCCTCGCCACGCACCGGGCCGGCGACCGGATCGAGGTGGCCGGCCGGTCGATCGTCGTGCTCGTCGCCGCCCCTGACTGAGCCGTTCCTCCGGGCTTTGTCACGCGCCCTGCGACAGGACCGTCGCAGGGCGCATGACAGAACCGTGGTGGTCAGCTCGGACGGCGGCGGGCGGTCCAGCGCCCGTCTCGGCGCTCCAGCTCGAGCGGCAGCCCGAAGCACTCGGAGAGGACCTCGGCGTCGAGCACGTCGTCGAGCGGCCCAGCGGCGAAGACCTCGCCGCCTCGCAGCAGCAGCACGTGGTCGAAGGCAGGTGGGATCTCCTCCACGTGGTGCGTCACGAGCACGATCGGCGGCTGGGTGGCGTCGGCGGCCAGCCGGTCGAGCTCGTCGACCAGCTCCTCCCGCCCGCCGAGGTCCAGCCCGGCGGTCGGCTCGTCGAGGAGCAGCAGGCCCGGCTCGGTCATGAGCGACCGGGCGAGGAGTGCGCGCTGGCGCTCGCCCGAGGAGAGCGTGCGGAACGGCTGGGCGTGGTGGCCGCCGAGCCCCATGGAGGCCAGCAGCTCACGGGCGCGGGCCCGGTCGTCGTCGGTGTAGGTGTGCCACCAGGGCTCGAGCGCTGCGTTGAGGGCGGTGACCACCACGTCCTCCACCGCCAGGTCGCCCCGGACGCTGTCGGCGAACGCTGCGCTCACGAACCCGATCCGGCGCCGGAGGCGTCGCACATCGGTGCGGCCGAGCTGCTCGCCGAGGATCCGGACGGTGCCGGACGACGGGTGGTCGTACAGCGCGCAGATGCGCACGAGGGTGGTCTTGCCGCTGCCGTTGCGGCCCAGCACGACCCATCGCTGGTCCGCCTCGACGGTCCAGTCGACCCCTGCCAGCACCGTCCGGCCGTCGTGGACCCGCGTCACGTCGGCCAGCTCGATCGCGGGCGTGCTCGCAGCGGGGGATCCGGGCACGGCCTGCACGGTAGCCCCGGCTCGTCGGGACCCGGCCCGGGTCCGTGGGGGAAGCACGTAGATTGCGGGGGGCATGGGCGTCGGTCTCTCGCTGCTCGCCGCGCTGGCGCTCGTCGCCGCCAACGCGTGCTTCGTGGCGGTCGAGTTCTCACTCGTCGCCGTCGACCGCCGCCAGCTCGACCTCGAGGCCGCCCGGGGTGACCGGCGGGCGGCGCTCGTCACCCGGGCGCTGGCGCGCCTGTCGCTGCACCTCTCGGGCAGCCAGCTGGGGATCACCGTCAGCTCGGTCCTCCTCGGCGTGGTGATCGAGCCCGCCGTGGCCGCGCCCCTCAGGCCGCTCCTGGAGCGCGGCGTCTCCGAGGGCGCGGCGCGGGCCGTCTCGTTCGTGGTGGCGCTGGCCCTCGCCGTGGTGGTGCAGGCCGTGGTGGGGGAGCTGGTCCCGAAGGCGGTCGCCGTGGCGCGCCCGATGCGGACCGCCAAGGCGCTCGCACCGTTCCACCGGGCCTTCGTGGTGCTCCTCTCGCCGGTGATCCGCCTGGTCGACATCGCCGGGGCACGGTTCCAGCGATGGGCCGGCATCGACACGCCCGGCGGCCTCGCAGACGTCCGGTCCCGTCCCGAGCTGGTGCGCCTGGTGGCCGAGTCGGCGGCCGGCGGCTCGCTCGACGAACGGGAGGCGCGCCTCCTCACCCGTGCGTTCCGGTTCGGCGAGAAGTCGGTCGCCGAGGTGCTGACACCACGGATCGACGTGGTGTCGGTGTCGATCGACTCGTCGGGAGCACACCTCCTCCAGCTCAGCCTCGAGACCGGCCTGTCTCGCTTCCCGGTGACGGGGCGGGACCTCGACGACGTGGTCGGGGTGGTCCTCGTGAAGTCGCTGCTCGGCGTGCCCGCAGCGGAGCGAGCCGACGCGGTCGTCGAGCACCTGATGGACCCTCCGCTGCTCGTCCCGGAGACCCGGCCGGTCGACGAGGTCCTCGTCGAGATGCGAGAGGGTGCCGGCTCCCTGGCCGTCGTCCTCGACGAGTACGGCGGCACCGCCGGCATCGTCACGCTCGAGGACCTGATGGAGGAGATCGTCGGCGAGATCGACGACGAGCACGACGTGGGCGCGCCGCCCACCCCGCTCCTGCCGGGCCCGCGGGTGGTGGGGGGCGGCCTGCACGCCGACGAGCTGCGCGAGCTCGTGGGCTTCGAGCTGCCCGAGGGCGACTACGAGACCCTGGCGGGGTTCCTGATGGTGCAGCTGGGCCGGATCGCCGAGGTGGGCGACCACGTCGATTGGGAGGGGTGGGGGTTCGACGTGGTGGCGATGGACCGCCACCGCATCGAGTCGGTCCGGGTCACCACCCCGGTCGACGAGGAGGCACCGGGCTGGTGATCGCCGCGTCCTCCGGGTTCCCCCTGTCCGCGATCGCCGTCACCCTCGCCCTCGTGGTGGCCAACGGCTTCTTCGTCGCAGCGGAGCTGTCGCTGCTCGCTGCGCGCAGCGACCGCCTCCAACCCGGCGCCGACGAGGGCGGCTTCGGGTCCCGCCTCGCCCTGCGATCGACCGCAGAGCTCGGCACGATGCTCGCCGGCAGCCAGCTCGGCGTGACGATCGCGTCGATCGGGTTGGGCGCCGTGGCCGAGCCGGGCGTCGCCGTGGCGCTCGACCGCCTCGTCGGCGGCGCACCCGACGGCGCGGCCCGTCCCGTCTCGATGGCAGTGGCGCTCGCAGTGGTGGTGCTGCTCCACGTGCTCCTCGGCGAGATGCTCCCCAAGGCCCTCGCCCTCGCTGCGCCCGAGCGGACGCTCACCATCGTCGCTGCCCCCGCGCGGGCGTTCGTCAACGTGTTCCGCCCGGTGATCTGGGCGCTCGCTGCGCTGGCGTGGGGAGGCACCCGCCTGCTGGGGGTCGAACCCGCTGGCGAGCTC
>JBIQID010000029.1:23549-24606 GCA_044508215.1 Actinomycetota bacterium | reverse complement strand
TCGAGCCGCTACCGACCGGTGTGGCCGAAGCCGCCTGCGCCCCGATCGGACTCGTCGAGCGAGCCCACCTCGCGGAGCGACACGTGCTCGACCGCCTGCACCACGAGCTGAGCGATGCGCTCGCCGCGCTGCACGACGAACTCCTCGCTCGGGTCGGTGTTCACGAGGAGCACCTTCAGCTCGCCCCGGTAGCCGGAGTCGATCAGGCCGGGGGTGTTCAGGCAGGTGACGCCGTGCTTCAGGGCGAGGCCCGACCTCGGCTGGACGAACCCGGCGTAGCCCGGGGGGATGGCCACGGCGAGCCCCGTGGGGACGAGCGCACGCCCGCCCCCGGGCTTGATGGCCACCGTCTCCCTCGCGAGGAGGTCCAGCCCCGCGTCGCCGGGCTTGGCATAGGCCGGCAGGGGCAGGTCGGGATCGAGCCGCACCACGTCCATCTCGAGCATGGGGCCGCACGCTACTGGCGACCCCAGCCACGGGCGCGCTCCGTGGTGCACGGGGCCGAGCCGTACCATGACCCGCATGCTGGTGTGGATGGACCTCGAGATGACCGGCCTCGACCACACGAAGGACGTCATCGTCGAGATCGCCACGCTGATCACCGACGACGAGCTCCAGATCGTCGCCGAGGGCCCCGACCTGGTGGTCCACGCCACCGACGAGCAGCTCGAGGCGATGGACCCGTTCGTGCGCGACATGCACACGCGCTCGGGCCTGCTCGAGCAGATCAAGGCGTCGACGATCAGCCTCGAGGAGGCGGGTGCTGCGACCCTCGCCTTCATCAAGGAGCACGTCCCCGAGCCCCGGACCGTCCCCCTGTGCGGCAACTCGATCGGGATGGACCGTCGGTTCCTGCGGGCCTACCTACCGGAGATCGAGGACCACCTCCACTACCGCTCGATCGACGTCTCCACGATCAAGGAGCTGGCTCGCCGCTGGTACCCCGAGTCGCTCGCGGCGGCGCCTCGGAAGAACACCACGCACCGGGCGATGGACGACATCCGCGAGAGCGTGGCCGAGCTGACCTTCTGGCGGCAGCAGATCTTCCGCGAACCGG
>JBIQID010000029.1:18983-23449 GCA_044508215.1 Actinomycetota bacterium | reverse complement strand
GATGCCTTGACCAAGCGGTCAAGTACGGTGGCCGGATGGCCCTCCACGACGACGTGCACCAGCACGCCCACCACGTGACGGCCCCCGAGGCGACCGGATCGGCTCCGATCAAGACCGAGAAGCTGCCCGCCGAGGACGAGGTCACCGAGGTCGCACCGGGCGTGCTGCGGATGCAGCTCCCGATCCAGCTGCCGGGCCTCGGGCACGTCAACTGCTACGCGCTCGAGGACGAGGACGGCGTCGCGGTGGTCGACCCCGGACTCCCCAACCCCGAGGAGTTCGACGCACTCGTGGGCCGGCTCGAGTCGGTCGGCATCCCCATCGAGCGGGTGCACACCGTGGTCGTGACCCACTCGCACCCGGACCACTTCGGTGGTGCCGGTCGGCTCCGCCTCATGAACGGCGCACGGGTCATCGCCCACCGGGCGTTCCGCACGCTCTTCGACCCGTTCGACGACGACTCGGCTGAGCTGTTCGACGCGCTGGCACCGAAGGTCGACGAGGGCGGCTTCGACCCCGCCCGGTTCGGCGAGTACCTGATGGGCGACGAGGACATCCCCGAGCTGCCCGGTCGCCGGGCGCCCTGGGGTGGCACGATCCCGTTCCCGTCGGTGGACGAGATCAGGTACATGCGGTCGTGGGACGAGCTGACCAAGCAGGGCTTCACGTCGCCGCAGCCGACGCACCGGGTCGACGACGCCCAGGTCGTGCGCCTCGGGCGCCGTGAGTGGGTGGCGGTCCACACGCCGGGCCACACGGGCGACCACCTCTGCCTCTACGAGCCCACCGACGGCATCCTCCTCTCGGGCGACCACGTGCTGCCCACGATCACCCCGCACATCTCGGGCCTCGCCACCTCCGACGACTCGCTCCGCGACTACGTGGAAGCCCTCGACAAGGTCGCCGGGCTCGACGGCGTGCGCTACGTGCTGCCCGCCCACGGCACCCCGTTCACCGACCTGGGCGCGCGGGTCGACACCATCAAGCGGCACCACCACGAGCGGCTCGACCTGCTGCTCGACATCGCCCGGGAGATCGGGACGGCCGATGTCGTGGAGTTCAGCCAGCACCTCTTCCAGCCCCGTTCGTGGGGCTCGATGGCCGAGTCCGAGACCTACGCGCACCTCGAGCACATGCGGCTCGCCGGGCAGGCGGTGACCGAGCGCAGCGACGACGGACGGCTGCTCTACCGCTTCATCGCCGACTGATCACCCCGCTGTCGCCGGGCGGTCCCGCGTAATTCGGTTGACGACGCCCGATCGGCGTGGTTTCGTCGTCCCCATGCGCTACGAGATGACCCACGTCTCCATGTCGAACGCCCCGGCGTCGACGCGCGCGAACGCGTCGTCCGTGGTGAACGACGTGGTGGGCTCGCAGCCGGCCGGGACCTGGTCCCGCATCCGCTGCACCGTGCGCCCGACCCACGTGGGTCTCATCAAGTTCGACCGTCCCGGCGGACGAGGAGGTGCTTCCTGAGAGCTCGACTCACAGGGAGAGACATTCTCCGAACGGCCGCCGGGACAAGTCCCGGCGGCCGTTTCGCTTTTCCGGACCGTCTCCCGCCCTGACCTGGCGACCGCTGCTCCCTGCCGGTCGCCCCGCCCCTCCCGCTTCCTGCAACCCGACGAGGACCACCATGACCCCGCCCGCAGCCCCCACCCTCCTCCGACAACCCACCACCGAGGACGCCCGCTCCACCGAGCAGCTCCTCGTCCCCCCGGCGCTCGCCCAGGCAGAAGGCCCCCGGTCACCAGCGGCCTGCGCCGACGGCACCGGCCGGCTCACCGCGATCTTCTTCTCGGACCAGCTCGAGGACATCGCTCGGGCCAAGACCATCTGCTCCACCTGCCCGGTCATGGCACCGTGCCTCGAGGGCGCGATCGAGCGCTCCGAGCAGTGGGGCGTCTGGGGTGGCCAGCTGTTCGTGAGCGGCAAGGTCGTGCTGACGAAGCGTCGGCGGGGTCGGCCGCCGAAGGTGCCCCGGCCCGGCGACGAGCTGCCGCAGGTGCCGGTCCCCGAACACCTCGTCGACCGGCTCCAGTTCGCCTGACCCGCCCCTCGACGGCGCTCCCCCCGGGCGCCGCGAGGGGCCGGGGACGGCCCGGACCGGTAGCGTTGTGGTCGACATGGCTGCGCCGACCACTCCCCCCGACGTGGCAGCGCAGGAAGATCCCTCGACCGATCCGTCCCGAGGCCGCGTGCGCCGCGTGGTGGACGCGCTGCGGGAGCTTCCTCCGCTGCTCCTGGTCTCGATCACGATCGCCTCCCTGGCGATCGCCGTGCTCGTCGCCACCTGGGTGGTGGACACCGACCGCGACGACGGCGCCCAGGGGGCCACCCCCGAGGAGATGCTCAACCTCGAGGGGAACGGCAAGGTCACCGTGACCGGCAACGTCGTCGAGGGGAAGCCGGCACCCGCTGCCAGCTTCCCGTACCTCGACGGCAAGCCCGGCTCCATCTCGGACTTCGCCGGCAAGCCGTTGATCGTGAACTTCTGGGCCTCCACCTGCGTCCCGTGCCGCCAGGAGATGCCGGCGTTCCAGTCGATCTTCGACCGCTACGGCGACCGGTTGGGGCTCCTCGGCGTCGACGTCGCCGAGTCGGCCGAGCGTGGCACGGCCTTCGCCGAGGAGATGGGTGTGACCTATCCCCTCGCCCGCGACCCGCAGACCGAGCTGATCACCGCGTTCGGTGGGATCAACCTCCCGCACACCGTGGTGATCGCCGAGGACGGCACCGTGCTGGCGGTCCGCAACAAGGCGCTCAGCGAAGCCGAGCTCGAAGAGCTGGCCGAGCTGGCGCTGACCTGAGCGGGGCCGGGTGGCTCGATGACCGCCCAGCGCCTCGCCACCGTCTTCGCCGCCGGCATGGCGGCCACCGTGAACCCGTGCGGGTTCGCGCTGCTGCCCGCCTACCTCGCCTTCTACCTGGGCATGACCGACGACTCCGACGAGGAGACGCGTGCTCGCTCGTTGCCGGCACCGATCCGGGCCGTGAAGGTGGGCCTCGCGATGACCGCCGGCTTCCTCGTGGTCTTCGGCGCGATCGGCGTGGTGTGGAGCTCGATCTCCGCCACCGTCGCCGAGCACCTCCCCTGGGTGTCGGTGGCGATGGGCGTGGTGCTCATGGGCCTCGGCGTGGCGATGCTCGCCGGGTTCCAGCCCACGGTCGCGCTGCCGAAGATGGCGGTCGGGAAGGGCGACGCGCAGGCCCGGTCGATGTTCCTCTTCGGGATGTCGTACGCGGTGGCGTCGCTCAGCTGCACGATCCCGTTGTTCGTCGGCGTGCTGGGGCTGAGCTTCGACGAGTCCTTCCTGTCGGGCCTGGTCAACTTCGCCACCTACGGGCTCGGCATGGGTGCGCTGGTCACGGTGCTCACGCTGGCGGTGGCGCTCGCGCGCACGGGCCTCGTCACCGCCCTGCGCCGTGCGCTCGGCTGGATGACGCGCATCAGCGGCGCGCTGGTGCTGGTCGGCGGGGCGCTCGTGGCGTACTACGGGTGGGCGTCGACACGGCCGACGGCCTCGCGCGTGCAGCAGTGGCTCTACGACGTGCAGGGCGACGTGACGTCGTGGATCACCTCGGTGGGGCCGCTCCGCGTCGGGCTGATGTGCGCCGCCGTGGTGGGCGGCGCCATCGCGATCGGACTGGTCCTCCATCGCCGCCCCACGGGGCGGACCCCTGCTCCCTGACGAGCTCGTGGCCGCCGGGGTTGGTCCGAAGGCCGGCGGTGTGGTCGACTCGGGCCGCATGACTCCCTTCGAAGCCACGTTGGAGGAGATCTTCCCGAGGGCGATGCCCGCAGAGGAGTTCCTCTCGTCGCTGCGAGGCACGCTCGGCCCGATGGGGTTCACTCCCGAGCGGACGCTCGCCCTCGTGTCGATCTGTCGGGACGAGATGACCACACGGTTCTTCGGCATGGTCGAGGACGACTGGGGCAACGCGTTCACCCTCGCCGGGTTGGGCGGCGTGCCGGCGCTCGGTCGCACGGGCTGGCAAGCAGCGATCGCCCACATCCCCTACACGGAGGGGCGCGGCCGCCTGCTCGTGGTCGGCATGCCCCACATCGGCATCGAGGCCGACGGCTCGATCGGTGTCACGATCCGGCCGGGACAGGACCAGCCGACGGCCACCTGCGGTGCGCTGTCGGCCATCACGGGGCTGGCGAACGAGGGGCGTCTGCCCTCCACCGTCGACGTCGACGACTACGAGGCCACACAGCTCGCGCTGCGGCTCGTCGATCCGCACCGGCCTCCGCCCTCGCTCGTCGAACTGACCATGGCCGCGCTCGACGCGATCGAGGTGGACGTGTGGCGGGCGCTCGACCGCTTCGAGGTCTGGCGGCACGCGGACGTCAGCGTGTGGTGCGGCGTGCAGATCCACGGGCACGAGGGCGACTGGGTGTGGCCGCGCAACGCCTGGTACTGCGGTGAGGACGGCCACCGCCGCCGCATCACCGACATCGA
>JBIQID010000029.1:15534-18883 GCA_044508215.1 Actinomycetota bacterium | reverse complement strand
TGGTCAGGGGGCGAGTCGCTCGATGGTCCAGCCGTCGCCGGCGGGCGTGTACCGCAACCGGTCGTGGAGCCGCGACGGCCGGCCCTGCCAGAACTCGAAGCGGTGGGGCACCACCTCGAACCCGCCCCAGAAGGGTGGTCGGGGCACGTCACGCTCGGCGAAGCGTGACTCGACCTCGGCGACCGCGGCCGTGAGCTCGTCGCGGGAGGCGATCACCTCGCTCTGCGGTGACGCCCACGCCCCGATCTGGCTGCCACGGGGGCGCGACGCGAAGTAGGCGTCCGATGCCGCCGGGTCGAGGGGTCGGGCCCGACCCTCGATCCGCACCTGCCGCTGGAGGCCCAGCCAGCCGAGCAGGAGGCTGCAACGAGGCTCCACCTCCAGCTCCCGCACCTTGGCGGACCGAAGGTTCGTGAAGAACACGAAGCCTTCGTTCGTGACCTGCCGGAGGAGCACCGAACGGGACCTCGGTTGGCCGGCGGCGTCGACGGTGGAGAGCGCCATCGCGGTCGGCTCGGGCACCGCTGCGGCGAGCGCGTCGTCGATCCAACGGCGGAGCTGGCGGAACGGGTCGACGTCGACGCCGTCCTCGTTCAGGACGGACAGCCCGTAGCTCAGACGGGTCCCCTCCCAGACGAGCGGTGCGGTGTCCCCGACCTCCGGGTCGTCGGACCCCGGCATCAGCTGATGCGGTCGAGGCCGCGCATGTAGGGACGGAGCACCTCGGGGATCACGACCGAGCCGTCCGGCTGACGGAAGGTCTCCACGATGCCCGCCCACACGCGGGGCACGGCGAGGGCCGAGCCGTTCAGGGTGTGGCAGATCGCGGTGCCCTTGGCGTCGGCGGCCCGGTACCGCACGTTCGCGCGGCGAGCCTGGTAGTCGGAGAACCACGACACCGACGACACCTCGAGCCACCGGTCGACGCCCGGCGCGTAGACCTCGAGGTCGAACGTCCGGGCGGCCGATGCTCCGAGGTCCCCTGCGCACAGGTCGAGCACGCGGTACGGCAGTCCGAGCGCCTGGAGGATCCCCTCGGCCCGGGCGAGGATCTCTGCGTGCACGTCGGGGGCCTGCGCCTCTGTGGCGTACGCCAGGATCTCGACCTTGTCGAACTCGTGCACCCGCAGCAGCCCGCGTGTGTCCTTCCCCGCCGAGCCGGCCTCACGCCGGAAGCACGAGGTGTGCGCCATCATGCGCATCGGCAGCTGCGCCTCGTCGAGGATCTCGTCGCGCGCCAGCGACGTGAGGGGCACCTCGGCCGTCGGGATGGCCCACAGGTCGTCGCGCTCGACGTGGTAGGCGTCGTCGGAGAACTTCGGCAGGTGCCCCGTCGAGACCATCGTGGCGGTGCGGACGAGCGTCGGCGGCCGCACCTCCTCGTACAGGTCGGCGTTCCGGTCGAGGGCCAGCTGGCTGAGGGCACGGACGAGCGCCGCGCCGGCCTTCCGGTACACCACGAACATCGAGCCCGAGAGCTTGGCGCCACGTTCGAGGTCGAGGATCCCGAGTGCCTCACCGGTCTCCCAGTGGGGCACTCGCTGGTGCTCCTCGTAGACGTCGGGGTCGAAGCCCTCGACGCGCGCCACCACGTTGTCGGCCTCGGAGGACCCATCGGGTGCGTCGGCGGCTGGCGTGTTCGGGATCCGCAGGAGGAGCTCTCGCAGCTCGTCGGACAAGCGGTCCGCCTCGGCGTCCAGCTCCTTCTCCTGCGCTCCGAGGGCGCGGCTCTCGGCCTGCAGCTCGGTGGCCTCCTCCTTCGCGCCGTCGCGGAACAGCTGGCCCACCTCGGCGCTGATCGCACGGATCCGGGATCGCAGCTCGTCGCGCTGGACGCCGACGGCGCGGACGGCGGCGTCGAGCTCGATCACCCGGTCTGCGGAGGCCGGATCCTCACCTCGCCTGGCGAGCGCGGCCTTCACCTCGTCGGGTGCGGTACGGAAGCGACGGACGTCCAGCACGCCCGCGAGGGTAGTGGGCTGCCCCCGGGGCCCCTGAAGGCGTTCGTCAGCCGGAGATGAGCGCGTCGACGCGGGACCGGGTGAGGCACCCACCGATCGACTCGCGGCTGGGGCCCGCGGAGGGGTCCGGGCTGACCAGGAGGCTGCGGATCGCGTCGTCGTCGAGCGCTGACACGGAGGCAGCGACCAGGCAGTCGACCTCGCCTCGCGTCAGCCCGCTCTCCAGCCACACGGAGGTCAGCACGCCCGACAGGGCCGTCCGGAGCTCGTCGGCCGGCACTCCGCTGAGGTCGGGTGCCGGGTTGGGGTCGAGCGCGCCGCCGACGCACGCCGACAGGATCGCGGGCGGGATCGACGACATCAGGGTGATCGCACCGACGGGCTGGTCGTCGTTCGGCGGCAGCTGGCCGACCACGCACTGGGCCTGCTCGGCCGACAGGCCGATCGAGCGGAGCATGATCGTCCGCAGCTGGTTCGCCGTGGTGGCGTCGAGGCGGGCCGTTCGAGCGTTGTCCTCGATGCGGGCGGAGAGGAGGTCGAGGTCTGCGGCCGGGATCTCGGAGCCGTCGGCGCCCTGGACCGGCACGGCCGTGGTGGTGACCGAGCGCGGCTCGGGCACCGGCGCCTCGTCATCGGAGGCACACGCCCCGAGCAGCACCACCGCGGTCAAGGCCACGGCGAGGGCGACCCCCGCTCTGCTCCCCCGGCTCGACCTGCTCCGCACCTCCACAGCCTAGGGTCGCCGCCGTGCGACGACCCGGGGTGCTGTTCGACCTGGACGGGACGATCTGGGACTCGATGCCCGGGATCCTCCGTTCGATGGAGCACGCGCTCCGGCACGTGGGGATCACGCCACCGCCGGACGACGTCCTCGTGGACCACATCGGCCCGCCGCTCACCGTGATGCTGGCCGACGTCGGAGTACCGCCACCGCTCGTCGACGAGGCCCGCGACGCCTACCGCGACCGGTACCACTCGGTCGGGGCATACGAGTGCGTGGTCTTCGACGACGCCACGGAGACGCTCGACCGGCTGCGTGCCGACGGCTGGGCGCTCGCCACGGCGACCTCGAAGGGCGAGGTGGCGACCAAGGCGATGCTCGACCACTTCGGGCTGACCGCACGGTTCGACGTGGTGGCGGCAGCGTCGATGGACGCGTCGAGCCACTCGAAGATCGACGTGGTGCGCCGTGCGGTGGCTGGGATGACCGACGTCGGCGCAGAGCCGCTGTGGATGGTGGGCGACCGCCGCTACGACGTGGAAGGGGGCGAGGCGGTGGGCCTCTCCACGATCGGCGTCACCTGGGGCTACGCGCCGCAGGGCGAGCTGGAGGCTGCACGGCCGACCGTGCTCGCCGACGGCTTCGACGCGGTCCTCGCCGCGCTCTC
>JBIQID010000029.1:0-15434 GCA_044508215.1 Actinomycetota bacterium | reverse complement strand
CTGCACGGCCGACCGTGCTCGCCGACGGCTTCGACGCGGTCCTCGCCGCGCTCTCGGCCTGAACGGTCACGGCATTCGGGCCGCCAGACCCGGCGCAGGTAGCGTCGGGGCACGTGGCGACGGTGGAGGTCGACGAGCTGGTCGTCCGCTACGGGACCACCGTGGCGGTGGCGGACGTCTCGTTCGTGGCCCGTCCCGGCGAGGTGACCGTGGTGCTGGGTCCGAACGGCGCCGGCAAGACCTCCACGCTCGAATGCCTCGAGGGCTACCGGGCCCCCGACGGCGGCACCGTCCGCGTCGACGGCCTCGATCCGATCCGTGACGGGGCACAGCTGCGCCGGCGCATCGGTGTGATGCTGCAGGGCGGCGGGGTCTACACCGGCATCCGTCCGCCCGAGGCGCTCCGCCTCTTCGCCTCGTACTACGACGACCCCCGCGACCCCGAGGAGCTCCTGCGGCTCGTGGGCTTGGGACACCGCCGGCGGACGACCTGGCGTTCGCTCTCGGGGGGTGAGCAGCAGCGGCTCTCGCTGGCCCTCGCTCTCGTGGGCCGGCCGACGGTCGCGTTCCTGGACGAACCGACCGCAGGGGTCGACCTCCAGGGGCGGCAGCTGATCCGCAGCCTCGTCGGCGACCTGCGGAGCGACGGTGTCTGCGTCGTGCTGACCACCCACGACCTCGAGGAAGCCGAGGGCCTCGCGGACAGGATCGTGATCGTCGACGCCGGGAGGGTCGTGGCCGACGGGACGCCCGACGAGCTGTTGAGCGCCGAGTCGGCCGACCACTTCTCCTTCCGCGCCGAGGCGGGCCTCGACTGCGTCGGCCTCGGCATCGCGATCGACGTGCCGGTGACCGAGGTCCGTCCCGGCCACTACCGGGTGGCGACCCGTCCCACCCCGGCAGCGGTGGCGGCGGTGACCAACTGGCTGGCTGCCCAGGGCCAGCTGCTCGGCGACCTCAGGGCCGGGCGGCAGCGCCTCGACGACGTGTTCCTCCGCCTGACCACCGAACGGCCCGAGGAGGACGCCGACGCCTCGGACACGGGGCCGGGTCGGCGCCGCAGGCGCGGCCGACGCGGACGGCGTGCACGTTCGTCAGGGAGCGGCTCGTGAGGGCCTACCTCGCGCAGGTGCGCGCCGAGCTGCTCCTCTCGCTGCGGCAGGGCGAGCAGCTCCTCGTGTCGATCGGCATCCCGTTCGCCGTCCTGGTCTTCTTCTCACAGGTCGACGTGGTGGAGGTCACCGGGTTCGACCAGCCCATCGACTTCCTCGCTCCCGGCGTGCTGGCCCTGGCGGTGATGTCCTCCGCCCTCGTGAGCCTCGGCATCGGGACCGGCTTCGAGCGGTGGTACGGGGTGCTCAAGCGGCTGGGTGCCACGCCGCTCGGACGTCCACGCCTCATCGCTGCGAAGGCGACGGCAGTCCTCGCCACCGAGCTGCTCCAGTTCGCGATCCTGATCCCCACCGGGCTGCTCCTCGGCTTCGAGCCGGAGCCCGGCTGGCCGGCGGTCGCGCTCGGGACCGTCCTGGGCACCGCTGCGTTCGCCGGCCTGGCGCTGCTCATGGCCGGAACCCTGTCGGGCCCGCTGAACCTCGCTCTGTGCAACGCCCTGTACCTGGTGCTCCTGGCGACCGGGGGCATGATGATCCCGTTCGACGAGCTCCCGGGCGCGGTGCAGGCCGTCGCCTCGCTGCTCCCGGCTGCCGCCCTGGCGGACGTGATGATCGGCTCGCTGTCGTCCGGGCAGCAGACCGAAGCGATGTCGTGGGGAGTGCTAGGCGCCTGGGCGGTCGCCCTGCCCGCCCTCGCCGCCTGGCGCTTCCGCTGGCACCCCGACCATCGATAGCTCGGCTTCGGCCCCGGGCTCAGGGGTGTCCGTCGGCGCCGGCGCGGTCGGGACGAGGCGACCGCGGTACTTCGGCGCCGAACCACGTTCGCTGCCCACCCATCGGAAGAACACGATGATGATCAGCAGCCACAGGTAGAAGCCGCCGGTCAGCTTCATCACCACTCCCGCCAGCTGCTGGTCCTCGATGACCGAGAGGCCGAAGAGCTGGGGTCCACCACGGTCGTAGCCGTCGTACACCACGCCCTCCGCGGCGGTGAGCCAGGACGACGGGATGGTGGGGATCACCGACAGCAGGAAGATGTGCACCATCTGCACCGGCGGGGTGGCGCGCATCTCGGGGAACGGCCCGCAGACCGGCACCCAGGCGAGCAGCGCGGTGAACACCACGAGCACGTGCAGCAGGTAGTGGAACGGGCCGTTGTCGATGCTGGTGTTCACCGCCCACGACCAGTGCGTGAACGCGACCAGCACGTTGTACCCGACGGCCGCCGGCAGCGGCCTCGCCAGGCGCCGGAACCACTTGAGCAGCTTCCCCTGCCCCAGGATCAGCCGGCCCAGCCACTCGGGTGTCGCCAGCAGCAGCATCGGCGGGATGACCACCGAGTACAGCAGGTGCTGGAACATGTGGACCGAGTAGAGGCGGTCCTCGGACACGTCGTGGATCGGCCAGTCCGACGCGAACCACATCAGCACCACGGCCCCGAAGAACCACCAGCGCTGCGACCGGCGGATCGGTCGGCCGCCCTTCGCGACGACCGTCGGTTCGATGACCCTCGACGTGTAGAAGCCGAGTGCGATGAGTCCCCCCATGAGCACCCAGACCTCCGGGTGCGGTTCCCATGCCGGGAGGGCGGACTCTGCGATCATGTCGTCAGTGGTCGCCGCCCGGCTGGGCCCCTGAGGGCGTCGCCGTCACGGGTGGTGGTATGGGCTTGGCCCGAGGCGGGTCCTGGAACTCCGGCGTCCCCGAGTCGACCCAGAAGGTCAGCGCGCTCAGCGTCGCGAGGTAGATCCCGATCGCCAGGATCATGCCCCCCATGAAGACGCTGCGGAGCAGCTTCGAGTCGAACTTCAGGTGCATGAAGTACAGCGCCACCAGCGCGAACTTCACGATCATCAGGATGATCAGGACGCTGGCCGTCCAGAAGCCCTCGGGCCACCAGTAGGTCGACACCTCGAGCGCGGTGAGCACCGCCAGGATGGCCCCGATCTTCCAGTAGACCCCGAGGCCCGGGTGGTCGTGTTCGTGTTCGTGGTCGTCGTGCTCGACGACTTCGGCGGGCGACTCGGCTACGGAGGTCATGGTCGGCTCGCTTGTCACTTGATGAGGTAGATGACGGTGAAGATCAGGATCCAGATCACGTCGACGAAGTGCCAGTACAGCCCGACGATCTCGACGCGCTCGGGCGTCACCCGGTTCCGGTCCCGGAACGTCAGCGCCAGCGTGGTGAGCAGGATCAGGATGCCGATCGTCACGTGGACGCCGTGGAAGCCCGTCAGCGTGTAGAAGGCGGACGTCGACACGTTCGAGGTGTACCCGGCGCCCATGTTCAGGAACTCGGTGAACTCGTACACCTGGCCGCCGACGAACACCGCGCCGAGCGCAGCGGTGGTGCCGAGCCAGAGCCGCAGCTTGTCCTTCTCGCCCCGGGCCGCGGCGAGCACCGCGAACACCATGGTCAGCGAGCTGGCCAGCAGGATGAACGAGCTGACCGACGTGAAGCCGATGTCGAACAGGTCGGAGATCCGCTGCTCGTTGCCCACGTGCGCGCCCGCGACCGTGTCGCGGATCTCGATCGCACCGGGGCGGTTCTTGTAGAGCAGGTAGGTGGAGATGAGGCCACCGAAGAGGAGGCACTCGGACCCCAGGAACACCCACATGGACAGCTTCTCGTTGCTGATCCCCGTGGCGGTGGGGTGCTCTTCGTGTTCGGCGAGGTGCCCGTCCTCGATGGCCGGCACCTCCACCTCGTCGGTCGTCTGGACGCCAACGTCGGTCACTGCGGTGCCTCCTCCAGCTCAGCCTGCGAGTCGCCCTCGCCAGCGGCTGCTTCCTCGAACGCTGCCTCGGCGGTGGACTGGTGCTCGTCGCCGTCGTGCAGCCCGTGGTGGGCCTCGGGGTCGGTCGACGGCTCCATGACCCAGCCGTACACACCGGCAAGGAGCAGCACGCCGCCCAGCACGGCCCAGCCGAGGTTGAAGATCACGCCGTAGCCGATGAACGGCAACCCGGCTGCGAGCACGATGGGCCAGTACGACGGCGACGGCAGGTGCACGTTCGTGGCGTCGCCCTTCTGGAGGACGTCCTCCGTGGCGGCGATCCGGACCAGCCGGCCCGACTCGTCGTGGCCGTACTTCCGGTGCCAGAACTCGTCGAGCTCGCTCACCACCGGCGCCTCGTCGAAGTTGTGCTCCGGCGCGGGCGACGGGATCATCCACTCGAGGCTGCGGGCGTCCCAGGGGTCACCCGACTCCACCTGGCCCGACGCCTTGTGCTTGCGGAAGCTGGCCCAGATGTTGAAGAAGAAGACGAGCAGGCTGACGGCGATGGTGAACGCACCGATCGTGGCCACGAGGTTCCAGAAGTCGAACCCCTGGCCCTCGCTGTAGGTGAAGATGCGGCGGCTCATCCCCTGCAGGCCGAGGATGTGCATCGGCCCGAAGGTGAGGTTGAAGCCGATGAGCATCAGCCAGAAGTTCCACTTGCCGACCGTCTCGCCCAGCCGGTAGCCGAACATCTTGGGCCACCAGAAGTAGAAGCCGCCGAAGATGGCGAGCAGCGCCCCACCGAACAGCACGTAGTGGAAGTGGGCGACGATGTAGTACGTGTCGGTCTGCTGGGTGTCGGCCGGGGCGAAGGCGTGGGTCACACCCGACAGGCCGCCGATGGTGAACATCGTGACCAGGCCGATCGCGAACAGCATCGCGGTGGTGAACTTCAACCTGCCGCCCCACATGGTGGCCAGCCAGTTGAGGATCTTCACGCCGGTGGGCACCGCGATGAACATCGTGGACAGCGAGAACGCCATCACCGACATGGGGCCCATGCCCGAGGCGAACATGTGGTGCGCCCACACGCCCCAGCCCATGAAGCCGATGGCGATGCCGCTGAAGACCATGAACGGGTAGCCGAAGATCGGCTTGCGGCTGAACACCGGGATGATCTCCGAGACGATCCCGAAGCTCGGCATGATCATGATGTAGACCTCCGGGTGCCCGAAGATCCAGAACAGGTGCTCCCACAACATGGGGTCGCCGCCGAGGGAGGCGTTGAAGAACGTCGACCCGTAGAGGCGGTCGAAGGTGAGCAGGAACAGCGCCACCGCGATCACCGGCAGGGCGAACAGCAGCAGGAACTGCGTGACCAGCGCCATCCAGGTGAAGACCGGCACCTTGAACCAGGTCATGCCCGGTGCCCGCATGTTGATCACGGTCACGATCAGGTTCACCGCGGAGATCAGCGACGCCACGCCGATGATCTGGAGGCCGACCGCGTAGAAGTCGATCCCGTGGCCCGGCGAGAAGATCACGCCGTTGTTCGGCGCGTAGTTGAACCAGCCGCCGTCAGCGCCGCCGCCGAGGAACCAGGACGTGTTGAAGAAGATGGCGCCGAAGAGCCAGATCCAGAAGCTGAGCGCGTTGAGGCGCGGGAACGACACGTCCCGGGCGCCGATCTGCAGGGGGATCAGGTAGTTCGCGAACGCCGCCTGCAGTGGCATCACCACCAGGAACACCATCGTGACGCCGTGCATCGTGAAGACCTGGTTGAACAGGTCGGCCGACAGCACCTTCAGGCCCGGGCGGGCCAGCTGCGTGCGGATCAGCAGCGCCTCGATGCCTCCCACGAGGAAGAAGAACATCGAGCCGACGCCGTACATGATGCCGATCTTCTTGTGATCGACGGTGAAGACCCAGCTGCGCCACCCCGTGGGCTGGACCGGCCGGGAGAACACGCCGAGCGGCCTCCGGACGGTGCGCTCGGCCCCGGACGGGAGCTCGAGGGGGGTTCGGGCGTTGACGAGTGCCATGGGAGTCCCTTGGTGTCAGCGATCTACTTGAGCAGCGTGAGGTAGGCGACGAGCTTGCGGATCTCGTCTTCGGGCAGTTGGAGGTCGGGCATGCCGCGGTTGGCCTCGGCGGCCATCGGCTTCATCTCCGGTGGGTCGCGGAGCCAGGCGCCGAGGGTGCCGTGGTCCGGGGTCCCGTCGGGGTCGACCGCCTCGGAGTCCACCCCGGGCTCGTAGAGCCGGAACATGTTGCCGGCGAACATGTCGCGGCTCATGAGGTGGGTGAGGTTCGGGGCGTTGCCGGCGATCAGCGGGTGGCGGGGGCCTCGGTAGTCGGTGTCCGGAGCGTCCGAGTCGAGCCGTTCACCGGTGTCGCTGTAGCCGTTGATCTGGTGGCAGCTGGCGCACTTCTGGAAGAAGATCTCCTTGCCCTCGGCTGCCTCGGTGCCGTCGTCGGGCTCGACCGGGCCCTCCAGCTGGTTGTCCACCCACTGGTCGTAGTCGGCCTGGGCGAGCGCCTTGACCTCCATGCGCATGTAGGCGTGGGAGAGGCCGCAGAACTCGGTGCACTGGCCCTGGAAGATCCCGGGCTCGGCGGCGGTGATGGCCCAGTGGTGCACGCGTCCGGGGACGGCGTCCTTCTTGCCGCTCAGCTTCGGGATCCAGAACGAGTGGATCACGTCGTTCGACTGGATCGCGAGGCGCACCGTGGTGCCGGCCGGGATCACCAGCTGGTTGGCGGTGATGATGTCGGCCTCGTCGTCGTCGTCGAGGTCGTAGCGGAACTCCCACCACCACTGGTGGCCGATGACCTCGACCTCCATGGGGGCGTCGAGCTGGTCGTTCTCGAGCGTCCAGATGGTGCGGACGTTCCCGATCGCGAGCACTGCGAGCACCAGGGCCGGGAGGATGGTCCAGCCCCACTCGAGCGGGGTGTTGCCGTGCCGCTGGATCGGCTCGTCGACGCCGTCGACGTCGTCCTTGCGGCGGCGGTACCGGACGGCCAGGTAGACGGCGGCGGCCATGACGAGGACGAACACGACCCCGGCCACCAAGAAGACGGGGGTGACGAGCGAGTAGATCTCGTCGGCCTGCTTGCCCCGTGGGTCGAGGGAGTTGAGCGGCAGGTCTTCGTCGTGGAGGCCGCACCCGGCCCCGAGGAGCACCAGTGCACTGGAGGTGGCCGTCCAGCCGGCCCGGCGGATGGTGGTGCGCTGGATCATGGTCAGTCAGTCTCTCCCAACGTGGCGGGCACCATCGAATCGGCGGGAGCGCCGGTCTCGATCAGCTCTGCAGCGGGTGGCGGATGGTGTCCCTCGTGGGGAGCGGGGCCGGCGATCGCACCGCCGATGCCCACAGCGAGCACTGCCACGCCGAACGCGATGGCGGCTGCGACCAGCGCGGTGCGCTTGATCTGCGGCTGCGAGCTCAGGATCACCGCGCCGACGAAGATCGCCGCCGCGAGCGCCGAGCCGACCACCATCGCCCCGAAGCCTGCGGTGGCGAGGAAGATCCGCGAGATGCAGAGCAGCACCACGGCGATGCCGATGAGGGCACCGATCGGGACCTCGACCGGGCGCATGAGCCTGGAGCGCACTGCAGCGTTCACCTCGGGATCGCCGGTGGCGGTCTCCGACCAGGCCTGCACCGACCACTCGATCCCGGCGATCGAAGCGGTGATGATGCCGATCACGAAGAGCGTCGGGGAGGCGGCGAGGCCGACCATCAGGAGGCCGGCGGCGAACGCCATGACCATCGGCCAGAAGCTGATGTTCTGCGGCCGCACGACCGCCGGGGCCTCACCCGACGGCTCGAGCTGGGCGAGCGCCTCGGCGTCGCTGTCGCGGAAGAACGAGGTGGCCATGCCGAGGCCCAGGCAGGAAGCCGCGAAGCCCATCAGCACGGAGTAGCCGAGGTGGTCCCCGACGCCACCCTTGTAGCCGAGGGTGAGCGGGCCGATCAGGGCGTCGACGGCACCGTCGCCCGTCAGCACCGCCACGACGCCGCCGTGGTCGACGCCGTTGGTGATGATGCCGTAGACGACGGCGGCCAGGAGGCCGACGCCCGCCAGGCCGTAGAAGAACTTCGAACCGGTCGTGACCATGATCCCTCGGCTACTTCATGATGTAGACGGCCAGCCAGACGACCGCATACACCGCCACGTTGACATGCCAGAACAGCGCCGCCGCCGAGACGGCGTCGGGGTTCCGGCTGGACCAGCTGCCGCCCAGCGCCCGCAGACCGGTGATCGCGAAGAACCCGATCGCAGCGATGAGCATCGCCAGGTGGCTGCCCACCACGGCGTAGAAGTACGGCCCCTCGGCCTGCGCCATCCCGAGGCCCACCTCGGTCATGAGGAACCAGGTCTGGTTGATGAACGCGAGGCCCATCAGCAGGGTGATGGCGATCGCCAGGTACGCGTGGCCGCGGTCGTCGCGGGCGATGGAGTAGACCGCCCACTGTGCCGTGACCGCACCGATGAGGAGCGTCCCGAACAACATGTTCGGCTGCGTCAGGGGGATGTTGTTCTCGCTGAGCCAGAGGGCCCGCTGGCCCGAGCGGGCCTCGAGGTACATGCCGACGAGGGTGAGGGTCAGCATCGCGAACGCCGCCGCGGCGTAGGCGGACGCGTACAGGACCTGGCGCCGGCGCGGCAGGACGGGCGCTGGTGCGCTTGCCGGGATGAGCCTCATCGTCACGCCTCCTCGGCGGCCGGGAGCAGCGGGTAGGGCGACTCGACCGTGGCGGGCCACGCGTCGGGGTCCGACCACTCGAGCGTGCCGCCGCCGTCCCATGTGTCGAAGCCCGGAGCATCGTCGGCCGATTCGGCCCGACGGGCCTTCAGGCCGCCGGCGAGCGTGGCCACGACGGCGAGGGCCAGGAGCAGCGCGCCCAGGCCGGCGACGACGCCCCACAGCGCAGGGTCGGCATCGGCGTCGTTCGCGAGCACCAGCCCGTAGATGGCGGGGCCGAGGCCCAGCAGCGCTGCGCCGGCGAGGACGAGCGGGGCGAGGCCCTTGGCGGGCGCCTCGGGGAGCTGGTCGCCGAACGCCAGGCGGCCCCACAGGTGGGCGCCGCCGAGGCCGGCGGCGAGGGCGGCGCCGAGGACGAGGAACAGCTGGCCACGGGCCAGCTCGGCGGTGCCGAAGCCCACGAGCTCGCCCTCACCGAAGGTGTCGATCACCTGGAGGAGGCCGACGGCAGCGCCGAGGAGCGCCACCAGGAGGGAGACGAGGGCGAAGCCCACCGGCGAGAGGAGGCGGGGTCGCTGGCGACGGAGGGTGTCGCCCACCGCGCCCAGCACGCCGAGGAGCGGGAGCGCCACGGCGGCGCACACCAGCACCCAGACGAGGGTGTTGCGGGCCACGTCGTCCTGTGCCCACGCACCGAAGGAGAGGAGGCCGGCTGCGCCGATCATCCCCTGGGCGACGCCACGGAACCGCGGACGCCCCGAGACCGCGACGGCGGCGGCGTCGATCGCGATGCCGAGGGCCGGCAGCAGCGCGACGTAGACGGAGGGCTGCCGGAAGAGCCACGAGATGCCGTCGAGGCCGGTGATGGCGATGTCGGTGGCGTTCGGCCGCTGGATGTGGACGAACACCACGCTCGCGAGCGCCGACGGGAAGGTGAGGATCCACACGCTCGCAGCCACGAACATCGACCAGGCGAAGAAGGGCACGTCGCCGAGCCGCATGCCGACGGGACGGAGGGCCAGCACCGTGACCGCCACGCACACGGCGCCCATGGCGAGGGACACGAGCAGGCCGCCGACCGCCACGTTGCCGAGGCGGGCCATCTCGGTGTCGGAGCCGCCGTAGGAGCCGTCGGCGGCGACCGCCACCACGAACAGGACCGTGGAGAGCAGCCAGGTCCAGGTGGCGAACGCCGCCAGGCGGGGGAAGGCGATCGCCGGCGAGCCCACCTGGCGGGGCACCACCACGATGGCGAGGCCCAAGAAGAGCGGGATGACACCGCAGAGGAGCAGGGCGATCGGTGCGTTCGCCGCGAAGCGGACCGAGAGCGCATCGCCGAGCATCCCGGTGCCGGCGACGCCGTCGTCGAGGGTCGCCGCGTCGAAGTTCGACAGGGCGAGCACCACGAGGGACACGAGCGAGGCGAGCAGCGACACGGCCACCATGACCCGGCCGATCGTCACGTGGTCGACCGCTGCGATCACGCGCTCCACGGCGGTGGGTGCAGGCCGGGTCCCGGTCGCAGGGGGGGCGCCGGGCTCCTCGATCGCAGGGGGAGCGGTTTCGGTCAATGCCATGAGCGGTGCCTCGAGGCCTGTGGTGCGACTGGGCCACGCGCGTGGCCGCCGTACCGGTCGGAGAGGGACAGGACGCCCGGACAATACCGAACGCCGCCCAGGGGGACGAAAACCGCCACGGGCCTCAGAGGCCCACTGCCACGAGGCGATCGAGCGCCATCGCGCCGAAGAGCACCGCCACGTAGGTGATGGAGAAGGAGAACAGCCGGATCGACGTCTTCGCCGAGGGCTCCCGGAGCATCGCCACCGCGTACCAGGTGAAGAGCACGCCCGAGGCGACGGCGGCGACGAGGTACAGCGCTCCCAGTCCGGCCACCGGCGCCAGGACCAGGCTCACGGCGACGAGCGCCACCGTGTACGCCAGGCTCTGGCGGCCGACCGCCCGGGCCTCCGCCACCGACGGCAGCATCGGCACCTCGGCCCGGCTGTAGTCGTCGCGGTACTTGAAGGCCAGCGCCCAGGTGTGGGGCGGCGTCCAGAGGAAGACGATGAGGAACAGCACGACCGGCGCCCATCCGAGCGAACCGGTGACGGCTGACCAGCCGATCAGCACCGGGACGCAGCCGGCGGCACCGCCGATCACGATGTTCTGGCTGGTCGAGCGCTTGAGCCAGAGCGTGTACACGAAGACGTAGAACGCCGTGGCCGACAGCGCCAGCACGGCGGAGAGGAGGTTCACGAACCCCCAGAGCCACACGAAGGCCAGGACCTCCAGGGCCACCGCGAAGGTCAGCGCCGCCTGCGGGGACATGACCCCTGTCACGAGGGGGCGGTTCCGCGTGCGGTGCATCACGGCGTCGATGTCGCGGTCGACCACCATGTTCACGGCGTTCGCCCCGCCGGCCGCCATCGTCCCGCCGATCACCGTGGCGAGGATCAGCCACAGCGAAGGGAGTGCCCCGTGGCCGGGGCGGGTGGCCTCCGCGACCACCATGACCGGCACGGTGGTGACGAGGAGCAGCTCGATCACGCGCGGCTTCGTCAGCGCCACGTAGCCGCTCAGCCGACGGGCGATCGTCACCGGAGCACCCGACATCGTCAACGTGGCCACGGCGCAAGGCTACGCAGCGCCTCCGGAGGGGGGCCAACCGTGGTCCGGGCGGTTCGGCGCTCCCGCTGCATGGCCCGGGACCGACGGTCGAACGTAGCCTTGCCCCCATGCGGCTCTCCCCCGAGCGCTACCGCAAGGTGTGCATCGCTGCGCTGTGGTCGCTGTGCGGCATCATCGTGACCGGCGCCGCCGTGCGGCTCACCGGGTCGGGCCTGGGGTGCTCCGACTGGCCCACCTGCGAGCCCGGCCGCTTCACGCCGCACTCCGCGAGCGAGCTCGAGCCGATGGTCGAGTTCGGGAACCGCCTGGTCACAGGCCTCGTGTCGGTCGCGGTGATCGCGGCCGTGGCCGGCTCGCTCCTGCTGCGGCCCCGCCGTCGGGACCTCACCTGGTGGTCGCTCTCGCTCGTGGGTGGCGTCATCGCCCAGGCGATCATCGGTGCCTTCGTCACGAAGTCCGAGCTGAAGTACTCGGTGGTGGCCCTCCACTTCCTCGCGTCGATGGCGCTGGTCTGGGCGGGCCTCGTGCTGGTCGACCGCGCCGGCCGGGCGCCCGGGGCACCGCGCCGGCCGATCGCGGGTTGGGCGCGGTGGCTCTCGCTGGTGGCGACGATCGTGCTGTTCACCGGTGCCGTGGTCACGAGCGCCGGCCCCCACGCCGGCGACGAGCACGTCGAGCGGCTTCCGATCGACCTGGGCCTCACCGTGCGGGTGCACTCCACGTTCGTGTGGCTGCTGTGCATCTCCGCGGTGGCCGTCGCGTGGCGGCTCCGTCGCAGCCCACGGGCCGTGCTCCGCCGGCGTGTGAGCGACCTCCTCGCAGGCATCGTGCTGCAGGGCGGCATCGGCTACCTCCAGTACTTCACCGGCGTCCCCGCCATCCTGGTGGGAGCGCACGTCGCCGGCGCCACCCTCGTGTGGGTGCTCACGATCCGCCTCGCCCTCGCCACCGGGGACGCCACCGAACCGGTCGAACGCCTCCAGGCGCTCGACGTCAGCGCGGAGGAGCCGGCTCCCCAGTCCACGACCGAGGACGCCCCGGCCGGCGCCGCGGTGGCGACGCCATGAGCGAGCTCTCCCCCGTCGAGGTCCGGAACCCGGAGCTGGACGACCTCGAGGACCTCGATCGACCGTGGCTGGTGCTGGTCTGGAACGACCCGATCAACCTCATGGACTACGTGGCGTTCGTGTTCCAGAAGCTGTTCGGCTTCTCCAAGGCGAAGGCCCACCAGCTGATGATGGACGTCCACCTGAAGGGCAAGGCAGTGGTCGCGTCGTGCCCTCGCGACGAGGCCGAGCGCCACGTCTTCCGGCTGCACGAGCACGGCCTCTGGGCGACGCTCCAGCAGGACGACTGACGGTGGCGGACGAGGAGGCGGGCCTCGACCCGTCGTTCCGGGTGCTCGAGATCGCCCCCGACCGCTGGCGCCTGCGCTGGGCGGAGGGCTGGGTGGCGACGCTCGCGGCCGGCCTCACCTCCGTGGTGGACCACGTGCGGAACGAGCCCGAGCTCCACCTCACCGACGCGTCGGGGACCACGTTCGACCGCGACGACCTGGTGGCCGTCGTGTCCCAGTCCACCGACTCGGTGATGAGCGCCGTCCGCAGCGACGAGCTGACGACCGAGGCCCTGGTCGACCTCGGCGCCTCCGCGGCGAACCTGGCGATCGTGGCCAACGCCGGGGTGGGCGAGCGGCTGCCGGACGGCCCCGAACCGGTGTTGCCGGAGGGTGGCGGGGAGGTCCAAGGTGGGCTCATGGCCGCGCGCGACCTGTTCCACCGCCTGGCCGAGAGGATCTGGAGCGCGCTCGACCCCGGCGTGCGGCGGCTGGAGGACGGCCGCTTCGAGCTGGCCTGGAGGGCGGCCGACCGGAGCATGGTCGGTGTCCTCGCCGGCGAGCTCGACAAGCTCCTCGAGTCCGACGACCCCTCGATCGTGCGGCTCTTCCCGCCTGCCTACGGGCCCGACACGGAGCGCAGCGCCGGGTACGACGCGCTGGCCCGCCACGAGCTGATCGACCGGCGGCGGGCCTCCCTCGAGGTGCTCCGCTCGGCGATGGAGTCGGGGCCGCTCGACGTCGAGGGCCTCGAGGCGGTGATGCGGGCGGTCAACGACCTCCGGCTGGTGCTCGGCACCCGCCTCGACGTGTCGGAGGACCAGGAGCCGCGCCTCCGGGTGGGCGACCCCGAGGCCGCTGCCACAGCTGCCTACATGCGGCTGTCGCAGCTGCTCGGGCAGATCGTGGGTGCGCTCGAGGACTCAGCCGACGACGTCGAACCGCCAAGCTGAGGCGAGCAGCGAAGATCTGCGGGCGCGGTCAGCAGCCGGCAGCGGCGTCGGTCGTCAGCTGGCTCAGCCGTTCGACGAGGTCGGGCGTCGCCTCCACGGCTGCCAGCTCGTCGACGGTGAGCCGGCGCACCACCTGGTTGGCGATGCACGCCGCCTGCTCGCGGCCGTAGCCCTGCCCCACGAACGCCGAGGCGAGCTCCAGGCGGCCGGCGGGCACCAGCAGTGCCTCGAACGACCGGCCCGACCCGGCGCCGCGGGCCTCCGGGCCCGGGTCGCACGAACGGAGCTCGACCGCCGAGCCGTCGCCACGGACCGACGCCTCGGCTTCGGGGGGCATGGTCTCCGCCCAGGCCGAGAGCGCTCCCGACAGCTGGATCGAGTCGCCCTCGTTGCGCATCAGGAAGGTGGCCGCCACGCAGACCCGCTGGTCGTCGCCCTTCCCCACCTCCGCGGCGACGAACGAATCACCCTCCCAGCCGTCCACGGCATCCATCGCGACGACCGGATCGATCCGGTCGGCCAGCACCACGAAGAGGGAGAAGGCGCCGATGGTGTCGGTGAGGAAGGGCTCCGCTCCGAGGTCCGGCTCCACCACGTTCGCCGGTTCGTCGACGCCGACCACGGGCTCGAACACCGCTGCCGTGACACGTGGCAGCTCCCCCATCAGCTCGTCCAGCCGGTCGGGGTCGAGGGTCCCCTCCTCGGTCGTCTCGGCGAGCGCCACGTAGGGACGGCCGAGGTAGTAGGGGATGGCCTGCGACGCCCGGAGCGCGGCGGGGACGTTCGCCAGGCCGGCATCTGCCTCCTCGAACTGCAGGCGACCGTCCTCGATCATCCGGCGGCGCTGCTCCTCGGGGAGCGACTGCACGTACGCCGCCTCGACCGTCATGGCGTCGCCCTCGAGCACCGCCCGGAGGACCGCCGCCTCCTCCGAATCGGCGCCGTCGTTGCGCTCCTCGAGGTCGAAGTGCTGGTCCTGGAGCGCGTGGGTCAGCTCGTGGACGAGCGTGGCCTCCATCGACGGCGTGACCTCGGTGCCCCGCACGTTGACCACCTTCCGGCGGAAGTCGTAGTACGCCAGCGTGCCCTCTCCCCCGAGGTCGGCGGCCGCTTCATCGAGGTCGAGGTCGCCCTCCACGAGACCGAGGGCGCGCTGCACCCCGAGCGCCCTGCTGTTGCGGGCCGCCTCGGAGACCGCGCCCGAGTCCTCGCCCGACACCGGCTCCTGGGACGCGGAGCTGATCGCGTGCCGGTACTGGGCCGGCGACAGGAAGTAGACCGCCACCGGGTGGTCGAAGCGGAGCCCTCGTGTGCGCTCCACGAACGACACGAGCGGCTCGACCCGTTCGTCCCACTCGTCGGGGAAGCCCGGGCCGTCGGAGTGGATCGCCGAGCCGAGCAGCGCCCCGCCCCCGCACAACACGGTGGCCAGGAGGACGGCGAGCACCAGCCGGCCGAGCGGCCGGGACCGCTTCGGCGGCGGCGGAGCCGGTGAGGGCGCAGGCGGCCCGGTGAGCTCGTCGAGGGCCACGTGCGACACGACCTCAGCGTAGGTCGTCGCCGTTCGCCGCCCGCTCCGGCCAGCGGTGGCGCCGGACGGCCTTTCCACTTCGCTCCACCAGCCGACCGCTGCTACATTGCGGCTCGCCTTCAACGAGGTGAGAGCCCCCATCGTCCAGCGGCCTAGGACGCCTCCCTTTCAAGGAGGTAACACGGGTTCGAATCCCGTTGGGGGTGCGGATGCGGCTACGGTCGTGCCCAACCTGGTCCCGTGGTGCAGTTTGGAGTGCACGCCGCCCTGTCAAGGCGGAGGTCGCGAGTTCAAATCTCGTCGGGACCGCCAACCGGACGCCCCTCGGGGCGCTCCGGGCCACCGCCCCGCCGTGGGTGGTTCCCGGTCGGGTAGCTCAGTTGGCAGAGCGACCGCCTGAAAAGCGGTAGGTCACCGGATCGACGCCGGTCCCGACC
>JBIQID010000187.1:0-3481 GCA_044508215.1 Actinomycetota bacterium | reverse complement strand
GACGCGTCGGGTCGTCGCTCCGCCAGTCGATGCGCCATCGCCACCACCGCGATGGGGTCCAGCTCGCCCCACACGATCCCGAGCGGTGCCGGGTGCGCCTCGATCGCGCCCGTGTAGCGGTCCTCCTCCGCCATCCGGTCCTCCAGGTACCGGATGGTGCGGGGCAGGAGCCGTTCCCCTCCGTCGTGGGCGAGGAGGGGCCACTGGGGTGCGAGCTCGTCCTGCGGCGCCGCCGAAGGGTCGGCCATCGTGTTGGCCAGGCTCGCCACGTAGGTGCTCTCGTCAGGGACCTGCGCCGCCTCGTCCGGCAGCGCCATGAGGAACTGCTGGCCCGCGGTGAGCTGCGCCAGTTCGAGGTAGATCGAACCGTTGGTGATGGCGCGCCGCCGGAACGACAGGTCGCCGAGGTCGCCGTCGAGGTCCCTGGCCAGCACCTCGCCGCCCACGCTGTCGCCCATGTCGTGCGTCAGGAGGTCGACCGTCCCGAGGCCCAGCGCCGCAGCGACGTCCTGCGTGCAGTCGGCGTGGAGGTGGATCCCGTAGCGCCGGTCGGGCTTGTCCGAGAGCCCGAAGCCCAGCTGGTCGAAGAGGACCACCCGACGCCGAGTGCTGAGCTCCTCGAGGACCAGGCGGAAGTCGAACGAGCACGTCGGGAAGCCGTGGATCACGAGGAGCGGCGGTGACCCGTCCGGCTCGGTGGCGGGAACATCCCGCACGAAGAGGCGGCCGTGGCGGGTCTCCACACGGGTCCCGAGGGCCTCCCAACCTGCGACGATCGACGCGGCGTCCATCGCGGCGACAGTACGGCACGGGCCATGGAGGCGGGGGAGTGCTGATTCCCGACCGGACCGGTCGACAATGCCTCGCAATGCGATAGGTTCTAGTCGTCACTAGAAGAATTCGATTCCAGGAGGAACGATGGCAATCCAGCTGGGCGACGTCGCCCCCAACTTCCAGGCAGAGACCACTGAGGGCCCGATCGACCTCCATGAGTACCTCGGAGACGGCTGGGGGATCCTCTTCTCGCACCCCGCCGACTACACGCCGGTCTGCACCACCGAGCTCGGGGCGTTCGCCAACCGCAAGGACGAGTTCACCAAGCGCAACACCAAGCTGATCGGCGTCTCCGTCGACAGCGTCGAGTCGCACAAGGGCTGGTCGCAGGACATCGCCGACACGCAGGGCTCCGCCCTCAACTACCCGCTGATCGGCGACGAGGACCGCACCGTGGCGAACCTCTACGGGATGATCCACCCGAACGCGCTGGCCACCCTGACGGTCCGCACCGTGTTCGTGATCGGGCCGGACAAGACCGTGCGCCTGACCCTCACGTATCCCGCGTCGGTGGGTCGCAACATCGACGAGATCCTCCGCGTCCTCGACGCCCTCCAGCTCGGCGCCGAGCACCCGGTGTCGACGCCCGTCGACTGGACCGACGGCAAGGACGTCATCATCTCGCCGGCCCTCTCGGACGACGAGGCGAAGGAGCGATTCCCGAAGGGGTTCGAGACGCAGAAGCCGTACCTGCGGGTGACCCCGCAACCCAACCGCTGAGCCGTATGGGCGCCACCAGCGGCGAGACGGGGCCGGCCGCTCGGATCGCGACCGCGATCACCGAGCGGTTCGGCATCCGCCACCCGATCCTGCTGGCACCGATGGGGGACACCGCGGGCGGCCCACTGGCCGCCGCGGTGTCGCGCGGCGGCGGGCTGGGCATGGTGGGCGGCGGATACGCCGATCCCGTGTGGGTCCAGCGAGAGCTCGAGGCCGTCGGCGACGTACCGGTTGGGATCGGGTTCATCACGTTCGCGCTGGCTGAGCGCCCGGAGGCCCTCTGGGTGGCGCTCGAGGCGCGCCCCGTGGCGGTGCAGCTGGCCTTCGGCGACCCGCGACCGTTCGCCGACGACGTCCTCGCTTCCGGGGCCACGCTGATCTGCTGCGTGCACACCGACGAGGAGGTGGCGGTCGCCCTCGACGCTGGTGCCCAGGTGCTGGTGGCACAGGGCCGCGACGCCGGCGGCCACGGTCGGCCCGACCGCGGGACCATGGCGCTCGTGCCGTCGGTCGTCGACCGAGCGGGCGACGTGCCCGTGGTCGCCGCCGGCGGGATCGTGGACGGGCGCGGGGTGGCAGCGGCCATCGCGCTGGGCGCCGCGGGGGTCTCGATGGGCACCCGCTTCGTGCCCACGCCCGAGTCGATCTCCACGGAGAAGGAGCGGGCGGGGCTGGTCGTCGCCCGCGGACAGGACACCGTCCGCACCCCTGCCGTCGACGTGGTCCGGGGGCCGGCCTGGCCCGAGGGGCACGACGGTCGGATCGTGGCGAACCAGCTGGTCGAGCGCTACGACTCGCTCGGCGGCGATCCGGATGCGTTGGAGGCGCTGCGAGGCGACTACGCACGGTCCGCCCCCGACGACTACTCGCTCCGACCGCTGTGGGGCGGGGAGGGCCTCGACCTCGTCAACGACGTCCGCCCGGCGGCCGAGCTGGTGGAGGAGATCGGGGCGGACGCCGCTCGTCGCCTCGCCGCCGTCGGGGGGTGGGTCACCGATCGGTGAGCGCGGTTCACCTAGGTTTCCCGGGACCACGACCGGAGGACCACCTGTGACCACCACCCGTCCGTTCCCCACGAGGATCACCGGCCTGCTGCTCGCGGCAGCGCTGGTGCTGTCCGGCTGCAGCGACGACGGAGACGACGGCGCCGCCGACACCACGACCACGACGGCGGCTGCCTCCGACGCCACGACCACCACCGAGGCCTCCACGCGAGCGCTGCGCCTGGTCGTGACCAACGACGACGGCATCGGGGCAGCGGGCATCGACGTGCTGGTGAAGGCGCTGCAGGAGCTGCCCGACGTGGAGATCCACGTGGTGGCGCCGGTCGACAACCAGAGCGGCACCTCCGACAAGACGACGCCCGAGGGCGCTCCGTACGAGGACGGCACCACGATCAGTGGCGTGGAGGGCACGGCCGTGCGCGGCTTCCCTGCCGACTCGGTGATCGTTGCGCTGGATGAGCTGGGCCTCGAGCCGGACCTCGTCGTCTCCGGCATCAACCAGGGCCAGAACGCCGGGCCCATCGGAGCGATCTCCGGCACCGTGGGCGCGGCCCGCACGGCGATCCGCCGGGGTGTCCCGGCGATCGCGCTCAGCGGCGGCAACATCGAGCCGTTCGGCTACGAGCTGGCTGCCCAGATCGCCGTCGACTGGATCACCGAGAACCTCGACGCGATCCTCGCCGGCGAGATGCCGACCGACCACGTCGTGAGCGTCAACATCCCCGTGTGCTCGGCCGGTGAGGTGAAGGAGCTGCTCGAGGTGCCGCCGGCGACCGCCCCGCCCGCTGGCAACGAGGCCCGGGTGTTCGTCACGGACTGCACCGCCGATGCGCCCGACCCGGTCGACGACATGACGGCGCTCGTGGCGGGCCACCCCTCGATGTCGAAGGTCCCCGCCGACCTCTGACCCCGTCGCCCACCGA
>JBIQID010000028.1:21498-24866 GCA_044508215.1 Actinomycetota bacterium | reverse complement strand
CGGCGGGGTCGATGCGGATGATGTCGCCGGTCAGCGCCGCCAGGTAGAGCTCGCCCCCGGGGCCCGTCGCGAACGTCGTCGCTCCGTAGGTGCGGATCTGCTCGTGCACCCGGACCTGCCCGTCGGTGGCCACGTGGACCTCCCCGCGGCATGCGTCGGTGAACACGTAGCTGCCCCACAGCTCGGGGATGCGGGGGTCACGTGAGACGTAGCCGCCGATCACGGAGCAGTAGCCGTCGTCGTGCGAGAGCTCGAGCACCGGATCGACCAGGTCGCTCCGGTCGCCGCGCCGACCGGTGTCGTGGGCGCCTTCACGCAGCTGCCACCCGTAGTTCACGCCACGGCCGCGACCATCGGCTGCGGGGGCGTGGTCGACCTCCTCCCACAGCGAGCCGCCGACGTCGCCGATCCAGAGGTCACCGGTCTCCGGATCGAACGAGAAGCGCCAGGGGTTGCGCAGCCCGACGGACCAGAGCTCGGCCCGGGCGCCGGCGACGCCGACGAACGGGTTGTCCTCGGGGATCGCCAGCTGTCCGGCCGTGCTGCGTGCCGCGTCGATGCGCAGGATCGCCCCGAGCAACGTGTCGGTGCGCTGGCCGTGACCGTCCGGGTCGTCCTGGTCGCCACCGTCGCCGAACCCGATGTAGAGCATCCCGTCCGGCCCGAACGCCACGTGGCCGCCGTTGTGGTTCGCGTGGGGCTGCGGCTGCGAGAGGAGGACGGTCTCGGAGGCGGGATCCAAGACGCCGTCGGTCATCGCCCACCGGATCACGCGGCTCATCCCGCCCCGGTGGTCGGCGTCTCGGAAGGTGCCGGCGAGGACGAGCATCGTGCCGTCGGGGGAGACCGCCACGCCCAGGAGGCCCTGCTCGTTCCCCCGTGACTCGATGCGGTCGGTGAGGTCGAGGACCGGCTCGGCGTCGACCTCGAAGCGATCGCCGACGATGCGGGCCCGCAGCAGGCGTCCGGCCTGCTCGACCACCAACATCTCCTCGCGGCCCGGCACGGCGGTCATGGCGACGGGCTGGTCGAGGTCGCGGACCATCTCTGTCGAGGTGAGCTCGACGTCGCCGTCACCGGCCGCCCGGGTCGTCGTCGGTGCCGTCGTGGACGGAGGGGGCGTGGTCTGCACGACGGTCGTCGCCGCCGGCTCAGGAGCGCCCGAGTCGTCGTCCCCGCATGCCGCCACGGCGGCCAGGCAGGTCACGGCCAGCAGGACGGCGATCGTCCGGCGCCGCATCACGACGTCTCCCGCATCGGCCGGATCACGCCCTCCTGCACCACCGAGACCACCAAGGTGCCGTCCCGTCGGTAGATCGAACCGCGCCCCAGCCCGCGTCCGCCCGACGCCGAGGGCGAATCCTGGGCGTAGAGCAGCCACTCGTCGGCGCGGAACGGCCGATGGAACCACATCGCATGGTCGAGGCTCGCCATGAACACCTCCCCCAGGCCGCTGCCGCCGTGGGGCTGCAACGACGTGTCGAGCACCGTCATGTCGGATGCGTAGGTGACCACGCACGCGTGGAGCACCGGATCGTCGGGGAGGGTACCGTTCGCCCGGAACCAGACGTTCGCGTACGGGGGCCGCGGCGTCCGGTCGTCGGGAGGCGTCCAGTCGCAGTAGCGGGTGTCGATCGCCCGAGGCCGCGTGTACCAGTCGCCCATCTGCTCCTTCCACGGCCGCATCCGCTCGTGGAAGTCGGGGAGGTCCTCCGGGTCCTCCAACCCCGTCGGCATGTCCATCTGGTGCTCGAAGCCCTCCTCCACACCGTGGAAGTTGGCGGAGAGCCCGAAGATCGGTCGACCGTGCTGCACGGCCAGCACCCGGCGTGTCGTGAAGCTCCTCCCGTCGCGGACCCGGTCGACCTGGTACACGATCGGGGCGGTCGGGTCGCCCGGGCGGAGGAAGTAGGCGTGGAGCGAGTGCACGCTGTGCGGCGCGTCCACGGTCCTGGTCGCCGCGACGAGCGCCTGACCCGCCACCTGACCTCCGTACACCCGCTGGCGGTGCTCGTCGGGCGAGCGTCCACGGAACAGGCCCACCTCGATCCGCTCGAGGTCCAGGAGCTCCACGAGCGAGTCCACCGCCTTCTGGTCCATCTCGCCAGTGTGGCCCGCCAGGAGACCACGCCGTGATGCTCATCCGGCAGCGGCCCGTCGATAGGCTGGCTCGGTGACGGAAACCGAGGTACCTGCCGCGTCCAGCTGGCTGTACCGGCTCTGGCAGAGCCCGAGGATGCAGAAGGTCATGCACCTCCCCGGCCTGCGCCTCATCGAGGATCGGCTCGAGTCGAAGCAGTTCCGCAAGCTGCTGCGCTACGCCGGGGTGTCGCTCGTCTTCGTCCCCCTCGGGCAGATCCTGATCCAGGTGCTGGGCTTCACCTTCTCCCGCACGTTCGACATGAAGAACAGCTTCACCGCGGCGAGCATCACGTCCGCGGTGATCCTCACGCTCCCGAACTTCTTCGCGAACAAGCACTTCGTGTGGCGCGACACGACCGCCGACAAGCTGCGCACGCAGATCGCGGTGTTCTGGGTGGCGGCGATGCTCGGAGTCGGGTTCGCCACCTCGTTCACCTACTTCGTGGAGCAGGCCGTCCACGAGCGCGGCGACCTCGTGAAGGCCGTGGCGGTGTTCTTCGCCCAGCTGGCCGGCTTCGGCGTGGTGTGGGTGGGTCGGTTCCTGGTGCTGGACAAGTGGATCTTCAAGGTCACGCAGCACGGCGAGGAGCCGACGCCCGACGAGATCGACGAGCTGCACGCAGACCTCCCGATCTGATGGACGCTGCGCTGCAGGCCGCCGCCGAGGCGGCCCGAGGGTTCATGCCGCCCGACGAAGGGCTGGCGCTGCACGAGGCGGCGTGCGACGCCGTCGACCGGGTGCCCGGCTCGCCGCTCCTCGAGATCGGGAGCTACTGCGGGAAGTCCGCGATCTACCTCGGGTCGGCGGCCCGGGAGGGCGACGTGGTGCTCTTCGCGGTCGACCACCATCGGGGCTCCGAGGAGAACCAGCCGGGGTGGGAGTGGCACGAGCCCGACCTCGTCGACCCCGAGGTGGGGAAGATGGACACGCTGCCGATCTTCCGGCGGACCGTCCACGACGCCGGCCTCGAGCAGTCCGTCGTGGCGGTGGTGGCCGACTCGCCGACGCTCGCCCGCTACTGGTCGGCGCCGCTGGCGCTGCTGTTCATCGACGGCGGCCACGGCGAGGAGCCGGCCCACCGTGACTACGAGATGTGGACGCCACACGTGGCGCTGAACGGCCTGCTCGCCATCCACGACGTCTTCCCGGACCCCGCCGACGGTGGCCGCCCGCCGTACGAGATCTACCTGCGGGCGCTGGAGTCGCGCCGGTTCGTCGAGGTCGC
>JBIQID010000028.1:15693-21398 GCA_044508215.1 Actinomycetota bacterium | reverse complement strand
ACCAGCAGCACGATGAGGCCCAGTCCGCCGATGATCCCGAACATCACGGCGTACTGAGCCCAGCCGCCTGGGTCGGTCGCCGACTCGGGGGGCCGGCCGCTGTTTGGCTTGGGGACGATGTCCGGCGCGGGCACGCCCGCCACCGGTGCAGTCGTGGTGGTGATCTCCGTGGAGCCGTCCTGTGCGCCGGCCACCGCGGTGGACCAGCCCAGCGACATCACGAGCACCGCCAGCACCAAGAGCGCCCGCCCGGCACCGGCGGCAGAAGGTGCGCGACGCAGCGAACGCCCCGCAGCACGCATCAGTCGGCGCCGTGCTCGGCGACCGCGTCGGCCTGCGTGTCGATGAGGGCAGGCAGGCGGTCGTGGTCGACGAAGAGGTGGCTGGCAGGGCTCGCTCCGGTCAGGGCGTCGGCCGCGAGCACCACCGCGGCAGCGGTGTACGTCGACTGCTCCTGGCCCGGGAAGTGCACCTCCTCGGGGTACACGATGCCGGTCCAGTACGCGCCGGACGGCTCGCGGAGCGTCTGCGCCCAGCGGAACAGCTGCTCGGCCCGATCACGTTCGCCGACGGCCAGGCAGGCGAGCGTCGCCTCGCACGTCTCGGCGGCGGTCACCCACGGACGGTCCGAGACGCAGCGGACGCCCTTGCCGTCCATGACGAACGCATCCCAGCGCTCGTCGAGGCGCTGCCGACCGGCCTCGCCTCCCACGATGCCGGTGAGGACCGGGTAGTACCAGTCCATCGCCCAGCGGTGCTTCGGGGCGAAGGCGTCGGGCTCCTCACGGATCACCCGGGCCAGCATCGCCGCGCTCAGCTCCCAGTCGGGGCGCTCGTGCCCCAGCGCCTCGGCGAGGGCGATCCCGCAGCGGAGGCTGTGGCAGATCGACGACGAACCCGTGAGCAGGGCGAAGCTCCAGGGGGTCCCGTCCGCATGGCGGGCCCAGAGGATCTCGCCGCGAGGGGTCTGCAGGTCGAGCACGAAGTCGAGCGCCCGCTCGACCACCGGCCACATCTCCTCGATGAGGCCGCGGTCGCCGTGCAGCAGCCAGTGGTGCCACACGGCGGTGGCCACGTAGGCCACGCAGTTGGCGTCGAGCTTGTCCTGCTCCACCCGGTCGGCGAGGTAGTACTGGTGCCACGCTCCGTCCGGGCGTTGGGTGGCGACCAGCCACTCGAGGCCACGTTCGGCTTCGGCCCGCCGCCCGCCCAGCGCGAGCGCCATCACGGCCTCGCTGTGGTTCCACGGGTCGGCGTGCGCGCCCGGGGACCAGGGGATCATCCCCGACGGCAGCTGGATCGCAGCGATGTGGTCGACGGTCCCGGTGAGGGACTCGGCCGTCACGATGTCGTCGATGTCACGCAGCCACACTGGTGGGCTTCTCCTCCGCGGCTTGCTCGGCGGGCTTGGCGGCGTAGACCACCACGCTCTTGCCGAGGATCGGGTTGAGGACCCGTTCGGTGACCCTCGTGACCGCCGGCGCCTTGGAGATGTCCCACACGAGCAGTCGGTGGTAGGCGCGGACGAGCGGGTGTGAGTCGTTCGTGGGGCCCACCGCGCACTTCAGCCACCAGTAGGGGCTGTGCAGCGCGTGGGCGTGGTGAGAGCCGCCGGGGCGGAAGCCCCCGGAGCTCAACCTCGCACGCAGCTGGTCCTCGGTGTAGATCCGGACGTGGCCGCCTTCGGCGAGCGGCGCGTGGTACTCGGCCGACAGCCACCAGCAGACCTTCTCCGGCAGCCACGAGGGGACCGTCACGGCGATCCAGCCGCCCGGCTTCAGCACCCGGAACAGCTCGGAGATCGCTCCCTCGTCGTCGGAGATGTGCTCGAGCACCTCCGAGGCGATGATCCGGTCGAACGTGCCATCCGCGAAGGGCAGGCGAAGGGCGTCGCCCCGCACCGGCAGCGACTCGCCGCCCGGGGGCACCTCTCCCGCGTCGCCCATGGCCCAGAAGAGCTTGCGGACGTCCACCAGCTCGTCGAAGGAGTAGTCGAACGCCACCACCCGCGCGCCGCGCCGGAGCGCCTCGAACGCGTGGCGACCGGCGCCGCACCCCATGTCGAGCACCAGGTGGCCCGGTTCGAGCCCGAAGTGCTCGAAGTCGACCGTCAACACTTCGCTGCCGTCCCCTCCGGGTCGTGGCGCTCGGCGAGGAGCGCCCGGTAGTGCTCGACCGTCCGCTCGGCGGTGTGGCGCCAGCTCCAACGGCTGATCACCCGGTCGCGGCCGGCCTGGCCGACCCGCTCGGCGAGGTCACGCTCCTCGAGCGCACGCCGGATGCCGGCGGCCAGCGCGTCGCTGTCGCCCGGCTCCACGGCGAAGCATGTCTCCCCGTCCTTGCCGGTCACCTCGGGGATGGCCCCGCCGGTGGTCGCGACGAGCGGGCAGCCGGTCGCCATGGCCTCGATCGCCGGGAGGCTGAACCCCTCGTAGAGCGACGGGACGACGGCGCATGCCGACTCGTTGTAGAGCTCGACGATCCGCTCGTCGGTCACCCCGGAGACGAACTCGACCGCGTCGCCGAGGTCGAGCTGCTCGATGGTGCGCTGCGCCGCCGAGCCCTCCTTGAGCCGGCCGATGAGCACGAGCCGCAGGTTCGGGTACTCGGTGCGCAGCTTGGCGAGGGCCTCGAGGAGGTAGCGCTGACCCTTCATCGCCACGTCCGCAGAGGCGGTGGAGATGATCTGGTCGCTCCGGCGCTGCACCTCGGGCATGGGAGCGAACAGCTCGGGGTCGACCCCGACGGGTACCACGAACAGCCGCTCGGGCGACACACCGTGGGTGCGGCAGATGTCGGCGTAGGAGTTCTGCGACACGGTGATGATGCGGCTGAGGCGCTGGGCGACCCGCGACTGCATCTTCGTGAAGGCGTACCAACGGGCCTTCGAGATCCGCTGCCACGTCGTCTCGGCGTGCTCCATCTCGATGCGGCGGTCGATCGTGATCGGATGGTGGATCGTGCCGAGCACCGGGAGGCCCGAGCGCTCGATCGCCAGCAGGCCGTAGCCGAGGCACTGGTTGTCGTGGACCAGGTCGAAGTCGTCGACGCGGCGACGCAGGTGGTCCCAGGCCCGCAGCGAGAAGGCCAGCGGCTCGGGGAACGTGCCGAAGGAGAAGGCCGTCACCTCGGCGTAGTCCATCCAGGTCTTCAGCTCCCAGATCCCCGGCATCCGCATCGGGAAGTGGTCGTTGTAGATGTCGAGGCTGGGCAGCTCGACGAGCGGCACGCGCTCGTCGACGATCGGGTAGGGCTGACCCGAGAGCACCTCCACCGTGTGGCCCAGGTCCACGAGGGCCTTCGACAGGTGGCGGGTGTACACGCCCTGGCCGCCCACGTGCGGCTTCCCCCGGTAGGTGAGGTAGGCGATCCGCAGCGGATCGTCCGGTCCCGGCGGTCGACGGGGCCCGCGAGTCCGTCCGACGTCGCTCACAGGCCGCATAGCCGCCTAGCTTCACGTCCCGGACCCCTCATGGTCAACTCAGCAGTCAACCCCTCACAGCGGGGGCTCCGGCTGCGGGGGTGGTCCGACGCGACGATCGGAGGCGCGGTGCGAGCGGTGGTCCAGCGGGTGACGAGCGCGACGGTGACCGTCGACGGCGAGGTCGTCGGCAGCATCGGCCACGGCTTGTGCGTGCTCGTCGGGGTCACCCACGACGACACGGCGGAGATCGCGTCGACGCTCGCTGCGAAGCTGGCGAGCCTGCGGATCTTCGCCGACGACGAGGGTCGGATGGACCGGTCCCTCCTCGACACCGGCGGGGCGGCGCTCGTCGTCAGCCAGTTCACCCTCTACGGGGACGCCCGGAAGGGTCGTCGCCCGTCGTTCGTCGCCGCCGCCCCCGGCGAGGTCGCCGAACCGCTCGTCGACGCGGTCGTCGACGAGCTCCGAGCGCTGGGCGTGCCGACGGAGACCGGCCGCTTCGGGGCGTACATGGACGTGGAGCTCACGAACGACGGCCCCGTCACGCTCGTGCTCGACCTCCCCTGATAGGCCTACCCGTTGTCGGTGACGGTGGCCGTGATCGTGTAGGGCACGAAGCCACGGTTCGGCACCCACAGCAGCCAGGATCCGGAGACCGTCGAGCTGTTGCCGAACTTGTAGGGCACCGGGGAGAAGAACGCGTACCCGGTGAGGTTGATGCCGGCCGACGGGTCGGAGACCCGGACCTCACCGAAGGCCCAGTACAGGTTCCGGGTGATGTTCACCGACACGGTGGCGTCGCCGCCGTTCTTGCCGGGCATCGTGCCCGTGCCGCGCACCGCCGTGACCCCGTAGGCGTCGGTGGAGATGGTGAAGCCCGGCCCGGAGACACCGCCGGAGTTGGTGTAGCCGAAGCCCGAGACCGAGACGCTCACCGCGTCGGTGCCGTCAGGGACCGTGGTGGTCGTGGTCGGCGCCGTCGTGGTGGTCGTGGTCGTCGGTGCCTCGGTCGTGCTGGTGGGCGCCTCGGTGGTCGTGGTCGACGTGGTGGTGGTCGGTGCCTCGGTGGTGGTGGTCGTCGAAGTCGACGTGGTGGTCGTGGGTGCCTCGGTCGTGGTGGTCGTCGAGGTCGACGTGGTGGTCGTGGGCGCCTCGGTCGTGGTCGTCGTCGACGTGCTCGTGGTCGTCGTCGGCGCCTCGGTGGTGGTGGTCGTCGAGGTCGACGTGGTCGTGGTCGACGTGGTCGTGCTGCTGCCGCCACCACCCGTGGCGAGCGCGGAGGCCAGCGCCGGCTTGAAGTTGGGACCGCAGTCGAAGCTGACCTGGTACAGGGTCATGTCGACCGGCACCCCGATGCCCGAGACCATCACGGTGCCGATGTAGATCCCGTTGTTGTTGGCCGGGTTGCCGAACTTCAGCTCGACGTGGGCGCCGTTGCCCGCCGCCGGGTTGGCCGGGTCCCACTGGGTGCCACCGGGCGTCAGCGTGACGCCACCGGTGGCCTGCGCCGTGAGCGAGGCGGTGCCGCTGGTCTGCACGGAGCTGCCGGGCACCAGCTGGATCACCTGGTCGGGGAGGGTGGCGTCGAAGCTCGCGGGCGTCACGTTGGAGGCGGCGAGGCCGACCCGGGTGTTCCTCACCTGGACGCTGGTGATGCCCAGGTACTGGGAGGCCGCGGTGACCAGGTCGGAGGGAAGCGCCACCTCGACGTCGACGGTGGTGGAGAACGGCGTGCCGACGGTGACGGTGGTGGGCATCGTCGGATCGAAGGTCGCCTGCACCGCCGGGTACATCGTGAAGGGCACGCCGATCTGGTTGAACGTGCCGGAGAGGTTGGAGAGCAGGGAGGCCGAGCTGTAGTTCGTGTAGACCGGCACCCACACGAAGGCCGAGCCGTTCCACACCAGCTGCGTGCCGGTCTGCTTGCGGGCTGCCACGTCGTTGTTGACGCCACGGCAGGTGTAGATCACCGGGGTCGGCGCAGCGGCGGACGATCCCTGGGTGGCAACGAGGCCCACCACGCCGGTGGCCAGTGCCAGTGCACCAGCGAGCACACGGGTCCGAAACGACTTCATCTGGGCTCCCTCCGAGCACGCCCCCGGCCCGCCACGGCCCGAGACGAAGATCACAGCGTCGGACAGCATCGCACACGCTGCCGCCCTGCGTCGAGAGGTGTTGAGATGCGGTGTGGGGCGCCTCCGGGCCGCGTCCGTCGGTGACCCCCGGGGGTCAGCCTTCCGGCACCGCCTCGGTGGATCCCTCGCCGTCGGCTCCCTCGCCG
>JBIQID010000028.1:0-15593 GCA_044508215.1 Actinomycetota bacterium | reverse complement strand
GGGTCAGCCTTCCGGCACCGCCTCGGTGGATCCCTCGCCGTCGGCTCCCTCGCCGGGGGGACCCGTGACGGGGGGACCCCCACCGTCGGTCGCGTCCAGCGCTCGGGGACGGCGTGCCCACCACGCGGCGGCGAGCACCGCTGCTGCGGCGGCTGCGAGCGCCAGGCCGTCGCCCACGACCATCGCGATGGTCATGCCGTCGCGCAGCTCGACGCGACCCTGCACCACCTCCTGCTCACCCACGCCGGTCCGGTCGTGGACGCCGCCGGCCGGGTCGACCACGGCGCTGAAGCCCGTGGGCGCAGCCTGCACGACCCAGCGGCCCGACTCGACCGCCCGGAGGGCCGACGACGCGATCTGCTGGGTCTGCACCTGGGTGAGCCAGTACGAGCTGCCGTTCGTCGGGTTCAGGATGATCTGGGCGTCGTCGTGGATCGCAGAGCGGACGCGGCGGGGGAAGAACACCTCCCAGCTGATGACCGTGCCGAGGCGCCCCGCGGGCGTGGTGGCCACGTTCGGCTCCGTGCCCACGACGGCGTCCTTCGGCGGCAGCTGGGAGCGCACGATCGGGTCCAGGAGGTTGCGCAGCGGGACGTACTCCCCGAACGGCACCCGCCGCACCTTGTCGTAGCGGTCGAGCTCCTCGCCGTCGGGATCGAACACGACCGCGGTGTTGTAGAAGGCCCGGGGATCGCCCCGAACGTCCTCGACCACCCCCACCACCACGGTCGCCTCGTGCTCCAGCGCCATCTGGCGGATCTCGGTGTACTCGAGGGAGTGGCGGAAGTCGGAGACGCTCACCACGTTCTCGGGCCACACGACGAGGTCCACGTCGCCCTCGATCAGCCCGGTGGCCTCGTAGTGGCGGAGGAAGACCTCGCGGAAGTCCGTGCCGGTCGAGCGGGTCTCCTGCGGCCCGCCGCCCTGCACGGCCGCCACCTCGATGGTGCCGACCGGACGACCCGCGGGCGCCCACACGCTGGCCAGCGCCACGGCGGCGACCACCCCGACGGTGATGCCGCCCAGCCGCCAACGTCGTGCGAGCAGCGCCCCCAGCCCGACGCCCGCGAACGCGACCGCTGCCGACACCCCGAGCGAGCCCGCCACGCGGGCGACCGGCAGCAGCGGACCTCGGCCCTGGCTGTAGGCGAGCATCGAGAGGGGCACCCCGCCGAACGGTGCGTGCCAGCGGACCCACTCCCAGAGGACCAGCATGCCGGGGAGCGCGAGGAACCGGCTGGCCTCCGGCCGGACCAGGCCACCGATCACCGCTGCGAGGGCGCCGAACCAGACCATGATCCCCACCGGCCACCCGACGGGGGTGAACCGCACCATCCAGAGGTTGGCGGGGAGGAACCACCCCCACGCCACCAACACGCTCGTCCACGCCCGCGTGGAGGCCTTCGGGTCGTCGAGCAGCAGCGCCCAGAGCGCCAGCCCGACGAACGCGAGCGGCCACCATCCCCACGGGGGCATCGAGAACGAGATGGCGCATCCGGCCCCGAGCGCGAGGCCGCGCCGCGCCCACCGGTTGCGGGGGAGGGGGATCACTGCTGCTCCGGCCCGCAGGCACGGCGGGCGGCGCTGCGCCCGCTCCCGATCGACGCAGGGATGCCGACCCCGTGGAGCCCCGCACCGCAGAGGACCGCTCCGGGCAGCTCCTCGGCGGCCACGCGCTCCAGCTCCAGGACGCGCTGAGCGTGGCCCACGTCGTGCTGCAGGAACCCGTCGCGCCAGCGGTTGATGCGCACGGCGACGGGGGCGGCAGCGAGCCCCATGGTCGCGGCCAGGTCCCGGCCGATCGCCTCGAGCACGGCATCGTCGTCGAGGTCGACGGCGCCCGGATCGCCGCGGTGGCCCAGCGAGACCCTGAGCACGTGGTGGCCCTCGTCCGCCCAGTGCGGCCACTTGCTGGACCCCCATGACGCTGCGGTGATCCGCAGGCCGGTGCCACGGGGCACCACGAACCCGCTGAGCGCAGGGTCCAGGTCGAGATCGCCGCGGTGGTACCCCAAGGTCACCAGCACCGCCGAGGCGTGGTCGAACGAGCGGAGTGCCCCCGCAGTGCGCGGCCCTGCGGCCGAGACGATGTCGGCGGCCCGTGGGGCGGGCGTCGCGACCACGACGGCGTCCGCTGAGAGGGTCGACCCGTCTGCGAGGTGGACGCGCCACGAGGGCTCGATCGCCTCGACCGCCTCGCCCGTGCGCACGACCGCGCCCCGGTCCCGGAGCGCCCGGGTGACCGCCCGGGGCAGTTCGGCCATGCCGCCGACCGGAGCGGCGAAGACAGGGCCGTCGGAGCGTGGCGCTGCGGCCAGCGCCTCGAGGAGCGACGGACCGCGACGTGCGGCGGCAGCCAGCTGCGGTGCGGCGCTGTCGAGGCTCATGCGTTCGGGGTCGCCTGCCGCGATCCCGCCCAGGAGGGCGCCCACCAGCCCGTCGGCGACCTCCGGCCCGAGGCGCGACCGGAGGAACTCGCCCACCGGGACGTCGCCGGCGGTGGGCAGCCCGCCGAGCTGTCGTTCCGCGGCGAGTCGCGCACGACCCTCCGCCGACAGGAGGTCGGCCGTGTCGGGGGCGTCAGGATCGAGCGGGACGCCCATCACCGACTGCTCCGGGAACCGGTGCAGGGCGCCCTTCCACCACACCATCGCACGGGTGGCGGCGGGAGAGCGCAGGTCCCCGACGCCGACCTCCTCGCACAGCGCGAGCGCATCGGGCACCCGCCGAAGGAACGCGTCGGCGCCCTCGTCGACCTGCCGGCCGAGGAAGTCCGACGTCCGCAGCTTCCCGCCCGGTTGGTCCCGCGGTTCCACCACGGTCACCGACCAGCCGCGCGTCGTGGCCTCCCAGGCTGCGGCGAGCCCGGAGATCCCGCCGCCCACCACCACCAGGTGGCGTTCGCTCATCCCTCTCCTCTGCCGAGGCCGGCCGCCACCTCGGCGACCCGGTCGGCGAGCGCCGCCACCACCGACGGGTCGGCGTTCACCACCTCGGTGCGCCCGAACGCGAGCCCGTGGCCCGCCGCTCGACCCGCCGCCTCGACGTCGAGGTCGAACAGCACCTCGAGGTGGTCGGAGGTGAACCCCTGGGGCACCACGGCGATCCCTTCCGCCCTGCCCGTCTCCGCCAGGTCGTCGATGACCGTGAGGAGGTCGGGGCCGCGCCACGGCTCGGGGGTGGCGCCGGCGCTCTGCCAGGCGATGCCCCAGTCACCCCACGTCGCCAGCCCGGCGTGCGTGGCGATGGCGCGAGCGGACGCGAACAGCTCGTCGGGGTACGGGTCGCCCTCGAGGGCCCGCTCGGGCAGGGAGTGGGCGGTGAAGACCACCTTGGTGCGCTCCGGCATGCGTCCGAGCAGGTGGCGGAGCGACGTCGCCTGGTGGGTGACGAACGCCTCGAGGTCCGCCCATCGCTCGACCCCGACGTAGGGGAGACCGTGGCGGGCAGCCTCCTCACCGGCCCGAGCGTCGTACTGCCCCACCGACGCGGCTGACCAGTGCGGGGCCAGCACCACGCCCACGATCCCCGAGACGCCCTCGGCGGCGAGGGCTGCGACCCCGTCCTCCACGAAGGGCGCCGCGTGCTTCTGGCCCAGCCGCACCACGAAGCGCCCTTCCGCAGAGCGGTCCAGGTGCGCCTCGATCGCAGCGCGCTGCGCCTCGGTGCGCTCGCGGAGCGGCGACGTGCCACCGATCGCGTCGTAGCGGCGGCGGAGGTCGTCGAGCTGCTCGGCCGACGGCGGCCGTCCCCGGCGGATGTGGGTGTAGTAGGCCTCGACGTCGTCCGGCGACGCCGGGCTGCCGTAGGCCATCACCAGGACCCCGACCGTGCCCGGCCGGCTCTGGCTCATGCCCCGGCCACCCGGCCCTCGGAGTGCACCACCTCGACGACCGCAGCGAGCACGTCCGGGTCGCTCTCGGGCATCACCCCGTGGCCGAGGTTGAAGATGTGGCCGGGATGCCCGTCGTTGGCGGCGAGCACCTCACGAGCCCCGGCGACCGCGGCGTCCACTCCGGCCACGATGAGGGCCGGGTCGAGGTTGCCCTGCAGCGCACACGAGGCGGGCACCCGCTCGCGGGCGGCGGGCAGCGGGGTGCGCCAGTCGACCCCCATCACCTCGGAACCCGCCTCGGCCATCGCCCCCAGCAGCTCGCCGGTGTTCACCCCGAAGTGGATGCGAGGCACGCCGAGGTCGGCGACGCCCTCCATCACCTTCGTGCTCGCCGGGAGCACGAAGCGGCGGTAGTGGTCCGGGTGCAACGCCCCCGCCCAGCTGTCGAAGAGCTGCAGCGCCGACGCGCCGTGCTCCACCTGGCTGCGCAGCGATGCGATCGCGAGGTCGGCCAGCCGGTCCATCAGGTCGAACCAGAGCGCCTCGTCGGTGAACATGAGCTGCTTCGTGAAGCCGTAGGTGCGGGAGGGGCGGCCCTCCACCAGGTAGCTCGCCACGGTGAACGGGGCGCCGGCGAACGCGATGAGGGGCACGGACAGCTCGGCGACCAGGTTGTCGACCGTCTCGAGCACGTACGGCACGTCGGCGTCGGGGTCGAGCGGGCGGAGCCGGTCGAGGTCCGATCGGGACCGGAAGGGCTGCTCGACCACCGGGCCGATCCCGGGGACGATGTCGACGCCGAAGCCGATCCCGTGGACCGGGGTCATGATGTCGGAGTAGAGGATCGCGGCGTCGACGCCGTAGCGGCGCACCGGCTGCAGCGTGATCTCGGTGGCCAGGTCGGGCTGGGCGATGGCGTCGAGGATCGATCCCGAGCCCCGGACCTCCCGGTACTCGGGGAGGGACCGGCCCGCCTGCCGCATGAACCACACGGGAACCCGCTCGTGGGGCTGGCTGCGGGCGGCCCGCACGAAGTCGGACTCGGCGAAGCGCGGCGAAGGGGAGGGCGAGTCGCCCCCGTGGAGGTCGGGACGGTCCGGCACGGCCTCAACGTAGCCCTCCCCCCGCGCCGCCCGGCCAGCGGCGGGGGTCGTTATCATGGTCAATCCCCATTTTCCCGGGGTGAGTGGTCTGGATCTCGTGGCGAACAACGCAGAACTGGAAGCCGAACAGGCGTACATCGATCACGCCTACGAGTGCCTCGAACGATCGAGGCGGATCGCTGCCGCCCTCGCTGACGTGTCCGATTCGACGCCCGGCGGCACCTTCCAGGCCCGCTACGAACGGGACGTGATGGCCGAGGGCGCCCAGCAGCGGCTCGCCCAGCTCGACCTCGGCGACCAGTCGCTGTGCTTCGGCCGCATCGACCGCCTCCCGCCCGAGTCGCTGGCCGACGACCCCACCGTGCGGGCCGGCCTCGACAGCAACGGGCTCGAGCGCTTCTACATCGGGCGTGTCGCGGTGGCCGACGAGCGGGCCGAGCCGGTGGTCGTCGACTGGCGGGCCCCGGTGGCCGAGGCGTTCTACCGGGCCACGGGGCGCGATCCCATGGGCCTCGTGCGGCGCCGCCACTTCACCAGTCGCGGCCGCTCCCTCCTGGGGCTCGACGACGAGCTGTTCGGCGACGCAGCCGACGGCCTCGCCGACGGCACCGTGCAGGGCGAGGGAGCGCTCATCGCCGCCCTCGAATCGGCTCGCTCGGGGAAGCTGTCCGACATCGTCGCCACGATCCAGGGCGAGCAGGACGAGGTGATCCGCTCCGAGCTCGGCGGCGTGCTCGTGGTGCAGGGTGGCCCGGGCACCGGCAAGACCGTGGTGGCGCTGCACCGCGCCGCGTACCTCCTCTACACGCACCGGTTCCCGCTCGAGGGCCAGGGCGTGCTGGTGATCGGGCCCAACCGGCTGTTCCTCTCCTACATCGAGCAGGTGCTCCCGGCGCTCGGCGAGGCCGGCATCGAGATCGCCGTGCTGGCGGACCTGGTCCCCGGGATCCGGGCGTTCGGGTCCGACCGGCCCGCGGTGGCGCGCCTGAAGGGCGACCTGCGCATGTGCCGGGTGCTCGCACGTGCAGTGCGCGACCGGCAACGGCCCCTCCGGACCACCGCGGTGATCCCGCTCGGCGTCGAGCGGCTGCGGATCACGCCGCAGGATTCGCAGGAGCTGATCGCGCAGACGCGGCGTCGGGCCCGGAGCCACAACGCCGGACGCAAGTTCTTCGACCAGGCGTTCTTCTCGCTGCTCGCCTCGAAGATGCGCGACCCCCTCGAGCCGAGGGTGCTCCGGGACCGCGTCCGTGACCTCATCGAGGTCCGCGAGGCGATGGAGCGCATGTGGCCGGTGCTCACGCCCTCCCAGCTGCTGAACGACCTCTTCGGCTCACGCGCCCTGCTCCGCTCTGCTGCGAAGGGCGTCCTCTCCGACGACGAGGTGCGCCTGCTGCGCCGCGAGCGGGTGGCCAACGCGTCGTCCATCGTGTGGAGCAGCCAGGACGTGCCGCTCCTCGACGAGGCCCTCGAGCTGTTGGGCCCCCGCCCACGGCACAAGGACGAGGACCAGCTCCGCACCTACGGCCACATCGTCGTGGACGAGGCCCAGGACCTCTCGCCGATGGAGCTGCGGGTGGTCGACCGCCGCTCGCTCAACGGGTCGATGACGATCGTGGGCGACATCGCGCAGGCCACCGGTGCCCACGGCCACGACTCGTGGGAGTCGGTGCTCCGCCACCTGCCCGACAAGCGCCGGCCGCGCTTCGCCGAGCTGACCATCGGCTACCGGCTGCCCGGTCCGTCCATGGAGCTGGCGGCGAAGGTGCTCGAGGTCGCTGCACCCGGGCTCACCCCGCCTCGCTCCATCCGCCAGAGCGGCGACCGGCCGGTGATCCAGAGCTCGTCGGAGATGACCTTCAGCGACGACCTCGCCGCCGCGGTGAAGCGGGAGCTCGAGGCCGTCGGCTCCGGCAACCTGGCGGTGATCGCACCGACCTCCTGGATCGACCGGGTGGAGGAGGCGCTCCGCGATGCAGGCGTGTCGTTCGGGCAGGCGCACCGGGGGAACCTCGACCACCAGGTCACCGTGGCGCCCGTGACCCTCGTGAAGGGCCTCGAGCTCGACGCGTGCATCGTGGTCGAGCCGAACGTCATCCTCTCGGACGAGCACCGAGGGGCCCAGACGCTGTACGTCGCGCTGACCCGCGCCACCCGAAGGCTGTCGATCATGCACGTCGGCCCGCTCCCAGGGGTATTGGCCTCCGAGGGATGAGCCTCGACGTCTTCACCGAACCGGTCCGCGCCTGGTTCGAGACGTCGTTCGGACGACCCACCGACGCGCAGAGCGGAGCCTGGCCGCGCATCGCGGCCGGGGAGAACGTGCTCCTGTGCGCGCCGACCGGTTCGGGGAAGACCCTCGCCGCCTTCCTGGCAGCCATCGACCGCCTCGCCACCGAGCCGCCCCCCGAGTCGCCCACCACCCGGGTCGTGTACGTGTCGCCGCTGCGGGCGCTCGCGGTCGACGTCGACAAGAACCTCCGGGCGCCCCTGCGTGGCATCACCCTCGCCGCGCAGCGCCTCGGCGTCGACGTCCGTGAGCCGACCGTGGGCGTGCGGACCGGCGACACGCCGGCCGACGAGCGCCGGAAGATGCGGCGGAACCCGCCCGACATCCTCATCACCACCCCCGAGTCGCTGTACCTCCTCCTCACGTCGCAGGCCCGCGAGACCCTCGCCGGGGTCGAGACCGTGATCGTCGACGAGATCCACGCCGTCGCCGCCACGAAGCGAGGGGCGCACCTGGCGGTCACCCTCGAGCGCCTGGAGCGGGTGTGCGAGCGGTCGCCGCAGCGGATCGGCCTGTCCGCCACCCAACGTCCGTTGGAGGAGGTGGCGCACTTCCTGGGCGGGAACTCGGTGGAGGGTCCTGCGGTGCGGCCACGGCCGGTGTCGATCGTCGACGCCGGCAGCCGCAAGGAGCTCGACGTCGAGGTCGTGGTGCCCATCGAGGACATGGGGATGCTCGGCCGCTACGTCGACGAACCGACCTCGGGGGCGGTGGCGGCGGGCCCGGTGCGCCGCAGCATCTGGCCGTCCATGCACCCGATGCTCCTCGACCTGGTGCGCAGCCATCGCTCGACGCTGGTGTTCGTGAACGCCCGCAGGCTGGCCGAGCGCCTGGCCTCGCGGCTCAACGAGCTGGACGAGGAGGAACAGGCCCGGTCCGAGGCCGTCGCCGCAGCCGCCTCCCCCGACGGAGCGGAACGGGAATCGGCATCCGGCGAGCCGGAACGGCGTCCAGCGGCCGCCGGCTCGGAGGACGGACGCCACGAGCTGGTGAAGGCGCACCACGGGTCGCTGTCGCGGGAGCAGCGCCTGGTGATCGAGGACGAGCTGAAGCGTGGCGAGCTGTCGGCGCTGGTCGCCACCAGCTCGCTGGAGCTGGGCATCGACATGGGAGCGGTCGACCTGGTCGTGCAGGTGGAGTCGCCCGGATCCGTCGCCGCAGGGCTGCAGCGGATCGGTCGGGCCGGGCACCAGGTGGGAGCGCCCAGCAGGGGCAAGATCTTCCCCAAGCACCGCGGCGACCTCCTCGAGACCGCCGTGGTCGTGCAGCGGATGTTCGACGGGGAGATCGAGCACACCCGCTTCCTCCGGTCGCCGCTCGACGTGCTCGCCCAGCAGATCGTGGCGATGGTCGCGCTCGACGAGTGGAAGCTCGAGGACCTGAAGCGGGTGGTGCGGTCCTCGGCGCCGTTCGGCGAGCTGTCCGACGACCTGTTCGAGTCGGTGCTCGACCTGCTCGACGGGCGCTACCCGTCCGAGGAGTTCTCCGAGCTGCGGCCCCGGATCGTCTGGGACCGCACCGCAGGGGTGGTGCGGGCGAGGGCGGGCGCCCAACGGCTGGCGGTGACCAACCCCGGGACGATCCCCGACCGGGGTCTGTTCGGGGTGTTCCTCCCCGACGGCACCCGTGTGGGCGAGCTCGACGAGGAGATGGTGTACGAGAGCCGGGCGGGGGAGACGTTCCTGCTCGGAGCGTCCACCTGGCGCATCGAGGACATCACGTTCCAGAAGGTCATCGTCACCCCCGCACCGGGGTTGCCGGGGAAGATGCCGTTCTGGCGGGGCGACGGCCCGGGACGCCCGATCGAGCTGGGCCGGGCGATCGGGCGGTTCGTCCGCGACGTGCGGGCCCTGCCCCGGGGGGAGGCGGCGACGCAGCTGACCGAGCGGCACCGCCTCGACCACCTCGCGGCGGAGAACCTGCTGCGCTACCTCGACGACCAGGCCGAGGCCACCGGCGTGGTGCCCGACGACCGGACGATCGTGGTCGAGCGCTTCCCCGACGAGATCGGCGACTGGCGGGTCTGCATCCACACGCCGTTCGGCTCGAGGGTCAACGCCCCTTGGGCGATCCTGCTCCGCGAGCGGCTCTCGGAGGTGACCCCGGACTCGGTCGAGGTGATGTGGAGCGACGACGGGATCATCCTCCGGCTCCCCGAGGCGATCGACCGGATCGACCTCGACGACCTCTTCCCCGATCCGGAGTCGGTCGCCGACGACGTGGTGGCCGCGCTGCCGGGCACGGCGCTGTTCGCGTCGAGGTTCCGCGAGTGCGCAGCTCGCGCCCTCCTCCTCCCGCGGCGCCGGGTCGACCAGCGCACGCCGCTCTGGCAGCAGCGCCAGCGCGCCGGTGACCTCCTGGCCGTGGCGTCGAAGTACCCCTCGTTCCCGATCCTCCTCGAGACGACGCGGGAGATCCTCGACGACGTGTTCGACGTCCCGGCGCTCACCGAGGTGCTCCGCGACGTCCGCAGCCGCGCCATCCGCACGGTGGCGGCCGACACCCAGCAGGCCTCGCCCTTCGCCCAGTCGCTGCTCTTCGACTGGATCGCGGTGTCGATGTACGAGGGCGACGCGCCGCTGGCCGAGCGACGTGCCGCGGCGCTGGCGCTCGACCGGGAGCTGCTGCGCGACCTCCTCGGGGAGGACGAGCTGCGGACCCTGGTCGACCCGGCCGTCGTCGCCGCCATCGAGGACGAGCTGCAGCGGCGGGTCGGCGACCGGCGAGCACGGCGCCCCGACGACCTCGTGGACCTGGTGCGCGTGCTGGGCCCGCTGTCGCTCGACGAGCTGAACGAGCGGGCGACCGACGAGTTGGACGTCGAGACGGCGATCCCGCCGCTCGTCGAGGAGCGACGGATCATCGAGGTCGGCATCGCCGGCGAGCGTCGGTACGCGGATGCCGGTGACGCCGCCCGCCTCCGCGACGGCCTCGGGGTGGCGATCCCGCTCGGCCTGCCCGCGGCGTTCACCGATCCCGTGGACCACCCGCTGCGCGACCTGGTGGAGCGGTACGCGCGGACCCACACCCCGTTCACCTCCGCCGACGTCGCGGCGAGGTACGGCACGACGCCGGAGGCGGTGACGTCGGCGCTCGAGGAGCTGGAGGCCGCGGGGCGGGTGCTCCGCGGTGAGTTCCTGCCGTCCGGCGCCCGCCGCGAGTGGTGCGACCCCGACGTCCTCCGGCTGGTGCGGCGCCGCACCCTCGCCGTGCTCCGCAAGGAGGTCGAGCCGGTCGACGCGTCGACCCTCGTCCGGTTCCTGCCCGAGTGGACCGGTGTGGGTGCGCAGCGCAGCGGCCCCGACGCGCTGGCCGAGGTCATCGGGCAGCTGCAGGGGGCACCGCTCGTGGCGTCGACCCTCGAGCGGGACACGCTGGCGAGCCGGATGGGGCGGTACCACGCCGCCGACCTCGACGCGCTGTGCGCCTCGGGGGACGTGGTGTGGGTCGGTGGTGGCGGGATCGGCAGCGCTGACGGGCGGGTGCGCCTGCTCTTCCGCGACCAGGCGTCGCTGCTCCTCGACGAGCCGGACGACCTCCCCGACGAGCCCCACCACCACGCGATCAGGGAGCGCCTCGCCGCCCGGGGCGCGTCGTTCTGGACGGACCTCGTGGCAGCGGTGGCGGAGGCGGAGCTTCCCTACAGCGACGACGCCGTGCTGGAAGCGCTGTGGGACCTGGTGTGGGCGGGGGAGGTCACCAACGACACGATGGCCCCGCTGCGCGCCCGTGTCGGTGCCCGGTCGGGTGGCAGGGCCGGCCCGGCGAAGGGCCGGAGGGGTCGTCCGCAGCTGGGCCGGATCGCCCGGCAGGGGCCGCCGGCAGGTGCGGGCCGCTGGTCGCTGGTGGCGGACCTCCTGGTTCCACGGCCATCACCCACGGAGGCCGCGGTGGCGCGTGCATCGCAGCTGCTGGAGCGGTACGGGGTGCTCACCCGTGAGATGGCGCTCGCAGAGGGGACGACCGCCGGGTTCGCGGGGGTGTACCCGGTGCTGCGTTCGATGGAGGAGCAGGGGACCGTCCGGCGCGGCTACTTCATCTCCGGCCTCGGCGCCGCGCAGTTCGCCCGAGCCGGAGCAGTCGACCGCCTCCGCGCCCGGTCGGACCCCAGGTCCGGTTCTGTCGCGCAGGATCGCCCGGATCCGGGCGATCCTGCGCAGCAGGACGAGGCTGGTGTCATCGTCCTGCCGGCCACCGATCCCGCCCAGCCGTACGGCGCGGTGCTGCCCTGGCCGGCGTCGGGTGGCCGACCGACGCGGTCCGCTGGTGCCAGGGTCGTGCTGGGCGATCGTGCGCACGCGTTCGTCGACCGATCGGGACGGTCGGTGGTCCTGTTCGAGGACGCCGACCTCTCGGCCGTCGCCGACGGGCTGGCCCAGGTGGCCGAGCGGTCGCCCCGCCTCGAGGTGGCGAACGTCGACGGCGAGTCGGTCGCGTCGAGTGCCCTCGCCGAGGTCCTCGCCGCCCGGGGCTGGGTGGTCAGCTACCGCGGCATGCGCCCGCCTCGGAGCTGACCCGCGTGCCAGAGGGCGACACGATCCACCGGGCCGCGGCCCGCCTCCGCCCTGCGCTGGAGGGAGCAGAGCTGCTGCGCTTCGAGGCACCGCGGCTCGTCGGGGACCGACCCCGGAAGGGGGAGCTGATCGAAGGCGTGCGCGCCGTCGGCAAGCACCTCCTGATGGAGTTCAGCGGCGGGCTGACCCTGGAGACGCACATGCGGATGACGGGGAGCTGGCACCTCTACCGGGAGGGCGAGCGCTGGCAGAAGCCGGCCCACCTGCTGCGCGTGCGGATCGACGTGCCGGGATGGGTGGCGGTGTGCTTCGCCGCGCCGGTGGTGCGCACGCACGCCACGCGCTCCGGTCTCCCGGCGCTCGGACACCTCGGCCCCGACCTCTGCCTGGCAGACCCCGACCTCGACGCGTGCCTCACCGCGATGGCGGCGCTCGACGAGGAGGTCAGCGTGGCCGAAGCCCTGCTCGACCAGCGGGCCGCCAACGGTGTGGGCAACGTCTACAAGAGCGAGGTGTGCTGGGCCGAGCGGCTGCACCCGGCGACGCCGCTGCGCGAGGTGCCCCACGACCTGCGTGAGCGGCTGCTCCGGACCGCCAACCGCCTGCTCCTGGCGAACCTGGGATCGGGGCCCCGGCGCACCGTGGCCGGAGGCCTCGCGGTCTACGGGCGCGCCGGGCGCCCGTGCCGGCGGTGCGGGACCGCGATCCGGATGGACCGGACCGGCCGCGACCCACGGGTGACGTACTGGTGCCCCACCTGCCAGCTGGTGGGCGGACCTCAGATCAGGGGGATGTAGCCCGGCACCTCGTGGTGCGGGGTGTCGAGGTACACCTTGGCCTCGGGCGGGCCACCGAAGCGGCCGTGGCTCCAGCGGATCTCCACGTGGCCCCGGACCTGGATGATGCTCCGGTCGCCGAGCGAGCGGATCGTGGCCACCCAGTCGACGCTCGGTTGGCTGCGGGTGCCGGGGAGGATGTCGAACGCTCGGAGCTCGAACTGCCGCTGCCAGTCCCACGGGGTCGCGACCCGCAGGCGAAGCGATGCACCTGGCTGGGAGCCGAGCACGAAGTACGGAGCGGCGCCGATCCGGAGGAGCCGCCACAGCATCGCCCGCCGGTGCGGAAGGGTCGGGACGGCCAGCGACCAGAGCTCTGCGGAGGCGATCGACACGGCGCGGCAGAGCTCGAGGTACGCCGCCTCGATCGCGCCGTCCGCCGGGACGCGGGCCTGCACCTCGTCGCCGAGCAACGTCGGCGATGCGTCGGTCGGGCCGGCCCGTGGTGCGCGGGCGAGCGAACGCTTCAGCACCTGGCGGTCCGACGTGTCGAGGTCGGAGGCTCGCATCGGCAGGTCGGCCAGCTCCTTCTCCCTCACGACGGTGGCGTAGAGGTGCTGGTACTCGGCCGGCGCCACCTGGTGGTACCAGTCGGGATCACGGCCCCTCGACAGGGAGGTGGTGAGCGCCCGCTCGAAGAGCGACGCTGGCGAGACGTTGCCGAGGATCCGCGACAGGTACTTGCAGCTCACCAGGAAGACGTGGTCGACGCGCAGGTCGACCGGGGTGGTGTCGTCACCGACGGAGCGGGTGGGGCCTCGCCACTCGACGACCTCGGGCAGGCGGCCGCGGAGCCCGTCACGAGCGGCGAGGAACGCGGCGCCGTTCAGGAACGCAGCGTGGAACTCGGCGCGGTGGAGGCCGTCCTCCCACGCTTCCCGGAGGCGTTCCCAGGTGGGCTCGTCGAGGTCGATCAGCGGAGCAGGCCGCGCGACGAGCGCCTCGTCGAGGGATCCGAAGCCGAGCATCCCCAGCCCGGTGACGATCTCGGTGACCTCCGAGATGAGGCGCGGCACGTCAGCGTCGCCGGCGACCGCGCCCCGACGCGAGCTGGGCGAGGTGTGCCGGCGTGTCGTCGTCGCCGAGCTGGAGCGCGGCGTGCACGGTGCTCCCCAGCGCCAGCTCGAGCGCCCGCTCGTTGGTGGTCGACCTCGCCGGCAGCGCGGTGGTGAGCACGAGCAGCCGCGAGTCGGGCTCTGCCTCGCGGAGCACCGACGCCTGGCCGAGCGCCTTCCAGAGCAGCTCGCCCCGCCGGAGCCCTGCGCCGCCCGTGGTCTGTCCGCCGACCACGTCGACGTACCAGGTGGTGCCCTTCTGGTCGGTGCACGAGAAGGAGAAGGAGGCCCCGGACCGGAGCGCCACGCGCTTGGGCGACAGGTCGGTGAAGCCGGCGTCGGTCACCAACCGCCGCGCCAGGTCCACGGCGGGGGCGCCGTCGCCGAGCGGTCGGTGCGGGCTGGCGATCTGCCGGCCGCGCTCCTCGGCGATGCGCTTCTCGGCCAGCTCGACGTAGTCGGGGTCGGTGTCGTAGCCCACGTAGTGGCGCCCGAGCCGGACCGCGGCGACGGCGGTGGACCCCGACCCCATGAACGGGTCGAGGACGAGGTCCCCCTCGTACGTGTACATCTCGATCAGCCGCTGCGGCAGCTCGACCGGGAAGGGCGCCGGGTGGCCCACCCGCACGGCGCTCTCGGTGGGCAGCTCCCACAGGTCGAGGGTGGCCTCCATGAACTCGTCGGCCGTGATGGTGGCGGTGGAGGGCAGCCCGTCGCGCTCTCGGTGCTTCCGGGAGACCGCTCGGTCGAAGCGGCCCTTCGACGCCACGACGACGCGCTCGGTGATGTCGCGGACGACCGGGTTGCCGGGCGACCGGAACGAGCCCCACGCGCAGTTCCCGCCGGCGCCCCGGGCCTTCTGCCAGATGATCTCTCCGCGCAGCAGGAGGCGGAGCCGGTCCTGGAGGATCGTGATCACGTCGGCCGAGAGCGAGCGGTACGGCTTGCGGCCGAGGTTCGCCACGTTGACCGCGATGCGGCCCCCGGGCTCGAGCACCCGGACGCACTCGGCGAACACATCGGTGAGCATGTCGAGGTACTCGACGTAGTTCGCCGGGATGTGGCCGTCGCCGAGCGCCTCCTCGTACGCCTTGCCCGCGAAGTAGGGCGGCGACGTCACGACCAGCGCGACCGACGCGTCGGCCACCGCCGACATCGCCCGGGAGTCGCCCACGTGGATCTCGTCGAGCGACGACGGTCGTCCCACCGTGGCGTCCTCGCTCAGCTCGGGGGCGGAGAACCGGTCGTAGAACGCCGTGGCGTCGTGCCCTTCGCGACGGCCCACGCCGAAGTTGGACGTCGCCGTGCCACCGCGACGGGTGCGGGCGCCCGCGGGGCGTCGGGGGGAAGGGGCGGCCGCCATCGGCGCCGAGTCTACGAACGGGGTGTGTCAGGCGCGAGTTGCCCCTCGCTGCCCCGGTGGCGCAGGGCCGTCCTGGCGGCGCTCGGCCACATATCGTCACCGTCCATGAGCACCCCGGGCCCCGACGCCATCCGTTCCGCCATCGCCAGCTACACGGAGCGCCACAGCGCCGGCGACATCGACGGGATCGTGGCGCTCTTCGCTCCCGACGCCCACGTGGAGGATCCCGTGGGCAGCGATCCGCACGTCGGCCAGGACGCGGTGCGTGCCTTCTTCACGGGCACCCACGAGCTGTGCGACCGGCTGGAGCTGCAGCTGACCGGTCCGGTCCGGGTGGCCGGTTCCCGCGCCGCCTTCCCGATGGTGGCCCGCAGCTACGTGGGCGACCTCACGATGGAGATCGACATCATCGACGTCATGGTCTTCGACGACGAGGGCCGCATCGCGGAGATGTACGCCTACTGGAACATGGACGACGCTCGTTCCGTTTGATCGTTGTTGATTGCGCCGGGCCAGCTCCGCCTCAGGATGCCTCCATTGCTCGGGCCAGCTCCGGCTCGGTTTCACTCGCTGGCGCTCGCTTCCTCGTCCTCCGCT
>JBIQID010000186.1:0-3532 GCA_044508215.1 Actinomycetota bacterium | reverse complement strand
GGACGCCAGTCGAGGACCTGCGCCTCGTTGGGGTCACGGTCGCTGTTCTTGGCGAAGAGCACACCCTGGTCGGTGATGGTGACCATGGTGTCGCACATGCCGGCGAGCCTAGGACAGTGCCTTTCCGGAGGGGCCGTGAACCCGGCGCGTGGCGGGACGGAGGGGAGCTGCCGGGAGGCCGGCGGGAAGGTTGGGGGAAGGTGGCGAACCCGATCGGCCCCGGCCCTTAGCATCGCCCTGTGCTGAAGCTGAGCCTGCGCAACCTCCTCGCCCACAAGATCCGCTTCGTGATGACGACCTTCGCCGTGGTGCTGGGGGTCGCGTTCGTCGTGGGTTCGTTCGTGCTGACCGACTCTCTCCGCGCCGCGATCGGTGGGCTGATCACCGACATCAGCGAGGGCGTGGACGTGACGGTGCAGCCCAAGGCCGAGATCGAGGGTGGGATGGCCAGCCGTGGCCTGCTCGCGCCCGAGGTGGTGGACCTGGTCAACGAGGTCGCCGGCGTGGAGCACGCCGAGGGCGCGGTGACCGGCAACGGCATCGTCATCCTCGACGCCGACGGCGAGCCGCTGACCACGCTGGGTGCGCCGCAGCTGGGCGTCAACTGGACCGACTTCGGCGAGCTGAACCCGCTGCAGCTGGTCGACGGCGAGGCGCCGGAAGGGCCGAACGAGGTCGCGATCGACCGGGGCTCCGCCGAGGACGCAAACCTCGAGGTGGGCTCCGAGACGTCGGTGATCTTGCCGAACGGCCCTCGCGACGTCACCGTGGTCGGCATCTTCACCTTCGGCGACACGAACAGCCTCCTGGGCGCCCGGCTGACGGCGTTCGACCCGGACGTGGCGCTCGAGGCGGTGGGCCTCGACGGCTACGCGCAGATCCAGGTGGTCGCCGAGGACGGTGTCGAGCCCGAGGAGCTGACCGAGCGGCTCGAAGCGGTGCTCCCCGACGGGGTCGAGGCCATCACCGGCGAGGAGTCGGTGCAGGAGGGCATCGACCAGACCGAGCAGTTCATCGGCATCTTCCAGAACGCGCTGCTGGGCTTCGCCGGCGTCGCCCTGTTCGTGTCGGCCTTCTACATCAACAACACGTTCGCGATCGTGCTGGGTCAGCGGGTCCGTGAGATGGCCCTGCTGCGGGCGCTGGGCGCGGGTGCGCGGCAGCTGCGCCGCACCGTGTTCATCGAGTCGGTGCTGATCGGCCTCCTGGCGTCGCTGGTGGGGATCGTCGGCGGCCTCGGCGTGGCGACGATCATCCGGGCGGCCCTGGCCGAGGCGGGCCTCGACTTCCCCGACCAGGGGCTGGTCATCAAGCCGCGGACCTGGATCGCCGCGTTCCTCGTGGGCGTGGTGATCACGGTGCTGTCGGCGATCGCTCCCGCCCGGCGGGCGTCGAAGGTTGCGCCCATCGAGGGGATGCTGCACGGGGTCCAACCGCAGCAGAGCTCGCGGCGCCGGCTGATCGTGGGCGGCATCGCCCTGGTGATCGGCATCGTGCTGGTGGCCATGGGCCTGTTCTCGGCGGAGGGGACCGGCGAGGTCTTCGGGATGCTCGCCCTGGGTGCGCTCCTCGTGTTCCTGGGCGTCGCCGGGGTGAGCCCGGTGATCGCCGTCCCGATCACCCGCCTGCTGGGCGCGCCGTTCGCCCGGTTCGGTGGGACGGCTGGCGCGTTGGCCCGGTCGAACGCGATGCGGACGCCGGACCGCACGGCCCGGACGGCGGCGGCGCTGATGATCGGCCTGGCGCTGGTCACGACGGTCTACGTGGTGGGCGACTCGTTCAAGACGTCGTTCGCGAACTCGGTGCGGAAGTCGGTGCGTGCCGACTACGTGCTGAGCCCCGACGTCGGCGGCGCCGGCCTGCACCCGGCCGCGATCAAGGCGGTGTCGGAGCTGCCCGAGGTGGCGGCGTCGAGCGGCGCCCGCTTCGACCGCTTCCTCTTCGAGGGCGAGCCGCAGGACCTCGTGGGCATGGACGCGCAGGTGCTGCCGCAGCTGCTCGACATCGAGGTGCAGGAGGGCGACCTGGACGACCTGGAAGGGAACGCCGTCTTCATCCACGAGGACGTGGCCGAGGACGAGGGCCTCGGGGTGGGTGACCAGGTGGACATCCAGTTCGCCACGGGTGGACCGCAGACCGCTGTGGTGGCCGGTGTGCACGCGGACGCCACCTACGTGGGCAACTTCCTGGTCGACATCGACACGTTCGCCGCGGCGTACCCGACGAACACCGTCGACTTCTTCCTGTTCATCCGCTCGGCGGACGGCGTGGGGGAGGAGGAGCTGCGCTCGGCAGTGGAGGAGGCCACGACCGGCCTCCCGGCGGCGAAGTTCGAGACGAAGGCCGAGTTCCAGGCGAGCCAGGAGGCGCAGATCGACCAGCTGCTGGCGATCGTGAACGCCCTGCTGGGCCTGGCGTTGATCATCGCCCTCTTGGGCATTGCCAACACGCTGGCGCTGTCGGTGATCGAACGGACCCGGGAGATCGGGCTGCTGCGGGCCGTGGGCATGACCCGGAAGCAGACGCGGCGGATGATCCGCTACGAGTCGATCCTGGTGGCGGTGTTCGGCGCGGCGCTCGGTGTGATCGTGGGCTTGCTGTTCGGCCTGGCGGCGGCGGCTGCCATGCCGGAGTCGGTGGTCAACACGATCAGCGTGCCGATCGGGTCGCTCATCATCATCGTGATCGTGGCCGGCATCTTCGGTGTGATCGCCGGGTGGCTGCCGTCCCGCCGGGCGGCGAAGCTCGACGTCCTGCGCTCCCTGTCGATGGAGTAGCGGGGCTGGGGGGTCGGTCCGGTGTGGGAGCGGTGGAGTCGGCTCGCCCGGAGTCCGGGCCGGTCCCGGCGACTGTCAGCTCTTTCGAGCCATGCGCCCCAACATCGCGACAGTCGCGTTCCTCGGGCGTGCCCCGGGGCGCGACAGTCAGGTTTGTCGCTCCATGCGCCCCAACATCGCGACAGTCACGTTCCTCGGGCGAGGGCGCGCGCCGACTGTCACGGTTCTCGGCCGATGAGCCTGGCTCCCTGACGGTCACGGCCTCCGGTCTCCTACGCGTTCGCCTGAGGGCCTCAGTGGTTCTGCGTGACGCACGCCACGGGCGGCCCAGCTCGTAGCGGTTTCGGCAGTGGAGCGGGCCCGCGCTAACTTTGCCGACGCTACGTCGGAGTGGCGGAATTGGCAGACGCGCCAGACTAAGGATCTGGTGCCCGTAAAGGGCGTGGGGGTTCAAGTCCCCCCTCCGACACGATCTGACGAGCGCGAAATCGCCGTCAGCGTGCCTTTCGGCGGCGGTCGAGCGGCCCGGACCGGGCCCTGTCATTGGTTCTCATCACTACTGTGTGGTGCGCTCTCGCGAGGTCCGTCGGGTTCGCTTCCGCAGCGAGAGATCGAACTCGTCGGGCGAGGTGATCGACGCGACCGAGGATCGCGGTCGCTTGCCGCTGAGGTCGGCTGTGGTGACCTCACGATGCGGGTTGGCCGATCTGTGAGGTCGGACCCTTGCAGGCTCTGGTGCGCGGCGGCACGCACGA
>JBIQID010000185.1:0-3582 GCA_044508215.1 Actinomycetota bacterium | reverse complement strand
AACTTCGGGATCACGAAGATCACGATGATGGCCACCACGCCGATGGCGACCAGCAACAAGATCACCGGATAGATCAGCGCCTTGCGGACCTGCTTGGTCAGCTGCACGTCTCGCCGGATGTAGTTGTGCAGCGAGTCGAAGGCGTCGTCCATCTTGCCGGTGAGCTCGGCAGAGCGGAGCATCGCCAGGAAGTAGGACGGGAAGACGTCGACGTGGGTGGCGACCGCGTCGCCCATGGTCATGCCGCCCGAGCCGACCTTCTCCACGATGTCGCCCAGGACCGCCTGGAACCGCTTGTTCTTGGTGTCGACCCGGAGCGTCTCGAGCGCCTCGATCACCGGGATGCCGGCACGCACGAACGTCGCCATCTGGCGGCTGAAGTGCATGATCTCGGTGAGCGGCACCTTCTGCTGGGTGAGCTCCATCTGGAGCCCCTTGCGCTCGACGATCTTCGTCACGCGCATGCCGCGAACGGCCAGCTCGTTGCGGGCCGCCACCGGCGAGACCGCCTCGACGATCCCCTTCACCGCTTCGCCCTCGAGGGTCTCCGCCTCGTAGCGGTACTTGATCATCGTGTCGGACATCAGAACCCGCCTTCCACGACCTGGAACTGCGGCGGCGACATGTCGTCGTCGTCGCTAGTTGCACCCATCGGGCGAGCCTCACCATTGCGCGGCTCGCTTCCACCGGGAGATGACTCCTCGTCGTCCTCGCCGGCGGTGATCTCCTTCTTCGGCGGCATGAGCTCGCCCGCCGCCTGCGTCTCGAGGTCGACACCCGGTGCGTACACCGACCGGATGACCTCCTCCACCGTGGTGACGCCGTCGGCCACCAGCTGGAAGGCCTCCATCTGCATGGTGCGCATGCCCTCTTCGACGGCCACCTTGCGCATCTCGCTGTGGGTCGCCTTGTCGACGATCAGCTGGCGGATCTTGTCGCTGACCACCAGCAGCTCGTAGACGCCGACACGACCCTGGTAGCCCGAGCCGTTGCAGAGCGTGCAACCGTTTCCCCGGGCGAAGTTGGCTGCGCCGGTGCCGATCTGCGACGCCACCAGGCGCACGTGCTCGGCCGGCGGGCGGTGCGGCACGGTGCAGGCCGGGCAGTTGCGGCGGAGCAGCCGCTGACCGATCACGCCGGTGACCGCCGAGGCCACGAGGAACGCCTCGAGGCCCATGTCGGTGAAGCGGTGGACGGCGGCCACGGCGTCGACCGCGTGGAGCGACGACAGCACGAGGTGGCCGGTGAGGGCCGCCTGCATGGCGATGCGGGCCGTCTCGATGTCGCGGATCTCGCCCACCAGCACGGTGTCGGGGTCCTGGCGGAGGATGCCGCGCAGGCCGTCGGCGAAGGTGATGCCGGCCGCCTCGGACACCTGCATCTGGTTGATGCCGTCGAACTGGTACTCGACGGGGTCCTCGACCGTGACCACGTTCTTGGCCGGGTCGTTCACCTCGTTGAGGGTGGCGTAGAGGGTGGTGGTCTTGCCGGAGCCCGTGGGGCCCGTGACCAGCAGCATCCCGAGGGGCGCCTTCACCACCTTCATGTACCGCTTCACGAGGTCGGGCGGCATGCCCAGCTCGTTCAGGCTGATCAGCGACCGCTGCTTGTCGAGCAGGCGGAGCACGATCTTCTCGCCGTGCACCGTGGCAACGACCGAGGTGCGGATGTCGATGGGCCGGTTGTCGACCGTCACCGAGAACTGGCCGTCCTGCGGGCGCCGTCGCTCGACGATGTTCAGCTCGGCCATCACCTTGATGCGGCTGGAGATGGCGCCGCCCATCTTGGCGGGCAGCATGATCGCCTCGGAGAGCGCACCGTCGACACGGAACCGCACACGGATGCCCTGCGGCTGCGCCTCGATGTGGATGTCGGAGGCACGGACACGGACGCCCTGGGTGATGATGCGGTTGACCACCTGCACCACGGGGGCGTTCTCGTCGACCTTCTTCAGGTCGATGTCGTCCTCGGCGACCTCCTTCTCGGTCGCCAGCTCCATCGCCTGGATGTAGACCGACGCCTGGCTGAGGACGTTGTACTCGCGGTCGAGCATGTGGTCGATGTCCGACCCCACGCCGATGAGCACGCCGACCCGACCGCAGTGCTGGGTCAGCTCACGGATCGCCTCGGCGTTCAGGGGGTCGGCCGTGACGATCCACGTGCGACCCTCCTCGTCGATGTGGTGCGGGAGGACCCGGTGCTTTCGGGCCAGCTCCTCGCCCACCCGGTCGAGCGCTTCCTTCTGTGCCGTCTCCGCACGGAGGTCGGCCACCCGGATCTTGAACTGCTCGGCCAGCGTGGACGCGAGCGTGTGCTCGTCGATCCCGAGGATCTCGCCAAGGCGCCCGCCGTGATCCCGCTGGATCGCGAGGGCGTTGGTCAGCTGGTCCGCATCGATGACCCCGGCCTGGAGCAGCACCTCGCCCATGAGCGGGCGATCCTCGGTGACCCAGTGCGCGATCTCGGTGTCGAGCCGCTCGAGGTTCGGAGCGGGTTGTCCGGAACCACGCTTACGGCCCTTCGCCGCTGCGCCGTTCTCGGACCGCGTACGCCTCAACAACTTTGAACTCTCCCCACTCCGGCGGGGCCAACCGCCGGAAGATTCCCATCAGCGCCGTCAGGCGTTTCGCGCAGTCGGACAAGTTTCATCGTGTCTGCGAGGTGTGTCAACTGTTACTTGTGCGGGCAAGGTGGTCAATGGGTCGTTCGTCCCCGGAACACTGCCCCGGAATGGCGACTGCGGGCCCCTGACCCCCTCGTCCTCTGCTTTGATCGGACGGTGCCTGCGGAGATCAAGGTAGTCCTCGGAATTGATGTTGCGGCCGTCACCCCCTGGAAAAGGTCGTGACGGCGCCAGCGATCCACCTGGCGCCCGCCGGGGTGCGGCCCTGGCTGGCGGACGCGATCCGAGAGGGCGGCGGCGAGCTGGTGGAGCTGGACCGGGCCGAGGGCCTGGTGTGGGCCAGCGCAGGCGAGGCCGAGGCGCTGGCCGCCACCATCGCCGCAGGACGCCACCTGCGATGGGTGCAGCTGCCATGGGCTGGCGTGGAACCGGTGCTGCACGTGCTCGACCCGCGCCTGGTGTGGACCTGCGGGAAAGGCGTGTACTCCGAGCCGGTCGCCGAGATGGCCCTCACCCTGGCGCTCGCCGGCCTCCGGGGCCTGGGCACCTACGCCCGAGCGACGTCGTGGGGCGAACCGCTGGGCACGAACCTCACCGGCGCCGAGGTGTGCATCGTGGGCGCGGGCGGCATCGCGGGGTCATTGCTGCGCCTGCTCCAGCCGTTCGGGTGCCGGGTGACGGTGGTGCGGCGGAGCGGCCGGCCGATGGAGGGTGCCGACCGGGTGGTGGCGCTGGCCGAGCTGGACGGCGCGCTGCTCTCGGCGCAGGTGGTGTTCGTGGCAGTGGCGCTCACCGAGGAGACCACCGGGCTGTTCGACGCCCGCCGCCTGGGTGTGATGCGGACCGACGCCTGGCTGGTGAACGTCGGCCGTGGCGCTCACGTGGTCACCGGCGACCTGGTTGCGGCGCTGGCCGCAGGCGCGATCGGCGGCGCCGCCCTCGACGTGACCGACCCTGAA
>JBIQID010000184.1:0-3633 GCA_044508215.1 Actinomycetota bacterium | reverse complement strand
GGCGGCGCGGGCGTGGCGCCCATGGCCTTCGAGGCGGCTGACGCCCACCTCGCAGCGACGTTGGAGGTGATCGAACGATGCGGCTGCACCGACGGCTGTCCATCGTGCGTCCACTCGCCACGCTGCGGGACCGGGAACGAACCGCTCGACAAGCTCGGCGCGGCGGCGTTGCTCCGCAGCGTCCTGCGGACGTCGGCCTCCGCCGCCTGACCCGGTCACTCGCGCCGGGTCACGAGTCGCTCCTCGACGACCAAGTCGGGGAGCAGCCGCCCGATGAGGGCCACATCGGTGACGACCCGGTAGCGGGCCGTGACCACGAGGCGATCGCCGGGCAACCGCCCGCCTCCGACGGTGACCTCCAGCCGCTCTGGATCGAGTTCGGCGGCGGCGGCAGCGTGGGCCGCCGCCTCCGCCGCCGAGGACACCATGGCGGTCCGCGCCGCCTCCCGGGTGGCGTGGCCGAGGCGCACGCGGTCGCGCACCAGGGCGCCCGCCTGCACCGCCATCGCGACCAGGAGCAGCACGAGCGGGAGGGCGAGGACCAGCTCCGAGCTCGCCTGCCCACGGTCGGTCCGCACGTGACCATTCGACGGACCTGCGCGGCTCACCGCTGGAGGAGCTGGCCGAAGACCTCGCCGAAGAACTCCTCGAGCAGGCCGGACCCCTGCAGCCACCGGAACACGAACGTGGCGATGGCGGCGACGCCGACCATCACGAGCGCGTACTCGGCGGTGGACTGGCCCCGCTCGTCACGCTCATGCGAAGCGTGCGTCGGTCCGTTGCGCCGGTCGGCAGTCGGGGTGGCGGTGATGGGCGGGTGCGACATGGAGGCGTCCTCCTCGTGGAGTCGGTGGAGGAGGTCATGACGCTCCGATCAGCATCTGGGCGAGCATGGGCGCGACGACGACCAGCACCACGGCCGGCAGCACGCAGAAGGTGAGCGGCAGGAGCAGCGCCACCGGCAGCCTCCGTGCCCGCTCCTCGCGGGTGCGGCGCACGTCGTGCCGGAGCCGGTCGACCGAGCGGTCGATGGCCGCGGCCACCGACCCGCCCGAGCGGGCGGCTGCCGCCACGGGTCCGAGAGCACGACGGAGCCAATCGTCGGCCAGCTGCGAACCGTCGATCGCGTCGGCGAGCGGCGTCCCGGAGCGGAGCGCCTCGTCCAGCGCTCCCACCCACTTCGGTGGCGTTCGCATCGCCACCACCCTGCTGACGGCCGCGCCCGGGGTGAGGCCCGCTGCGACGCAGACCGCGATCAGGTCGAGCGCCGCGGCCGCTGCGAGCTGCTCGGCCTCCCGATCGGCCGTTGTGGCAGCCGCCGCGCGCCGGCGCCGAACGAGGAGACCTCCCAGCGCGCCGATCACGGCGATCACTGAGGCGGTCACCGGACGGTCCTCACCAACGCGCGCATCCACACCGCTCCGGCGAGCTGGGCTGTCGAGCCGGCCACGAGGCACGCCCAGCCGAAGCCGGTCCCGAGGAGGACGCCGCGGAGCGCCTCGTCGGGCAGCACCACGACGAGGCAGAACACCACCGGCATCGCCACCATGAGCAGGGCCGACGCGCGGGCCGGAGCGACGAGCACCCGCAGATCGGCGGTCAGGTCCGCCTCGGCGCGGGCGCTCACCGCGATGCGGTCGAGCGCTTCGGCGAGCCCGATGCCCATCGACACCCCCAGCCGACAGGCGTCCGCGACCACCGCCGTCCACGGATCGGCCTGCCTGGCTGCCCACCGCTCCAGGGCGGCGTCGACCGAGCTGCCGGCGTCGACCTCCGCGAGGGCCCTCGAGAGCCCCGACGCGAAGGCGTGATCCGCGCCCTCCACCGCAGCGGCGAGGGCCGGCACGAACCCCGCGCCGGCGCGGAGGGCGCCCGCGGCGCTCTCCAGCACGACGGCGACGTCGAGCGGCCGCACGACGGTGGGATCGGCTCCGAGCCGGCGGCGCAGCGGTGCGCCGAGCCGACCACGCACGAGGCCTGCGCCACGCGGCCTCACGCCGGCGCCCCCACGTCGACGCGCCGCAGCTCCGCGCGGTCTGCGTTCGTGCGGGTGGTCCACACCCCGGCCACGTGGCGCCGCCCGGTCCGTTCACCTCGGCGCACCAGCACCACGGCGTCGATGGCGTCGCGGACCTGGCGCGCGATGGCCGCCGCCGGGATCGATTCTGCGCCGGTCGAGCACAGCGTCTCCAGGCGGTTGAGCGCCTCCGCCGGTCCGTCGGCGTGCAACGTGCTCATGCTGCCCGGGTGCCCGGTGTTGAGCGCCCAGACCATGTCGAGCGCCTCGGCTCCGCGCACCTCCCCCACCACGATCCGGTCGGGGCGGAGGCGCAGCGACGCCCTCACCAGCTCGCGGATCCCTGCGACCGGGCCGAGCGGGTGGTCTCTCGCCTCCAGGCGCACCACCTGCGGTTGGTCGAGGTGCAGCTCGGCGGTGTCCTCGATCACGACCAGGCGCTGGTCCGGCGGGCACGCCGCACACATCGCACCGAGCAGCGCCGTCTTCCCCGATCCGGTGCCGCCGACGATCACGACGTTCGCCCGCGCCCGCACCAGGCGGTCCAGGGCCGCGGCGGTCCCCTCGTCGGCGAAGTCGACGAGGCGGAGGCGTGCACTCGACGGGCGGCGCAGCGCCAGCACCGGGCCGTTCGCCGCGACCGGCGCCACCACCACGGTCACACGGGTGCCGTCGTCGAGGCGGGCCTCGGCCACCGGATGGGTGCGGTCGAGCGGGACGGAGAGCGGGTGGAGCAGCCGGTGGCAGAGCAACGACAGCTCGTCGGCGCCGATGCGGACCGCGGTGGGTTGCAGCACGCCGGAGCGCTCGACCCACACGCGTCCCGGGCCGTTCGCGAGGAGGTCGGTCACCTCGACGTCGCGCCAGAGGTCGGTGAGGGGGCCGAGCACGTCAGGCTGCGCTGCGCAGGACTCGCATCGTGGGCCGGTCCGGCCGCCGGAGCAGCACGCCCGCGTCGGCGGCGCGAGCAACGGAGCTGGTCACGTGGAGCTCGCAGAGCACGGGGAGTCCGAGCACCGCGGTGACGTCGTGCGCCCGCAGGAGCCGGCCGGGTTCCATCACGAGGATGCAGCCGTCGGCGGGGAGCAGTCCGAGCATGCCGAGCGAGGCGCGGAGGCCCAGGTAGCACGAGCGGACCACCAGCACGCTCCGCTCGGCGCGCCGGATCGCCTCGGTGGACGCGGCGCCGTGCAGCGATCCCCCGGTGACGTCGGCCGGGACGAGGGTTCCTGCGTCCACCACGACGTCGCGGGACTCGGCCGCCAGCACGTCCCAGAGGGCACCCGTGCCGGCGGGGTGGAGGTCGCCCGAGCCGCTGGCGAGCAGTGACACGCCGTCGGCCACCTCGGTCTCGACGCGGCGGACGGCGTCGTGGTCGAGCGGGTCGGCACCGGAGAGCTCGGCCACCCCCGCTTCCGGTTCGGGCGCGCCGACGACGCCCGGAAGGTCACCGGCGAGGTCGACGAGGAGCGCGTCGGAGGGGTCCGAGAGGGTCGCAGCGAGCAACGCCGCGGTGACGGTGGTCCCCGATCCGCCCTTGGCGGACCACAGCACGTAGAGCACAGCGCCTCCAGTCAGGAGGGCGGGCGGAGGGGAAGTGCTGAGATGCTATGAGA
>JBIQID010000183.1:0-3671 GCA_044508215.1 Actinomycetota bacterium | reverse complement strand
CCGGCAGCAGGGTGCGTCAGGTCGGTCGCAGGCATGGTGCAGCGTACAGTCGGCGCCACCTGTGACGAGGGGAGAGGCGAGGTGATCGGAGAGACGTCGCGCGCATCGGAGCGACCAGCGGGGAGGGGCCCGACGGTGGGCCGCCGTCAGCTCCTCGCCGCCCTCGGGCTGGGCACCGGCGGCGCCGCGCTGGGCCTCCTCAGCGGCTGCAGCGACGACTCCGGGGCTCCCGCTGCGTCGGGAGCGCGCCGCTCGACGACGACCTCGACCGCACCTGCTGCTCCGGCCAGGCCGTACGACCCCGCCCAGCCGTACTGGCTGCAGGGGAACTTCGCCCCGGTCACCACCGAGGAGACCATCACCGAGCTCACCGTGCGGGGCCAGCTGCCGGAGGAGCTCACCGGCCTGTTCGTGCGCAACGGCTCGAACTCGGCCAGCGGCCCGGCGCTGCACTGGTTCCTCGGCGACGGCATGGTCCACGGCGTGCGCCTCGAGGGTGGACGGGCCGCCTGGTACCGGAACCGGTGGGTCGCCACGCCGATCCAGCAGGCCCGGGCCGGTCTCCTGGACTTCGGTGGCATCCCGGGTGCCGAGAACAACCAGAGCAACGTCTCGGTGATCCACCACGGCGGGCGCCTCTTGAGCCTCGGGGAGATCGGCTGGCCGTACGAGCTGTCCACCGAGGACCTCTCGACCATCGGCGCCCACGACTACGACGGCCGCCTCGGCACGTCGATGACGGCGCACCCGAAGATCGATCCCGACACGGGTCGCCTGCACTTCTTCGGCTACGACCTGCTGCGACCCCAGATCACCTACTACGCGGCTGCGCCCGACGGGACGCTCGACGTGGTGAGCCCGATCGACGTCGGGATCGCCACGATGGTGCACGACTTCGCGGTCACCGACCGAGACGTGGTGTTCTGGATCGGCCCGGTGGTGTTCGGGCCGGACGCTGCGAACCCGAACGCCCAGATCCCGTTCCACTGGGACCCGGACGGGCCGTGCCGCATCGGCGTGATGCCGCTCGACGGCTCGGGCGCCGACATCCGTTGGGTCGACATCCCTCCCTGCTTCGCGTTCCACGGGCTCAACGCACACCGCGCTGGCGACGAGGTGGTGCTGCGGGTCCACCGGGTGGAGGAGGCGTTCGGTCCACGTGGCGACCTCCTGCCCTCGTACCTCACCGAGTGGCGGGTGGACACGAGCGGCGAGTCGCTGAGCGTGACCGAGCTGCGGATCCACGACCGGCCGATGGACCTGCCCTCCCACGACCGGCGCCGGACCGGGCGCGCCACCGACCACGGGTGGTTCGTGACCACGACCGACGCGGACTCCGAGTACGGGTTCGAGCTCGCCGGGATCTGCCACCTCGACCTCGACAAGGGCACCGAGGACCTGTGGGACCCGGGGCCGAACCTGCGTGGCGGCGAGCCGTACTACGTCCCGCGCTCCGCCGATGCTGCTGAGGGCGACGGCTGGGTGATGACGTTCGTGTGGGACCGCACCACCGATCTGTCGTCGCTCGCGGTCTTCGACGCGCAGGACGTGGCCGCTGGCCCGGTGGCCGAGGTGCAGCTGCCGGTTCGGGTCCCGTTCGGCTTCCACGGCACCTGGATCCCCGACGTCTGAACGAAGGCTGCTGCGACGTGCCCATGAACCGACCTCCCGTCATCACCTTCCTCGGAGCGGCGGGCACCGTCACCGGCAGCCGCTTCCTGGTCGACACCCCGGGTCAGCGCGTGCTCGTGGACTGCGGACAGTTCCAGGGGCCGAAGGCGCTCCGCGAGCTCAACTGGTCCGGGGTGGGCGTGGGGCCGACCTCGATCGACGCCGTGGTGCTCACCCATGCGCACGTCGACCACTGCGGGATGCTCCCGGCGCTGGTGCGCGACGGCTTCCGAGGCCCGATCTTCTGCACCCCGTCGACCGCTGAGCTGGCGGCGATCGTGCTCCCCGACAGCGGACGGCTGGCGGAGGAGGAGGCCCGGTACGCAGCGCACAAGGGGTATTCGAAGCACGACCCGCCACTGCCCCTCTTCACCGAGCACGACGCGATGGTGGCCCTGGACTCGCTCGTGGCGATCCCCTACGGGGCGACGCACGAGCGGGGCGACTGGGGCTTCCGCTTCGGGTCCGCGGGCCACATCCTGGGTTCTGCCTGGGCGCACCTCACCCTCGGCGACGAACGCAGTTCCGTGGTGTTCACGGGGGACCTCGGTCGGCAGGCGCACCCGCTGCTCTCGCCGCCCGACCCCCGGCCCTCGGCGCGCTTCGTGGTGACCGAGTCGACCTACGGGAACCGCGACCACCCGGCGGGCGACCCGGCCGAGCAGCTCGGCGAGGTCATCCGCAGGACGGTCCATCGCGGCGGCTCGGTGGTCATCCCGGCCTTCGCCGTCGACCGGACCGACGTGGTGCTCCACCACCTGCGCCGGCTCCAGATCCAGGGCGCGCTGCCCGAGGTGCCCGTCTACCTCGACAGCCCCATGGGTGCTGCTGCGCTCGGTGTGTACGCCACAGCGTTCGAGGAGGGCGCGCCCGACGTGCGGCCGGAGCTGGTCGGCACGCACCCGTTCGCCCTGGACGGGCTGCGCCTCGTCCGCAACGTGGAGGAGTCGAAGAAGCTCAACGACGACCCACGCCCGATGATCATCGTTTCGTCGTCCGGGATGGTCACGGGCGGGCGGGTGGTCCACCACGTGGCGAACCGGATCGACGACGAGCGGAACACCGTGGTGCTCCTCGGCTACCAGGCGTCCGGCACCCGCGGGCGACGGCTGCTGGAGGGCGAGTCCAAGCTCAAGATGCTCGGGCGGTACTGGCCGGTGCGTGCCGAGGTGGCGCACATCCAGACCATGAGCGTCCACGCCGACCGGGACGAGCTGGTCGACTGGATCGCCTCGGGGCCCGACGATCCCGACATGGTCTTCGCCGTCCACGGCGAACCGGACGCCTCGGCAGCACTGGTCCAGTTGATCGAGGACCGGCTGCGGGTCCCGGCGGTCGCCCCGACGATGGGGGAGCGGGTCCTCCTGACCTGACCGAGGGATCCGACCCGCTTTCGCCTCCCAGCCGCAGATGCAATGATGTGTCCTTACATCTGCGGGGCGGTAGGGAGACACACGATGGACGACGGCCAGCGGACGAGGACCGCCCTCTTCGTCGACTTCGACAATGTGTTCCGGGGCCTGCTCGAGGTGAACCGTGACGCAGCCTTCGGCTTCGCCGAGGAGGCCGACCGCTGGCTCGGGGGGCTGGCCGTCCACGGGACCGGTGGCGGTCGCCGGGACGTGCTCGTGCGGCGCGCCTACCTGAACCCGAACGGCTGGGTGGCCGACGCCCAGCTCGGCAACGACCACGGCCGCGTCTACCTGTCGCGCTTCCGGCAGCCGCTGATCCGCGCCGGGTTCGAGGTGGTGGACTGCCCGGCGCTGACCTCGCGCCACAAGAACGCCGCCGACATCCGCATCGTCCTGGACGTGATCGCAGCCCTCGACGGGCCCACGCACTACGACGAGTTCGTGATCGGCTCGTCGGACTCCGACTTCACCCCGCTGCTGCACCGCCTGCGCGCCGCTGATCGCCGCACGGTGGTCATCGCCGCGCAGGAGGCCGTGCAGGCCTACGGGGGAGTGGCCGACCTGCTGCTCGACGCCGACGACATCCTG
>JBIQID010000027.1:0-25963 GCA_044508215.1 Actinomycetota bacterium | reverse complement strand
CCATCGTCGGGGTCACCAGCACGTCGAAGTCGCGCCCGAACTGGCTGGTGATCACTCGAGACGCCCGCTGCAGCACCATCACCGCCTCGGAGAACGCGATCGCGTTCGTGGCGGTCGCCAGCTCGTAGTTCGCCCGGTTGTGGGGCTCGAGCTGCTCGACGTCCAAGCCCGGCACACCAGCCGCGATGGTCGACCACACGGTGAGGAAGCCGGTGAGGAACTCGCCGGCGTCGGGCCACGCGGGCGCTTCGACGACGACGTCGTGGCCGAGGGACTCGAGCAGCGCTGCGGTCTGCTCGACCGCCGCGGTGCAGGCGGGCGCCGGCGGGATCCCGAGAGCGTTGCCGTCGGTGACCCGGATCCGGAGGCGTCCGGGTGGCGCGCCGACCTCCTCCGCGTAGGTCCGGTCGTGCGGCGGCGCCACGTTCCACGCGCCGGGATCCACCTGGGCGAGCACGTCGAGCGCGGCCGCCGTGTCCGCCACGGTGCGGGTCACCACGCCGGACGTCGACGCGGCGGTCATCTTCTCGACCCAGCCAGTGATCCTGTTCCGACTGGCCTTCAGGCCCACCAGGCCGTTGCACGACGCAGGGATCCGGATCGAGCCACCGCCGTCGGACGCGTGGGCGATCGGCGCCATCCCCGACGCCACGGCCGCGCCGGCGCCGCCCGACGAACCACCGGGGGTGTGCTCGGGGTTCCACGGGTTCCTGGTGGCGCCGTGGCGGTCGGACTCGGTCATGGAGATCGTGCCCAGCTCGGGGGTGGTCGTCTTGCCCATGAGCACGAAGCCCGCCCCACGCAGCCGGGTGACGACCGGGTCGTCCTTCGCCTCGGGCTCGGGCGACGCACCTCGTGACCCGTGCGTGGTCGGCCAGCCGGCCACGGCGTTCAGGTCCTTGATCGGGATGGGGACGCCGAGGAACGGAGGGAGGTCACGGGCGTCCGTCGTGGCCACGACGTCGGCCGCGGCCTTGGCGTCGGCGCGGGCCCGTTCGTCGTCGCGCAGCGAGAACGCGTTGAGCTGCGGGTCGAGGCGGTCGACGCGGGCGAGGTGGTCGTCGAGGACCTCGACGGGGCTCACCTCCTTCCTCCTGATCGCGGCGGCGAGTGCGAGAGCGGAGTCGTAGGAAGCCATGCGGCCGTCGACCCTACCGACCCGATCCGTCTCCCGGGCGAGAAGTCCCTCAGCGATCACGGTGCCCTGCCGATGGTGATCCGTGGCTTCGATCCGGCTCCTCGCGCCCGCGCGCTCGTCGCAACCCGGGTCGGAAGCCGACCACGGGACGACGCCGCAGGACGATCTGCCGTCACACGGTCCGGATCGCCCGCGGGTCGTCGCCGCCGCGGCCGTGCGGGCGCTGACGTGGACGGCCTGGGCGATCGCCGTGCTGCCGATGGCGGGACGACCGCTCGGCTTCTCGCACGACGGGCGCAACGCAGGGGTCTTCTCGCTGATGGCCCGCGGCATCGACCAGCTCGGTTGGGCCGGGTCGAACTGGGGCTCGACGCTCGCGAACGACCTGGGCTCCTACGCCCACCACCCACCCCTCATCGTCTGGCTCACCGCGCTCAGCGAGGGGGTCGGTGGCACCCATCCCTTCTGGACGCGGCTGCCCACCGTGGTCGCCTCGGCGCTGACCATCGTGCTGCTCCACCGGATCTGTCGGCGCCTCACCGACGACCCGTTGGCCGCTGCGCTGGGATCCTGTGTCGCGGCCACCACTCCGATGTTCCTCGTGTACGGGTGGATGCTCGACACGCCGATGCTGGCGCTGCCGGCAGGCATGTTCCTTGCGGATCGGTGGCTCGCCCTCGAGGAGGGCGAGGCCGTGCGCCCCGTCACCTGGGCGATCGGCGCGTTCGTCGCTGCGATCGCCGGCTGGCTGGGCACGGCGCTGGCGGGAGTGCTGGGCCTGACGGCGCTGTGGCGCGGGTGGCGGCTGCGACGATCTGGGGCCGACCCGCGGGATCCCGAGGAGGTGGACGACCGGCCGACCACCTTCGTCGGAGCCGGCGCGTGGCTGCTGGTGGGAACGGCAGCGGCGACCGTGGTGACGATGGCCTGGATCGCAGCGAGCTCGGCCGGGCTCGCCGACCTCCTCGGCCAGGCGGCGCAGCGGACCGGCCGTGATCCCGCCACCGAGCTCACCGTCCTCGACGCGCTGTCGATCCAGGTCGACTACGTCGTCGACGTGTGGTTCCCGGTTCCCGTGGTGCTCACCATCCTGTGCTGGCGCGCCGGAAGGCCGGTGGGACCCGCCGGGCGCGTCGTGGTGCTGCTGGCCGGCACCACGGCCCTCTACTCCCTTGTCTTCTGGAACGCGACCACGTACCACGCCTACTGGCTCATCTGGTTGGTCGCCCCGCTCGCCGTGGTGGTCACCACGGGCCTCACCCGATGGTCGAGGCACCGGCAGCAGAACGCTTCCACGCGACTGCTCGTGGCCCTGGCGGTCGTGGCGACGGTCGCAGGCCTCGTGTGGCCTGGGCTCTCCCGCCAGCAGCTCCAGGGCAGCGCTGCCGACGGTGAGCTCGTGGCCCGCTCCGCCCTGGCGCCTGGGCAGGACCGCGTGCTGGCCCTCGGCGTCGGCGGCCCGTTCGGATGGATCTCCTACGCGACGGACACCGGGGTGGAGTCGCTCGGGTGGACGTCGCTCGCCGAGGCCTCTTCGATCCACCCCGACTGGCACGTTCTCGTGCCGCTGCGCGTGGTGGGAGGAGGCTGCGGGACGTCCCCGATGCCGGTTTCGACCGTGCTCGACGCCGGCTCGTTCCTGGCCGTCGTCAGGGCGGAGGACGCCGCCCGCTGGCTCAGGCCTCCGGACGCAACGTCGGGAACAGGATCACGTCGCGGATCGTCGTCGTGTCGGTGAGCAGCATCACCAGGCGGTCGATGCCGATCCCGAGGCCCACCGTCGGCGGCAGCCCGTAGTCGAGCGCGCGGAGGTAGTCCTCGTCGACACGCATCGCCTCGTCGTCGCCCTCCGCCGCAGCCCGGGCCTGGTCCTCGAAGCGGGCGCGCTGCTCCTCGGGGTCGACCAGCTCGCTGAAGCCGTTGCACAGCTCGCGCCCGGCGATGATGCCCTCGAACCGCTCCGTGAGGCCCGGCTGGTCGCGGTGGTCCCGCGCCAGCGGCGAGACCTCCTTCGGGTAGTCCGTCACGAAGGTGGGTTCCCACAGCGTGGACTCGGTGGTCTTCTCGTAGAGCTCGAGCAGGAGCTTTCCCGTCCCCCACGTCGGCTTGTGGGGCACGCCATGGCGGTCGCACAGCTCGCGGAGCCGCTCGATCGGCGTCTCGATCGACACGTCCTCGCCGATCGACGCGCTGGTCAGCTCGGCGAGCGACGCCCGGCGCCACGGCGCTGCCAGGTCGAGGTCACGCCCGCCGTGGGTCACCTTCGTGGTGCCCAGCAGCTCGGTGGCGAGGTGCGTCACGAGCGTCTCGGTGAGCTCCATGTGCGTGTGGTAGTCGCCGTAGGCCTCGTAGCACTCGAGCATCGTGAACTCGGGGTTGTGCCGGGTGGAGAGGCCCTCGTTGCGGAACACCCGGGCGATCTCGAAGACCCGCTCGAACCCTCCGACGACCAGGCGCTTCAGGTACAGCTCCGGTGCGATGCGGAGGTACAGCTCCATGTCGAGCGCGTTGTGGTGCGTGGTGAAGGGCCGGGCCAGCGCACCGCCGGGGATGGGGTGGAAGACCGGCGTCTCCACCTCGAGGTAGCCCCGGTCCTCCATGAAGCGGCGCGTCAGCGACACGATCCGCGAGCGCAACGTGAGCGTGGCGCGGGACTCCTCGGTCACCCAGAGGTCGACGTAGCGCTGGCGGTAGCGGGTGTCGGGGTCGGAGATGCCGTGCCACTTGTCGGGGAAGAGGCGACGGGTGGGCGCCAGCACCTCCCAGCGGTCGACCTCCACGGACAGCTCGCCGCGCTTGGTGGTCATCACCTGGCCGGTCACCGTGATCCAGTCGCCCAGGTTCAGCTCGCAGAACTCCGCGAAGCGGTCGGTGGCGGCGGCGCGGGCGAACAGCTGGATGCGGCCGGTCTGGTCGGCGAGCGTGCCGAACGCCAGCTTGCCCTGCACCCGGCGGAGCATGAGGCGCCCGGCGACCGAGACGACGTCGCCGGTCTCGATGCCCGGTTCGAGCTCGCCGTACCGACCGTGCAGCTCGGCCGCGTGGTGCGTGACGTTCGCCGTGTAGGGCCGATCGGTCATCCGGCGTTCTTCTCCCAGATCAGGCGCAGGCCGTGGAGGGTCAACCACGGCTCGACCCGCTCGATGGACTCCGACACCGGCGAGATGAGGTCGGCCAGACCGCCCGTGGCGATCACGGTCGGCTCGCCGATGACCTCCTCGATCCGGTCGCACATCCCGTCGATCATCGACGAGTACCCGTAGATCACGCCCGACTGGATCGACTCGACCGTGGTCTTGCCGATCACCGAGCGCGGCTCCACCAGCTCGACCCGGCGCAGCGCGGCGGCACGGCCGAAGAGGGCGTCCATGCTGATCTCGATGCCCGGCACGATGGCCCCGCCGAGGTACTCCCCCGCCGGCGAGATCACGTCGAACGTGGTGGCCGTGCCGAAGTCCACGACGATGGTCGGCCCGCCGTACAGGTCGTAGGCGCCGACGGCGTTCGCGATGCGGTCCGCGCCCACCTCCTTCGGGTTGTCGTAGAGCACCGGCATGCCGGTCTTCACCCCGGCGCCCAGCACCACCGGGTCGATGTCGAGGTAGCGCTCGCACATCCGGCGGAGCTCCATCGTCACGTCCGGAACGCCGGAGCTGATCGAGATCCCGTGGACGTCGGCCTGCCAGTCGTGGCCGCCGGCGCTCAGGAGCTGCTGGACGAGGAGGGCGTGCTCGTCACAGGTGCGGTCGTGCTGCGTGGCGACACGCCAGTGGTCGACCAGCTCGTGGCTCGAGTCGCCGTCGCCGTAGAGGCCGATGACCGTCTGGGTGTTGCCGACATCGATGGCGAGGAGCACCGCCTAACGATGTCACGTCCGGCTGCGGAACCTGGAACCCAACGGCGAGTACTTGATGATGCAGACGATCGCTCGCACGCCGTCGCGCCACCCGATCTTCTTGCCTTCTTCATAGGTCCGCCCGGAGTAGCTGATGCCGACCTCGTAGATGACGAGGCCCTGGGCGGCGACCTTCGCGGTGATCTCCGGCTCGAACCCGAACCGGTTCTCCTCGATCGCGATCGACTGGATCACCTCACGGCGGAAGACCTTGTAGCAGGTCTCCATGTCGGTCAGGTTCAGGTCGGTGAACATGTTCGACATCAGGGTGAGGAACCTGTTGCCGAGCGAGTGCCAGAAGTAGAGGACGCGGTGGGGACGCCCGGCGAGGAACCGTGAGCCGTACACGACGTCGGCGCCCTTGGTGAGCAGCGGCTCGAGGAGCACGTCGTACTCGCTCGGGTCGTACTCGAGGTCGGCGTCCTGGACCACGACGTACTCGGCCGTGGCCTCGGCGAACCCCCGGCGCAGCGCTGCGCCCTTCCCCATGTTGTGCGGCTGCTGCACGAGGCGGACCCGCGGGTCGACCTCGGTGAGCTTCTGCGCGATGTCCACGGTGGCGTCGGTGGAGCCGTCGTCGACGATGACGACCTCGGCGACCCACGGCGACGCGAGCACGCGGGTCACGCACGTCTCCAGGGTGGCGGCCTCGTTGTAGGCCGGCATGACGGCCGTCAGGCAGCGGACTGGTTCCACGGGGTCCAAGTCTCGCGCGTGCGGAGCCGGGACCTCCCGTTGGGCAATGCTGGGCGCATGGCGCAGGTCGACCGAGGGGTCCGGCGGGCGCAGTCGGCCACCGCCCGTGGGTTGGCGATGGCAGGTCTGTTCGCGGCAGCGGCGGCGATCGTCGCCGCCACCGGGGGCGGGCGGTGGGAGGTCGTGCACCTTGCGGTCGCCGGCGGGGGCAGCCTCGTGGTGTCGTCAGCTGCGCTGCACCTCGCGCTCACCTGGTCGGGGGCAGCCGCACCTCCCACGTGGGCCTCGGAGGGGCAGCGTTGGCTGCTCGCGGTGGGGGTCGCGGCGGTGGTCATCGCACGCCCGGCGGGCGCGGACGGCTGGGTGCTGGCCGGGGCGATCGTGGCGGCGGCCGGGTTCGCAGCGCTGGCGGTCCTGCTCGTCGCCGCGGCCGCGGCCGCGCGCCAGGACCGCTACGCCGTGCAGACCTGGGCCTACGTGCTGGCAGCCGCCTGGGCTGCGGTCGGGGCGGTGCTCGGGGGCCTGCTCGCCACGGGCCGCTCGGCTGACCTGCTGTGGCAGGTGCACCCCATCGCCACGATGTGGGGGTTCATCGGCACGGTCATCGTGGCCACCCTCCCGACCTTCGCGGCGACCACCCTGCGGATGAAGCCGTCGCCTCGCTTCACCCGCCAGCGCCTCGGGTCGGCCCTGGTGGCGTTCACCACCGGCGTGCTGCTGGCCGTGGTGGGCGGGCTGGCCGGCGAGGACACGCTCGCCGCGGTGGGCATGGGCATCGCGGCGCTGGGGCTGGCGGTGTCGTGGGCGATGATGCCGAGCCCGACCCGCCGGGCCTTCGACTACGCCGGACCCCGGGGCATCGGGATCGCCGCCGGCGCGCTGTGGTGGGTGGGTGTGACCGCGTGGGTGGCGGTTCGCATCGCCGACGGCACCTGGCCCACCGCTCGCGCCGAGGTGCTGGTGCTGCTCGTCGGAGGCCTGGCCCAGATGCTGTGGGCGGGCATCGGCTACTTCGCTCCGGTGCTCCGGGGCGGCGGGCCCGAGCGCCTGTCCGCGGGGTTCGCCACGATGCGCTCGTGGGTGGCGTTGGTGGCCCTGAACGCCGCAGCGATCCTGCTGGCGTTCGACCTCGGCCCCCTCGCTGCCGCCCTGGTCGCCCTCGCCCTCCTGGACACCCTGTGGCGAGTCGCCCGCCTGACCCGCCCCACCCCCCGCTACGAGTGAGGCCGGAACACCAACAATTTGCCCGTCCGGTCCACGGCCAGACGAGTCAGTGAGGCCAGAGCCACGCGTCCTCTGGGGCCTGCCGCTCAGGCAGCGAACACTTCGCGAAGCTGGTGAGTCGCCTGAGGGGCAGGCCCCTCCCCCCGCTACGAGTGAGGCCGGAACACCAACAATTGCCCGTCCGGTCCACGGCCGGACGAGCCCGCGTTGGGGTCCCGTCCCCAGGCGGAGAACACTTCGCGAAGCTGGTGAGCCGTCTGGGGACGGGACCCCCCCTACGAGATGTCCAGCCCGATGTCCAGGACGGGCGCGGAGTTGGTGATCCGGCCGATCGAGATCATGTCCACCCCTGTCGCCGAGTAGGCGGCGATCGTCTCGAGGGTCACGCCGCCCGACACCTCGAGAAGGCAACGGTGGTCGGGGTCGAGCTCGCGGGCGGCGGCCACGCAGCGGGCGACCGTCTCCGGGTCCATGTTGTCGAGCAGCACCGCGCCTGCACCGGCCCGGATGGCCTCCACCATCTGGTCCTCGCGGTCGCACTCGACGTGGACGGTCCTGCCAGGCCAGCGGTCCTTCGCCCGGCGCACGGCCTCGGTGACGCCCATCCCGGTGAGGTGGTTGTCCTTCACCAGGATCCAGTCGCTGAGGTTCCCGCGGTGGTTCCGCCCGCCGCCGGCGCGTACGGCGGCCTTCTCGAGCGAGCGCAGGCCGGGGGTCGTCTTGCGCGTGTCCCACACCCTGGCGCCGCCACCCCGCGCTGCTTCGTCGGCGTAGCGGGCCGTCTCGGTGGCGATGCCGGAGAGGTGGCCCAAGAAGTTCAGCGCCGTCCGCTCGGCGGTGAGGACCGGGGCGAGCCGCCCGGAGACCTCCCCGATGACCGAGTCCTCGGAGAGCTCAGCACCGTCGTCGAGCGCCCAGCTCACCTCGATCGCGGGGTCCACCTGAGCGAACGCCTCCGCGGCGCACGCGGTCCCCGCCAGGCGGCCGGCGGCGCGGGCGACCACTCGGGCTGTCGTCGTGGCGTTCGGGTCGAGCAGCGAGGCGGTGAGGTCGCCGAGGGGGGTCAGGTCCTCCGCCAGCGCTCGCTCGACGGCCTCCCGGACGGCGAGGGGCGGCGGCTGGAGGTCGGACCGGGGGACGTCGGCTGCATCGCTCACGCCGGCAGTCTTGCCGATGCGCCGTTCCGTCCCGGCAGCCGCGCCGACCCGTCGAGCGGTCGGTCCCGCAGCCGTGGATCCTCCGCCGGCTGGGCTCAGCCGGCGACCAGCCGGAGGCGGTAGGAGTCCCGCTGGTCGGGGAAGTCCCCGCGGGTGTGGACGCCACGGCTCTCGCGTCGCTCGGCTGCGGCGGCGATGAACACGGCACCCACCTCGGCCAGGTTGCGCAGCTCGGCGGTCGCCGGATCGGTCGAGCGTCGGGGCACCTGCGCCAGCACCGCCTCGACGGTCTCTTCTGCCGCTGCCAGCGACTCCTTGCTCCGGAGCAGGCCGGCGTTCCGTGTCATCGAGCGCTGCAGGAGGTCGCGGAGGGACACCACCGTGGCGCGGTCGAGCGCTGCGGCATCGGCGGGACCGCGCTCGAGGAGCGGCGTCCGCTCGATCCGCCGTCCGCCGATCAGCACATCGGAGGTCGGGCGACCGATCGCAGCTCGCATCGCACCGCTCGGCTCGGCGGCGGTGCGTCCCGCCGCCACTGCCTCCACGACGCGCGCTCCGAACACCATCCCCTCGAGCAGCGAGTTGGAGGCGAGGCGGTTGGCGCCGTGGACGCCTGTGCAGCTGACCTCGCCCGCGGCCCAGAGGCCCTCCACCGTGGTGGCGCCGTCGAGGTCGGTCACGACCCCGCCGCACTGGTGGTGCGCGGCCGGTGCCACCGGGAGCCAGTCGTCGCCGGCGTCCAGGCCGTACCGGGCCAGCTCGGCGGCGATCGTCGGGAACCGCAGGTCGAAGTGGTCGAGTCCCGTGGCGTCGAGCCACACGTGGTCGAGGTTCTGGTCCGCCATGACCTTTGTGATCGCCCGCGACACCACGTCCCGCGGCAGCAGCTCGTCCACGAAGCGCTGACCGCTGCCGTCGCGCAGGAGCGCTCCGTGCCCGCGGAGCGCCTCGCTCAGGAGCGCCCGCGGCATCGACGGGTGGTCGAGGGCGGTGGGGTGGAACTGGAAGAACTCGATGTCGGCCACGGCGGCACCGGCGCGGATCGCCATGGCGACGCCGTCACCCGTGGCGACGACGGGGTTGGTGGTCACCGCGAAGAGCTGGCCGGCGCCGCCGGTGGCGAGGAGCGTGTTCCGCGCGGCCACCTCGTGCACCGTGCCGTCCTCGTGCACTGCCCGGACCCCGCGGCACACACCGTCGACCACGAGGAGGTCCAGCGCGAACGACCGCTCGTGGATCTGCCCGGCGGTCGCCCTCACCGCTTCGACGAGCGCCCGTTCGATCTCGGCGCCGGTCGCCGCACCGCCGGCGTGGACCACCCGTGCCACCGAGTGGCCGCCTTCCCGTGCCAGCTCCAGCGCGCCGTCGCCGTCGCGGTCGAACCTGGCGCCCCGTGCGATCAGCTCGTGCACCCGACCGGGCCCTTCGTCCACCAGGACGCGCACAGCGTCCAGGTCGCACAGCCCCGCCCCGGCGGCGAGGGTGTCGGCGAGGTGGAGGTCGATCTCCTCGGGGTCGCCGGACAGCGCCGCCGCCACCCCACCCTGTGCCCAGCGGGTGGTCGCCTGGTCGAGCGCGGCCTTCGAGACCACCCCGACCCGCAGTCCCAGCTCGGCGGCACCCACCGCGGCGGACAGGCCCGCTACCCCGCTGCCGAGCACCAGGAGGTCCAGCTCGGTCATCCCACACCTCCGCCGAAGGGAGGCTCCGAGGCCGCCGCGTTGTCGATCAACCGGGCGGCCCCCAGCTGGGCGGCGACGAACAGGCGCACCTCGGGCGATGCGACCTCCACGGGCCGGAGCGTGGAGGGATCGGCGACCTCGACGTAATCGAGGACAGCGAGCGGCTCCGTCTCGACGACCTGGCGCATCACGGCTCGGACGCGTTCAGCGGACCGCTCCCCTGCCTGGACGGCGGCGGCTCCTGCATCGAGCGCCCGGCGAAGCACCGGCGCCGCGGCGCGGTGCTCTGGCGACATGTAGACGTTGCGGCTCGACATGGCGAGCCCGTCCGGCTCCCGGACGATCGGACAGCCGATCACGTCCACCGGGAACGAGAGGTCCGATGCCATGCGGCGCACGACGGCGAGCTGCTGGTAGTCCTTGTCCCCGAAGTAGGCCCGGCACTCGCCGACGATGGCGAACAGCTTCGCCACCACCGTCGCGACACCCGCGAAGTGGGTGGGCCGTGAGCCGCCCTCCATGCCCAGTGCGATCTCGTCGACCGAGACGGTGGTGAGCATCGGCTCGGGGTACATCTCCTCGAGCGGCGGCATGAAGAGCATCGTCGACCCCGCAGCGGCGGCCTTGTCGCTGTCGCCCTCGGGGTCGCGCGGGTACGCCGACAGGTCCTCCCCCTCGGCGAACTGGAGCGGGTTCACGAAGATCGTGGTGACGACCTCGTCGCACTCCGCGGCGGCCGCCTCGATCAACGAGACGTGCCCCTGGTGGAGGTAGCCCATGGTCGGGACGAGGCCGACCGTGCGCCCAGATGCCCTCCGAGCTGCCAGGTCGGCGCGGAGCTCCGCGATCGTCGTGTGGGTCAGCACCGGGGGTGGAGGCTACCGGCGGTCGCGCGCCGCTCCGTCGTGCCGGTCGGCGCCGGATGACGTGGCGCCAGGCGGGTCCGCGGGGTCGGCGGCCTCGGACAGGTCGTCCGGGACCTCCCGCCCGGCGAGGCGGGCCGCCAGGTGGACACCGCCCAGGTAGCCCGATCGCTCGTCCTCCGCCAGCGCAGCGAGGTGCGCCCTGACCGTCGACCAGTCGCCTCGGGCCACGGGCCCGGTGAGGGCGGCGGTGGGGCCCATCGACGTGGCGTTCTCGAGGCTCCCGCGGGCCAGGGCGGCGAACGCCTCGAGCGGCACCCCCAGCCCGGAGGCCACCCGCTCCACCTGTCCGAGGAGCGCCACCAGGTGGTTGGACGCGATCGCGGCCGCCGCGTGGTACTCCGCCCTGCGCTCGTCGGGCACGGCCACGCCCCGCATGCCCAGCGCGGCGGCGAGCTCGGCAGCGATCGGATCGCCCGCCAGCCCGGCCCAGGCTCCGCGCAGCGCGGCGGCCCCGCGCTCGGCGTCGGCGACGGAGACCAGCGGGTGGAGCGACGTTCGCCGTGGGTGCGGTTCCAGCACGTCGAGGCCGAGCGCCCCGGAGCAGTGCCCCACCACCCGGTCGGCGTCGACCGCCAGCGTCGACGCTCTCTCGGCGATCGCCCCGTCGGGGACGCAGAGCAGAACGAGGTCGGCGCCGTCGAGGTCCGGCGAGGCGCCGCGCCCGGCTTCGAGCCGGACGGTCCAGCCGTCGAGGCGACCGACCGCGGCCGCGAGCGCCGAACCCAACCGGCCGCGACCGACCACCACCAGGTGCCGGGTCACGGCTCCGGGTGGGAGAGGCACTCGACCGGCCACACGTTCCCGTCGGCCATGTCGATGTCGTGGGTCGACACCAGGTCGGGAGCGAGGTCGCGCATCGGGACCAGCACGAAGCGCCGCTTCTTCCAGCGTGGGTGCGGGATCGTGAGGCGCTGCGTGTCCATCTCGACGCCGTCCATCCAGATGATGTCCACGTCGAGGGTCCGTGGACCCCAGCGCTCGCTGCGCACGCGGTGGGCGGCGGCCTCGATGCGGTGGCAGATGCTGAGCAGGTCGTTCGGCCCGATCTCGGTGTCGAGCTGCACCACCACGTTGAGGAACCGGCCCTGCTGCGGTCCTCCCACGGGGTCGGTCTCGTACACGGGCGACACGGCCACCACGTCGGGCAGCGACGCGATCGCCTGGCGGATCAGTGCCCGCCGGTCGCCGAGGTTCGATCCCAGGGAGAGGAAGGTCCTGGTCCCCACCTCAGCCGTCCGCCGTCGCCGCGCCGCCGGCACGGCTCCTGCAGATGCTCACCCCGGACGAGGCCAGGTCGTGGGCCACGGGCGGGCGGAGCTTCCGGATCGACACGTCGACCCGCTGCACGCGCTCGTCGCGGAGCACCGTGGCGGCGATCCGTTCCACGAGGTGCTCCATCAGGCCGTGGTGCCGTTCGGTGGCCACCCGGACCACGTCGTCGCAGACCGCGCCGTAGTCGACGGTGTCGGAGAGGTCGTCGGTGGCGCCCGCCCTCGACAGGTCCACGTGGAGGTCCAGGTCGAGCTCGAACGGTTGAGCGCGCTCGACCTCCTCGGGCAGGACACCGCACCGGGCGGTCACCCGCAGGCCCCGCAACCGGATGCTGTCCACGTCGTCAGGTCCGGGGGAGCTTCGCCGCGAGGGCGACGAGGTCGCGCCCGGGGGGACCCAGCTGGCGCGAGGTCATGTGCTCCACGAGGTAGATGGCCTTCGTGGGCTCGGGCACCTTGCCGGTCCACACGAGGTAGCCCGCGATGACCCCGATCGTGCGGTCGCCCAGCTCCTCGTTGTGCACGAGCACCTTCCGGTCCTCGGCGACGGCCGATCGGATCGTCCGGTAGAGCTCGAGGAGGTACTTCGGGTGCTCGTCGGGCGGAGGGTACGGGTGGTGGAGCCACGACACGCCCAGCTCGTCGTAGTTGTGGAGGTTGTGGGGCGCCGGGATGATGCTGATCACCGGATCGAAGCCCTGCTCGCGCACCCAGATGATCTCCTCCTGGCGGCGCACCTTCCGATGGTTGGCGCCATACCCGCCGGGGCGCTCGCAGATGGCGAGCTGGTCCTGGATGATCCATTGGAAGTGCCGGGGCGTGATCCCCTGGGCCCACTTTCCCTTGGGTGGCATGTGGCTGGCTCCTCGATGTGGCCGGTCAGGCGGGGGCGGTCGCTGCGGGTCGGTCGGAGGGTTGCCCGATCCGGCCGGCGACGACCTGTGCGGCGTGGACGTGGGGGCGGACGTCGTGGGCTCGGACCATCTTCGCACCCTTGTGCATCGCCCACGTGGCCGTGGCGAGCGACGCCTCGAGGCGATCGTGGGTGGGCACGACGTCGTCGGGCGCCCGGAGGCCCACCCGGGCGTCGCTCGCCGTGGTGAGCAGGCCCTGGGTGCGCTTGCGGCTGAGGCCCACGAGGACGTCCCAACCCTCGGCGACGATCACGTCGAGGTGGGCGAGCAGCTCCAGGTTGTGGTCGGCGTCCTTGCCGAACCCGAAGCCCGGGTCGACCCACACCTCGGGGACGCCGGCGTCGGTGGCCGTGGTGGCCCGCTCGACCAGGAAGGAGCGGACCTCGTCGACCACGTCGTCGTACCGGGCGGCCGAGGCCATGGTCGCCGGGGTGCCCTTCATGTGCATGGCGACCCAGCCGGCGCCGGTCTCGGCTGCAACGGGCCAGAGGGTCGCCGAGATGTCGTTGATCAGGGTGGCGCCCAGTTCGACCGCCCGGCGGGCGACCTCGGGGTGGCGCGTGTCGATGCTCACCCGGACACCTGCGGCCGTGGCGACGGGGACCACCGCCTCGAGCACCGGCACGACCCTCCGGAGCTCCTCGGCGGGCTCCACGGGTGTGGCGCCGGGACGGGTCGACTCGCCGCCCACGTCGATGAAGGCGGCACCGGCGGCGACCATCTCGGCCGCAGCGGCGGCGGCGTCGGTGGGGTCGAGGACCGCTCCACCGTCCGAGAAGGAATCTGGCGTGGCGTTCACCACGCCCATCACCAGGGGCACCACGACCCGAAAGGATACGACCCGCTGTCAAATCCGCTCTGGGTGGCAGAGGATCGCTGCGCAGGCGCCGCCCCGGCGCCGGTCGACGCCCCGTCTCAGCGGTCGAGGAAGCGCATCGCCTCGGCGCGGGCGGCCGGGTCGGTGCGGAACAGCCCGCGGACGGCCGAGGTGACCGTGGACGAGCCGGGCGTGCGGACGCCCCGCATGGTCATGCACATGTGCTCGGCCTCCACGACCACGACCACGCCCCGGGCCTCGAGGACCGCCTCCATCGCTTCGGCGATCTGGGTGGTCAGCCGCTCCTGCACCTGGGGGCGCCGGGCGTACCCGTCCGCGAGGCGGGCCAGCTTCGACAGGCCGGTGATCCGTCCTTCCTCGTTCGGGATGTAGGCGACGTGCGCCTTGCCGTAGAAGGGCACCAGATGGTGCTCGCACAGCGAGTAGATCGGGATGTCGCGCACCATGATCATCTCGTCGTGGCCGGCGTCGAAGGTCACCTTGAGGTGGCGCATCGGGTCCTGGTGGAGGCCACCACAGGTCTCCTGGTACATCCGGGCGACGCGAGCCGGGGTGTCCAACAGCCCGTCACGGTCGGGGTCCTCACCGATCGCGATGAGGATCTCCCGGACTGCTGCCTGCACGCGTTCGAGGTCCACTCCGCCGCCGAGCGACGGCTCCAGCGGCTCGGTGCGGTTGAGGTCCCCGACGAGGCCAGGGTCCAGCTCGGTCTCGATGTCTGCCATGTCGCTCCTCGTCGAAGTGCAGGTCGCATGCGCGCTGAGGCCGCGTCGCAGCGTAGGTGGTGAACCGACGAGCCCCGCCCAGTGTTCCCCGCCCCCGTTCTGTTGTGCAGGATGCGACGGATCCGTCGCACCCTGCACAACAGAACGCGGAATGGGGGAGGGTCAGGCGCCGACGACGAGGCGGAGCTCGTCCTCGTCGATCGTCTCGATCTCGATGAGGCGGGCGGCGAGGCGGTCGAGCACGTCGCGGCGCGTGGTGAGCAGCTCGGTGGCCCGCTGCTCCGCCTCGGTGAGCAGCGCCTGGACCTCCTCGTCGACGATCGTCGCCATGTCGTCGGAGAGCGTGGTGCCGCCGGCGGCGTCCCGGCCCACGAACGGCTCGTCGCTCCGCCCGCCGATGTGGCGCGGACCGAGGCGGTCGCTCATCCCGTAGTCCGTGACCATCGCCCGAGCGAGCTTCGTCGCGCGCTCGATGTCGTCCATCGCGCCCGTGCTGATCTCCTCGAAGACCAGCGCCTCCGCAGCGCGGCCCCCGAGGAACATCGCCAGCCGGTCCCGCAGCTCGGCGCGGGTCTGGGTGAACCGCTCCTCGATCGGCATCGACTGCGTCCAGCCGAGCGCCCGGCCCCTCGCCACGATCGACACCTTGTGCACAGGGTCGCAGTGCGGCAGGAGGTGCCCCACCAGCGCGTGGCCCGCCTCGTGGAACGCGGTGATCGCCTTCTCCTTCTCCGACATCACCCGGTTGCGGCGCTCGGGGCCGGCCATCACCCGGTCGATCGCCTCGGAGACGTCCGCCATCGTGATCTCGCTGGCCTTCCGGCGGCCGGCGAGGAGCGCGCCCTCGTTCACGATGTTGGCCAGGTCGGCACCGGTGAAGCCGGGGGTGCGTCGTGCGACCACCGCCCACGACACGCCGGGCGCCACCGGCTTGCCCTTGGCGTGGACCGCGAGGATCTCCTCGCGACCCCGCAGGTCGGGTGCGTCCACGGCCACCTGCCGGTCGAAGCGGCCGGGGCGGAGCAGCGCCGGGTCCAAGATGTCGGGCCGGTTGGTCGCCGCCATCAGGATCACGTCGTCTCGCGCGTCGAACCCGTCGAGCTCCACGAGCAGCTGGTTGAGCGTCTGCTCGCGCTCGTCGTGACCCCCGCCAACCCCGGTGCCACGGTGGCGGCCCACGGCGTCGATCTCGTCGACGAACACGATCGCCGGTGCGGCCGCCTTCGCCTGCTTGAAGAGGTCGCGGACCCTTGCAGCACCGACGCCCACGAACATCTCCACGAAGTCGGAGCCGGAGATGGTGAGGAACGGCACCTCCGCCTCGCCGGCGACCGCTCGGGCCAGGAGCGTCTTGCCGGTGCCGGGCGGCCCGTAGAGGAGCACCCCCTTCGGGATCTTGGCGCCCAGCTCCCGGAACCGATCCGGGTCGCGGAGGAACTCCTTGATCTCCTGCAGCTCCTCCACCGCCTCGTCAGCACCTGCGACGTCCGCGAACGTCACGTCGCCCCGATCGTCGCCCGCGTGGCGCGCCCTGGCCTTCCCGAAGCGGTTGGCCCGACCGCCGCCCTGCATGGAGGTCACGAACCAGACGAACACCCCGATGATGGCGATGGTGGGCAGGTAGTCACCGAGGATCGTCGACCACGTGGAGGGCTCCTCGTTGTCGCCCTCCACCTCGACCCCCGCGTCGAGCAGGGCGCTCGTGAGCTCGTCCGCGTACTCGTCGGGGAAGACCGAGCGGAACCGTGTGCCGTCGCGCAGCTCGCCGGTCACCGTGCGCGACCGGTTGGCGATCGTGGCGTTGGCCACCTCGTCCTGCTCCACCGCCCGCTGCAGCTCGTCCAGCCGCAGCTCCTCCGGATCGCTCCCGAGCGACGGCAACACCACCGCAGCGGCCACCAGGACAGCGCCCGCAGCGATCAACACCCACTTGTTGCGCAGCAGCGCCGGCACCTTCACGGTGACGAAGGGTACCGACGCTCCCGGCGGAACGACCGGCGGGGCGGCGCGCCGTTGCGGGAGTCGGTGCGGCTCAGCCCTCGGCGATGTCGACGCGGTCGCGCAACGGGTCGCCCTCGTGCTCGTACCGGGCGATGAACCGCAGGTTGCGGTAGCGCTGGTCGGCGTCCAGCCCGTAGCCGATCACGAAGTCGTCACCGATCCGGAAGCCGCACCACCGGACCCGCAGCGAGTCCAGGTCGGCCCGCTCCCGAGCGAGCAGCGAGACGACCTCGAGCGAGGCGGGGTTGCGGGCCTCAAGGCTTCGGCGCAGGTAGCGGAGCGTGAGCCCGGAGTCGACGATGTCCTCCACCAGGATCACGTGGCGCCCGGCGATGTCGCTGTCGAGGTCCTTGACCAGCCGCACCACACCGCTGGTGCGGGTGGAGCTGCCGTAGGAGCTGAGCGCGATGAAGTCGAGCTCGACGGGGAGGTCCACGTTGCGGGCGAGGTCGGTGGCGAAGGCGTACGCACCCTTCAGCACGCAGATGAAGAGCGGGCGCCGCCCCTCGTAGGCGACGGTCAGCTCCTCACCGAGTGCGGCGACACGATCGGCGAGCTGGTCCTCGCTGATCAGCACCTCGCCGACGCCTCCGTCGTTGCTCAGCCGGGCCATCGACGGGGCACCCTACTTCCGGCCATCGGTACCGGAGCCAGCCGGCGCCACGAGCCGCAGGCGTCCGGCGGAGCGCTCCACCCTCCAGCCACCCACCACCTCGGTCGCTTCGGCGTCGAGCGCGGCCACGGCGAGGATCCGCTCCACCGCTGCGGCGTCCGGTGCGTAGGCCGACCCGGTGACCTCCCGCCACCATCGGCGAACGGCGGTGGTGGCGATCCCACGCGGGGCGCTCCGGAGCGCTGCCGCGTCGGCGGGGTCCAGGTCGCCGGCGAGGTGGTCCAGGGCCTCGACCGCGTCGCGCTGGTGGCCGGCGGCACGGACCAGGAGCGGCACCACGTCGCGTCCCGCCACGTCGCACAGCGCCGGGATGAGCTCGTGGCGTACGCGGTTGCGCCGGAACCGCGGGTCCCGGTTGGACCCATCCTCCACCCAGCGCAACCCGACGGCACGGCACACGGCCTCCGTCTCGGAGCGGCGCAGGTCGAGGAGGGGCCGACGTTCCGGCGGGATGCCCGCCAGCCCGGTGGGCCCGCTGCCGCGCAGCAGTGCGAGCAGCACCGTCTCGGCCTGGTCGTCGGCCGTGTGCCCCAGCAGCGCGCCCGGGCCGAGGACCGCGTGACGGGCGGCCCGGGCCCGCGACTCGAGGTCGGGTCCGTCGACCACCTCGACGCGCTCGGATCGGAACGTCGCCCCGATCGCTGACGCGGTCTCCGCCACGACCTCCGCCTCGGCCGCAGAGCCCGGCCTCAGCCCGTGGTCGACGTGGACGCACTCGACCACGCAACCCCACGCCACGGCCAGCACCGCCAGCGCCGTGGAGTCGGCGCCGCCCGACACGCCACAGGTCACCGCGGTGCCCGGTTCGGGGAAGCGCGTGCGAGGGAGCAGCCGGTCGACGAGGGGGTGCGCTCGCAGGCCGGGGGCGGTCACGCCGACGCTGGCAGCTGCATGCGCTCGAGCCACCGCTCGGGCGCACGGATCTCCTCGATCGTCGGCAGCGACGCCGGCGACGAGAACGCCAGATCGAGCACCCGCTCGCCCGCGGCGCGCTCGACGGTCTCGATGAACCGCTCGCCCTGTTCGTACTGCGCCAGCTTGGCGTCGAGGCCGATCAGGCGCTGCAGCAGCTTGCTGACGCCCGCGGCGCTCTGGCGACGGTTGCGGAGCACCCGCCCGAACCGCTCGGCCGACGGGATGCGGTCGCCGCCGGCGCGGTCCATCGTGACGTCGCCGTGCCCTTCGAGCAGGCTCATCAGCCCGGCGAGCCGGTCGAGCACCTCCCGCTGCTGGGGGGTGGCGAAGAGCGCGACCACGCCACCGTCGGCGAGCGGGTTCTGGCCCGTCCGCACCGCGTCAGCGACGCGGCCGATGGCCCTGAACAGCTGTGACGGGTCGGGGTCGACCGACGACAGCATGCCGTCGACCTGATCGAGGAAGTACCCCCGCAGCCACGGGACCCCGGTGAACTGGGTGCGGTGGGTCACCTCGTGGAGGGCGATCCACAGGCGGAACTCACGGGGCGGGAACGAGAACCGCTTCTCGAGCGACAGGATGTTCGGCCCCACGTAGTACACGAGGTCCTGGTCGTCGGGTGACTCGTCCTCGAGGACCAACATGTCGTACTGGCCGAGCACGCGGGTGGACATCCAGCCGAGGATCGCCCCCATCTCGGCGCCGGCGAACCGGCCGGTGATCGGCGAGATGAGGCCCGACGCCACCCGTGACTCGATGCGGTCGGTGAGCGGGCGGAGCATCCGCTGGAACGACGCGATGTTCGCCCGGACCCAGTCACGGCGGTCAGCGACCCGGCCGCGGGCGGGGCCGGCGGACGACTGCCAGCCGGTGTAGCGCTCGACCAGTTCCTGCGCCTGGGCCGTCAGCTCGTCGAAGTCGCGCTCGAGCGACTGCGAGAGGTACGAGCGGTGGAAGCCGTCCCGTCCGCCGATGCGCGTGGCGACCCGCTCGGCGACAGCCCAGTCGACCGCGCCGGCCACTGCCGCTACTTCTGCGGATATCGGGTGCGGCTCACCCGGAAGAAGTAGCCGAAGACGAGGCCCAAGACGAGGGCCACTGCACCCAGGGCGAGCGGCACCGCGAGCCAGAAGTGCCAGACGTGAGCGGCAGCGAGCAGTACGGCGTTCACGGCGATCAGGCTACCCAAGACCTCTCGCGGCGGCGCAATCAGGCCAGCTCGGACGGGCCGGTCCCCGACCCGAGGGTGCCCTGGTCGCCGCCACCGGTGTCGGCCAGCCCGACGTCCTCGATGGCCTGGAGCACCCGGGCGCGGAGCTCATCGGGCACACGCTCCTGGCAGCGGCTGCGGATGACCCTCCGGAGCTCGATCTCGAAGTCGAACGCTTCCAGGCAGGTGGAACACCCGTCGAGGTGCAGCTCGATGTGCACACGGGTGGTGTCGTCCAACTCGTCGTCGAGGAACCGGTAGAGCTCCGTCAGCGCTTCGTCGCAGTTCTCTTCGTCCATGGCGGTCGCGCTTCAGTTCGTGGAGGTCGGTTCCGCGTTGGGCACGGGCACGAGCCCTCGGTCCAGCGCATAGTCGGCCAACGTCTTCTGCAGGGCTTTTCTTCCGCGATGCAGTCGGCTCATCACCGTTCCGATCGGGATGTCGAGCATCTCGGCGATCTCCTTGTAGGAGAACCCCTCGACGTCAGCGAGCAGGACCGCCACGCGGAACTGCTCGGGAAGGGAGTCGAGCGCCGCCTTCACCTCGGTGTCCGTGACCGTGTCGAGGAGCGTGTCCTCGGCGCTCCGACCCAGCTCGGCGGTCTCCATCCCCCCGAGACGCCGGTACAGGTAGAGGTCCTCGACGTCCGAGAGGTCGGTCTCGTCGGGGCGGCGCTGCTTGGCGCGGTAGCTGTTGATGAAGGTGTTGGTGAGGATGCGGTAGAGCCACGCGCGCAGGTTCGTGCCCTCCTCGAACCGGTCGTAGCCCCGGTACGCCCGGAGGTAGGTCTCCTGCACGAGGTCCTCGGCGTCGGCACGGTTGCGGGTCATCCGCATGGCCGCCGAGTAGAGGGCGTCCATGTACGGCGACGCCGCCTCCACGAACCCCGCTCGATCGGCCATGTGACCGAATCTACGCCGCGGGCCACCGAGAAGCGCCGTCAGGGCGGCTGTAGGCTGTCCGGCCGGGGGAGCGAGGGCACCCCCGCGCCCGCTGCCATGGATCTCACCGTTCTCGCTGTGCCGTTCTACTTCGGCTCGATGGAGGCCGAACGTCGCTGGCTCGCCGCCCGCTCGGGCGACGAGCGCTTCTCGGCCGGCCAGTACGAGAAGCGGGACACCTTGGCCAACCTCACGATGGGCACGACCAGCCTCGTGGTGCCGCTCCTCTTCAACCAGGTGCGGAAACGCGTGGAGTGGGGCCGCGGCGGATGGGCCAAGCCGCTCGCAGCCGTCGCCGCCGGCGCGGCGGGGGTCACCGTCGCTGCCGACGCGGTGCGCCGTCGCCTCGACCGCAACCCGAGCGACGACCCACGCTGGGTCCGCCGCCGCCGGCGGGTGCAGCAGGTGGCCGGGACCGGCGCCGTGGCGGCCATCGGGTCGGCCGGGCTCCTGATCGCCGGCACGTGGACCTCCAAGCTCGCCCCCGAGCGGCTGTGGAAGCATCGGCGCGGCGACCTGGGCGACGGCGCCGTGCCGCTGGGGCTCGCGATCCTGGGCTGGGACGCCATCTACTACTGGAACCACCGGTTCATGCACGAGTCCCGGTACATGTGGGCGATCCACGTGGTCCACCACTCGAGCGAGCGGTACAACCTCTCCGTCGCCCTGCGGCAGCCGGTCGCGGACCTGTTCGGGACCTTCGTGCCCTACGGCCTGCTGTGCCTGTTCGGGATCCGACCCGGGCACGTGAAGACCGCCCGCGACCTGAACCTCCTCTACCAGTACTGGATCCACACCGAGACGATCCCGAAGCTGGGACCGGCCGAGGAGGTGTTGAACACCCCGTCGGCGCACCGGGTGCACCACGGCGCGAACCGCCAGTACATCGACCGCAACCACGGCAGCATCCTCATCGTCTGGGACCGCCTGTTCGGCACGTTCGAGCGGGAGCGCGAGCGGGTGGTCTACGGCCTGACGAAGAACATCCGGACGTTCGCACCGCTGCGCGTCGCCCTCCACGAGCACCTCGACATCGCACGGGACGTCTTCCGGTCGGAGACCTGGCGCGACCGGTTGTCGTTCGTGCTGCGAGGCCCGGGGTGGGCCTACGAGCGCCACCGCGAGCTCGAAGACGTCGGAGCTGGCTCCACCGACCGCCCGCTGGAGGCCATCTCTCAACCTGCGTGACCCGCAGGTCGATGACGATGCAATGATCGACGAGGGGCACGAGCAGCGGCTGACCAAGCGCGTCGACGCGGATCTACCGGTGGAGTGGTGGACCACCGAGCGCCGAGCCCTGCGCCGCCCCCGGAAGGTCGCGGTGCCCGCCCGCATCGTCAACGTGTCCGCCGCCGGCGTGGCGTTGCGCAGCGCCCCGAACCCCGACGTGATGTGCAACATGATCGTGCCGTTCACGTGCGACGGCGTCGACGGGGAGATGCGCATCCGACGCATCGAGGAGACCGACGATCCCGACGAGCTCGTCTATGCCGCCGAGCTGGTGCAGCCGTCGCGTGAGCTGATGGAGGTGCTCCTCGGCGCCACCGAGATGGCCCCCCGTCAGAGCTACGAGCTCATCTGGAACACGAGCGACTGACCCCGCTCAGGCCCGCGCGGTCCGCTCGGCCAGGGCGACCAGGTCGGCCCACCGCTCGTCCCGACCGGCCGGCTTGACCACCATCAGTCCGAGGACCCGGCGCGTGCCGTCGATCCGGGCCACTCGGGCGAGGTGCCGCTGCTTGCCGTCGACGTCCACGACCAGCACCACCGGCGTGCCCTCCACGACGTCCGACGGAGCCGGGTCGTCCAGCTCCACCGCCGCGCCACCGGAGCGGACGTCGCGGGTGTGACCGTTCCCGATCCAGCCCTGGGAGCCGGCCACGCCGATGACCCAGGCGGACGCGGTCAGGGCGACGGTGCCGTGCCGTGCGAGCTCCGTCTGTCGGCTCACCAGAACCGCCCGTGGTCGACCTGCTGGACGAAGCCGGCGAGGCGATCCTGGTCCGCGGTTGCGATCAGCTCGAACGCCAGGCGAGCGGGCCGGGTGGGGGAACCTGCATCCGCCACGAGCGCTGTGGCGACCAGTGGCTCGTCCTCGAGCACCAGCGCCACCGCGACCGGGTCTCCCGGCTGCAGCCCGAGGTGCGGCAACCGCTCGACGGCCACTCCCCCGCCACCGACGTCGACCGTGCACGTGAGCGCGGTGACGGGCTCCGGCTCGAGCCTCGTGAGCCAGGTGCGGACCCGTGCCTCCACGCGGAGGTAGCGACGTTCCTGCACCCGCGACGGCGGCCACCCGGCGTGCAGCTCCCAGACCTCGCCCGCGATCTCGGTCACGGTGGTGGCCAGCTGCTGACGACCGCCGATCGCCGGCCACGACAGGTCGACCGGCGTGCCTGCGTCCACGAGCTCCACTGCGTCCTCGGGTGGGACCACGCTCAACGCGCACGGTGCGCCCGACGCCCCGCTCGGGCGGTCCCACGCGTCGCGGACCACCACGTCGAGCGTGTCCTCTGCTCCCCGAACGCTGGCGGCAACCGTCCAGCCCACCAGGTCGGCCACCTCGGAGGCGGGCGGCGGGACAGGTGGTTGCGCTGGCGCGACCGGTTCGGCCGCGCCCGGCTGTGGGCGGAGCAACGCCATGGACGGGTTGTCGACCTCGTCACTGCGCGACCTGAGCCTCATGGATCGAAGGACCCGGGGCCTGGGCCCTTCGACCCTGTTTCCTCAAGCCGCTGCGCTGAGATCTCGATCCGAACCCCGACGCCCATTCCGGCATGGACGCCGGGCCGCGGGCTCACCGCACGTCAGGAGAACAGGATGTCCACGACGTCGATACGGCACTTCGGAGCGAAGGCACTCGCAGTCGGAACGGTGGTCGCAGCCACCGCGGTCACGGCGTTCGTGACCGGCCCGGTCGCTGCGGACGAGTTCAGCCCGGAGAACAACGCACCAGAGCTGAGCGACCCGTCGTTCACGCTGCCGGGCGGCCAGACCGAGTTCGAGCCCGACGGCGGTGCTTCCGACGAGGTCTACGCCTACTCGGTCACCGTGACCGACGCGGACAGCCTCGAGGACCTGGAGGACGTCCAGATCTGCCTGCACCACTCGCTGGCAGAGGACGGCACCTCGCCCGGTGACGGCGACCCCACGTGCGCCACCACCGATGCCCGCCACTCGGTGCTCCTCACCTGGACCCGCGCCACCGACACCTTCACGATCGACGCCGGCGGCAGCACCTTCTGGGCGCTCGGCACCGGCGCTGACGTGTCCACGTCGCCGGCCGACCTCACCACCACGACCGGCGTCCTGACGTTCCGGTTCACCGTGTCCGAGGCGATGCGGGAGGGCACCTGGACGGCGTCCGGTACCGCCACCGACCGGGCCAGCGCGACCGGCACGAACGACGAGGCGACCGCCACCGTCGCTCCCTACTCCTCGATCACCACCAGGGTGCAGCAGGACTTCGGGATCCTCGCCGCCGGGGCGCCGGCCACCGCGACGGCCTCCCCGACGGTCGTCTCGAACGGCACCACGGAGCTGAGCCTCACTGCCGGCGACTTCTCCTCGGGCACCCACTCCTTCACGCTGGAGACCGACGGCGCCACGAGCGACGCCCCCACCTCCGGCCGGGTGACCTTCGACTGCGTCACCGGTGACACCTTCGACGAGGGTGCCGCCACCCGGGTGGGTTCGGCTGCCACCCCCATCGGCACCACGACGGTGGACGGCACGGCCGAGGGCGGCGCTGCGGTGGACAACACCTGCCGCCTGGTCCACGGCGGTGGTCGTCCCGTCGACACCTACGAGTTCACGGTGGTGAACACGATCGCCAACTCCTGATCGGGGGACGGCTCGGTGCGGCTCCGCTTCGGCGGGCTCGGGTAGCGAAGTGGAAGCAGTGAGCTTGCGAGCGAAACTGCCCGAAGCTGGCCCGAGCCTCAAGGAGTAGAGCCGCACCTTGCCGCGCCCGGACCCCTCATGTCAGGGGCGCACCTGCCGATCGGGATCGCATGGACATCCGCCGCGTGGTGGTCGGAGCGCTCGTCGCCATGGTGGTGGCATCTCCTGCTGGCGCCCGCCCGGCCTCCGCCCAGGACGGTGAAGTCCGCCTCGGCGGAGGCAGCGACATCCGGTCGGGCACCGTCATCGCGATCCCCGCCGGCACCTCGATCCCCGCCGTCCACCACGTCACGGCCGACAACCCCGGCAGCACGCCGATCGAGGTGCGCTTCAGGGCGGACGCACCCAAGGGCATCTCGATCCGCCCCGAGCGTGACTCGGCACGGATCGCCCCCGGCACCAGCGCTCGCATCCGGTTCTCCATCCACGTCGACGCCCACGCCCCGATCGGCGAGCACCGGGTGACCGCGCAGCTCATCCGCTCCGACATCGCGTCCACTCCCGGTTCGGTCACGCAGATCCCGGCGGTCGGCACCTCGTTCGTCGTCCGCACCGACGGGGAGGTGGGGACCGTGGTGGTCCGTGCCGTGGGCGCCGAGACCGACCAGCCCGTCGACGGCACGCTCACGCTCTCGGCCCTCTCCGACGGCTCCAACCCCTTCGAGGTCGCACGTGAGGACGGCTCGGAGATGTCCGTCGACGTCGCCGCGCCCGGCGAGTACCGGGCCGGCTACTGGCTGGACGGCACCGAGCTGGCGAACCAGGACGTCACCGTGCGGCCCGACTCATCCGTGACCGTGACGCTCGCGGTGAAGTCCGTGTCGTTCCTGTTCGCCCGTGCCGAGCCGGAGACCCAGGACGGGTCGGTGGTGACGGCCGAGCTCACCGGCGTGGTGCAGAACCAGCTGGGCGACGTCGAGGGCCCGGCGACCATGCTCGTGCAGGTCGAGCACGAGGGCGAGCGCGTCGATGTGGTGACGCTCGACGACCTTCCCTCGGTGCGCACCGGCATCACGGAGGCGGTCCGCACCTACCGCCCGGCCGGCGGATTCCTGCCCGGCACCTACCGCTTCGACTTCGAGCTGCGGACCCCCGAGTTCACCGTCCGGTACTCCGAGCCGGCGTCGTTCGTGGTGCCGGAGCCGTCCTCCTTCGGTGTGCTGCCGTGGGCCGTGGGCGCCGCCGTTGCAGCGGGCATCGGCATCTGGCTGCACCGCCGCCGACGGGGTGATGCGACCCCCGGACCGGCACGACCCGTAGCGGCGACCCCTCCCCCGGCCGAGGTGCGCTTCGAGACGGTGCCGCTCGTCGACGGTCCACCGGCTGGAGCAGCAGCGCCCGCCGGCAGCGCGATGGCAGCACCAGCCGTGACGCAACCTGCGGTCGAGGAGCCCGGCGTGGGGAAGCCCGCCGTGGCCGACAGCCCGCATCCCGATCCGGATCCGATGCCCGGCGTGATGCGGACGGGTCAGCGCTGGCCGTGGAAGCTCGAGGGCACCACGTGGTCGTGCGACTGGGGTTCGGCCGAGGCCCCCGGCGGCTCGAACAGCGCGTCCGAGAGCTGAGCGGCCGAGACGACCAGGTCCCGGGCTGCGTCGGCCTCCATCGGCCGACCGAGGTGGTAGCCCTGCGCCAGCTCGCAGCCGAGGGCCCGCAGCGCATCGACCTGCTCCTGGTCCTCGACGCCCTCGGCGATCGGCACGAGGCCGAGGGTGTGCGCGATCTGCACGATGGCCGAGGCGAGGGACGGGCCGGTCTCCGACATGATCTCCGACACGAACGAGCGGTCGATCTTCAGCAGGTCCATCGGGAACTGCTGGAGGTAGGCCAGCGATGAGTAGCCCGTGCCGAAGT
>JBIQID010000182.1:0-3717 GCA_044508215.1 Actinomycetota bacterium | reverse complement strand
GTGGGGCTAGCTGGAGTCGAACCAGCGACCTCACCCTTATCAGGGGTGCGCTCTAACCAACTGAGCTATAGCCCCGCGCGGGCACTGCCCGACGCGACGATGCCGAAGCTACAAGAACGCGTCGCCGGCAGGCGAGCCGAGAGGCCCGATCAGCCAGCGATCGGCTGGGTCAGGCCCTCTCGATCAGGGATCGCGACGGGGGCGGACGGTCTCTTCCTCGATGACCGTGATCCAGACGCCGCCGATGATGTCGCTGATCAGGTTGAACACCACGCTGCCGATCGTGGCGGCGAGGGAGGCGCCGAGCGTGAGGATCAGGCCGACCAGCCCGAACTGGCGGAAGAGGAACTCGCCGTCGAGCTTCCAGTCCGTGACGCCGAGGTTCGACTGCACGAACGTCTCGACCTTCTCGACCGTGCCGGAGCCCTGCGCCACGGTCCACACGATGACGGCGGCGATCATCACGATCAGCCAGACCGACAGGAAGAACAGGATCGACAGCTTCAGCATCGACCAGGGGTCGATGTGGCGGATCAGCCTGCGGACCCGACGCGCCTCGAGCCGGCGGGGGCGGGTGACCGTGCGGGTCTCCTCGACCACCTGGGTGTCGCCGGTGCGCCGCTCTGCTGTGCGCGCGGGCGGAGGCTCGGCCGCTCCGGCCACCCCCGGAGGTGGCGGCGGCGAGCTGGCGGGCGCCTCCTCGGCCGGCTGCTTGCTGCGCGCCAGACGGGTGCGCAGCTCCGATGGATTGGTGGCCACGGCGAGAGTCTACGTGGTCACCGGGGCATTCCCGTGGTGCGCCCCAGCTGTGCGTGGGCGCTCGCGCTGCGCCCCTGAAGCCGGATCACGACCCCGACGGTCGCGCCGTGCCACCGGAACGACACCAGCTCGGCCCCGTTGTCGCCCGCCACCGCCGCGGCCACGGCCGCTGCGTCCGCCGGACCTGCCGCGGCTGCGGACAGGGCGCTGAGGTCGGCGATGGCCTGCGCTCGACCGTGTTCGCGCAGCTCGATCCCCGCACGCGCCGTCCACGAGACGGAGGCCGCAGCCACCACCAGCACGAGCAGCACCGCGAGCGTGCCCGCGGCGCCCCGATCGCCTCTCGGTCCCAACGACCTCGACCTCCGGGCGCCGTGCGCCCACCTGGCTGGATCGAGGGGAAGAGGTGTCGAGCGCAGTGGGTGGGGTCAGGCGTCGTCGGTCGGGTCGTCGGCCTCGGCATCGCCGCCGTCGACCGGAACGACATCGACCCCATCGACATCGATCACGTCGCCGTCGACGATCTCGCTGCCGTCACCCTCGCCCTCGTCGTCGTCGCTTTCGGCGACGCGTGCGACGGCCACCACCCGGGTGTTCTCGTCGAGGTTCATGACCCTCACGCCCGTGGCGTCACGACCCTGCACGCTGATGTCGGACACCGACATGCGGATGGTGACACCGGAGTCGTTCACGAGGAACACCTCGTCGTCCTCCGCGACCATCAGCGCTGCCACCACCCGGCCCTTGTCGGCGTGGAGGCGCATCGCGCGCACGCCCTGACCGCCGCGCTTCTGGGCGCTGAACGCGCTCGGATCGGTGCGCTTGCCGAACCCTGCGTCGGTGATCGTCAGGAGCAGGTGGTCGGAGGCCACCACGTCGGCCGACACCACGCGGTCGCCCTCGCGGAGCCGCATGCCGCGCACGCCCGACGCGCTGCGGCCCATCGCCCTGACGTCGGACTCGGCGAAGCGGATCCCCTGACCCGCCTCGCTGACCACCATGACCTGGTCGCCGTCGTTCACGGGCAGCACGCGGACCAGCTCGTCGTCCTCACGGAGGTTGATGGCGATGAGACCCGCCTGCCTCGACGAGTCGTACTCGCCGAACCGGGTCTTCTTGACCACGCCGTCACGGGTCACGAACACGAGGTACCGCTGCGTCTCGTAGTCGCGGGTGTCGATCACCGCCTGCACGTGCTCGTCGGGGAGCATCTGCAGCAGGTTCACCATGGCGGTGCCCCGCGCGGTGCGGTCCACCATCGGGATCTGGTGTGCCTTCAGGCGGTACACGCGCCCCTTGTTCGAGAAGAACAGCAGGTACGCGTGCGCGGACGTGTGGATGATCCCGGTGACGTAGTCCTCGTCCTTCAGGCGGGCGCCGGCCACTCCCCTGCCGCCCCGACCCTGCGTGCGGAACGCGTCGGACGACACGGTCTTGATGTAGCCCTGGGCCGTGATCATGACGACGAGCTCCTCGTCGTCGATCAGGTCCTCGATGTCCATCGAGCCCGGGTCGAACGTGATCGGCGAGCGGCGGGGCGTGGCGAACTCGTCGCGGATCGCCAGCATCTCGTCCTTGATCACCTGGCGCAGCACGGCGTCGTCGGCGAGGATCGCCTCCAGCTCGGCGATCATCTCGCGCAGCTGGGTGGCCTCTTCCTCGAGGTTGGCGCGGCCGAGCCGGGTGAGCCGCGACAGCTGCATGTCCAAGATGTGCTCGGCCTGCCGGTCGGAGAACTCGAAGGGCTCGGCCATCAGCGCGTCACGAGCCGCGGGCTTGTCGGCGGAGGCCCGGATCGTGGCGATGATCTGGTCGATGAGGTCGAGGGCCTTCAGCAGGCCGTCGACGATGTGGAGCCGGTCGCGGGCGCGGCCCAGGCGGTACTCGGACCGCCGGCGGATCACCTCGCGCTGGTGCTCCACGTAGTGGACGAGCGCCTCACGCAGCGAGAGCGTGCGGGGCACGCCGTCGACGAGGGCGACCATGTTCACGCCGAAGCTCGTCTGCATCGGCGTGTGCTTGTAGAGGTTGTTCAGGATCACGAGCGCCGGGGCGTCGCGCTTCAGCTCGAACACCAGCCGGTTCTCGCCGCGGGCCGACTCGTTGCGGATGTCGCGGATGCCCTCGATCACCTTCGAGTTCACGAGGTCAGCGGCCTTCGTCTCGATCGAGCCGAACGACGTCTGGTACGGCAGCTCGGTGACCACGATCTGCTGGTTGCGGGGGCCGTCGACGATCTCGGCGGTGGCCCGCATCCGGATCGACCCGCGACCGGTCCGGTACGCGTCGAGGATCCCGGCGCGCCCGAGGATCTGGCCGCCCGTGGGGAAGTCCGGGCCCTTCACGAACTCCATCAGGTCCTCGACGGTGGCGTCGGGGTTGTCGATGAGGTGGATCGTGGCGTCGACGACCTCGCCGAGGTTGTGCGGCGGGATGTTCGTGGCCATGCCGACGGCGATGCCCTGGCCACCGTTCACCAGCAGGTTCGGGAACCGGCTGGGCAGCACGGTGGGCTCCTCGGTGGAGCCGTCGAAGTTCGCCACCATGTCGACCGTGTCCTGGTCGATGTCGGCGAGCATGTGCATCGCCAGGGGCGACAGCCGGCACTCGGTGTACCGGTAGGCGGCGGGCTCGTCGTCGGGCGAGCCGAAGTTGCCGTGCTTGTCGATCAGCACGTGCCGCAGGGAGAAGTCCTGGCCCATGCGGACGAGCGCCCCGTACACCGCCTGGTCGCCGTGGGGGTGGTACTTGCCGATGACCTCGCCGATGACCGTGGCGCACTTGCGGTGCGACCGGTCGGGGCGGAGGCCCGTGTCGTGCATCGCCCAGAGGATCCGGCGGTGCACCGGCTTGAGGCCGTCGCGCACGTCGGGCAGCGCCCGGCTGACGATGACCGACATCGAGTAGTCGAGGAAGGAGCGCTCCATCTCCTCCTGGATCTCGATGGGTTCGATGGAG
>JBIQID010000026.1:0-26793 GCA_044508215.1 Actinomycetota bacterium | reverse complement strand
CCGCCGTCGGCCTGGAGCACGTCGCAGTCGACCACCACCTGGCGCTCGCCGAGCACCACCATGTCGACCACGTTGCGCAGCGAGCGGCCGATCAACCGCTCGATCTCCTGCGTGCGGCCCTTGGGACCCTTCCGCTCGCGGCGGATCCGCTCGGGAGATGCGCCCGGGAGCATCGAGTACTCGGCGGTGACCCAGCCCTTCCCGTTGCCCCTCATCCACCGGGGCACGTCCTCGTCGACCAGGGCGGTGCACAGCACCCGGGTCCCGCCGAACGACACGAGGACCGAGCCGTGCGCGGCGCTCGTGAAGTCCCGCTCGAAGGTGATGGGGCGCAGCTCGTTCGGACGGCGGCCGTCTGGTCTCATGGGGTGAAGGTGGCTCCGGGCTCGGCGACGTGGACCGGCGCACCATAGGTCTCGCTCGCCGCACGCCGGTACTCGTCTGCGTCAGCTCCCGGCAGCAGGTGTGTCAGCACCAGGGCGCCGGCGCCGGCCTTCCGGGCGATGCGGCCCGCCTGCGCAGCGGACAGGTGGACGCCGCCGGTCATCGCGTCGTCGAGGTACGTGGCCTCCACCAGCGCGAGGTCGATCCCGTCGCCGAGGGCGCCCATGTCCCAGCCCGGGCCGGTGTCGGCCGAGTAGACGAGCGACCGGTCGGCGTGATCGATGCGCAGCGAGAGCGTCTCGGGCGGGTGGTCGGTCCGTGCCGTTCGCACGCGCGCCTCGCCGATCGCGAACTCGTCACCCGCGCTGACGACGTGCCAGTGGATCGTCGGCTCCATCTCCTCGATCAGCTGCTCGGCGAGTGCGCGGGTCTCGGCCGTGCCGTAGACGTCCAGCCCTTCGCGCCCCAGCACGTACTTCAGCGCGTTGCGGAGCACCGGCAGCTCCAGCCAGTGGTCCGGGTGCGAGTGGGAGATCACCACCGCGTCGAGGGCTGCCGGGTCCAGGTGCTCGCCCAGGCGTGCGAGGGTGCCCGGGCCGCAGTCCACCAGGATCCGCGCCTCGCCGGCGGTGACCAGGTAGCCGGAGCAGGCGTTGCCCGGTCCGGCGTAGGTGCCCGATGAACCCAGCACGGTGAGGGTGAGCGCCATGTGGGCACCGTACCCGTGCCGCCCTCCGGCTTCACTCGCTCCCGGTGACCTTCAGCCCCACGATCGCAGCGATGAGCATGGCGAGCAGCCCGATGCGGACCGGTGTCGCCGGATCGCCGTCGGCCACCATGCCGACCACCGCCGCACCCACGGCACCGATGCCCACCCACACCCCGTAGGCCGTCCCGATCGGGATCTCCTCGGTCGCCTTCGCCAACAGGAACATGCTCCCTGCCAGAAGTCCGAGGAACACGACGGTCGGTCCGAGCCGCGTCAACCCCTGGGTCGACGGCAGCGCGGTCGCCCAGCCCACCTCGAGCAGGCCCGCGACGATCAACAGCAGCCACGACATGGTGTCCTCCTGAGCCCGTCTTCGCTCCTGCCGGTACGGGGCACCCTCGTCGGCAGCGACGCCGCTGGCCGGCGCGCCACGTCGGAGGCTACCGACGACGAGCACGACCTCAGCAGGCCCGACCGATGCGCCGAGGGAAACGTCGACCACAATGGAGAGGTGCCCGCTCCGGACACCACGACCGATCTGCCGGTGGTGCCGCCCCCCATCCTCGACCCTCCCCCGCCGCCGGCGAACAGGGCCGAGCGGCGTGCGGTACGTCGCCGCGCGCGCCGACGCCGGTTGCGCCGCATCGCCTACGGGCTCGGCCTGCTCGTGCTCTGCACCGCTGCCTGGGTGGTGATGGGGCACACCGACTCCCTCGGGGAGGTCGCGCTCGCTCCCACCACCCACGACGGCGACGTCCCCGAGCCCGAGCTGGACGAACCCGACGCGTCGGGCCGCCTCGACGAGCCAGGCGGGTTGATCACCGGCCCCCACGGGATCACCCGCGGCGACCACCAGCGCGTGGTGAGCAACCGGCTGGTGGTCGTGGGCGACTCGGTCCTGCAGGCCGCGGCGCCGTTCCTGCCCGAGCACCTCCCCGCCTGGTCCCTCGTCGCCGACACCCGCGTCGGCCGGTTCCTCCCGGAGGCGATCGAGGTGCTCCGCAAGCGATCCGACCAGCTCGGTGAGGTCGTGGTGCTCAACCTGGGCAACAACTACAACGGCGACGAGGTCGCGTTCGCGGCGGAGGTCGAGGAGGCGATGACGGTGCTCGCCGAGGTCGACCACGTGATCTGGTTGACCGTCGGCGAGTACGAGCCCGAGCAGGTCGAGGTGAACACCGTGCTGCGCTCCGCCGCCGAGGTGCACCGGAACCTCGTGCTGCTCGACTGGAACACCATCTGGCAGAACAGCGACGGCTGGACCGGCTACGACGACCTCCACCTCACCCCCGAGGGCTCCGAGGTGTACGCGCGGTTCGTCGCACGTGGCGTGAGGAAGGTGACGCGGCTCGCCGACGTGGTGCCTGCGCCGAACCCGGCCGAGCCGGAGATCGTGACGAAGGGGTCGGTGCCGTCCGGCAGCGGGAAGGGCGAGACCTCCCGCCGGCGGAACACCGCCACCACGACACCTCGCCGACGCGTCCCGAGGGCGACCGCGCCACCGACGACCGAGCCGCCCGCATCGGAACAGCCCACCGATCCCGGGGTGGTCCCGGGCAACGGGTCCGGTCAGGACCCGCAGCCTCCGGTCACCGAGCCCCCGGCCCCACCGCCTGGTCCGGAACCCGACGCGGGCGGGGGCGGCGCGGGCGCGGGAGCAGGCACGGGCGACGGGACGAGCTGACCGGCCCGAGGAACGCACCTCGGCGCGCTGAGGGCGCTCTGAGGGCGGCGCGCCCTCAGAGCCCGGGCAGCTCCACGCGCGCGGCGCCGTCCAGCTCCGGACCGAGGAGGCGGCCACCCATGTCGGTGAACCACTCCACGTCGCCGGTGGTCAGGAACGTCGCCGGCGCACGCTCGGCCGACGGCGGCACCGCACCGCCGAGCTGCGAGCGCAGCGCGAACGCGGTCTCATCCGCGCTCGACACGAGCACCACCCCGCGACCCACCACGTCGCTGATGGTGCGGGCGAGGTACGGATAGTGGGTGCAGCCCAAGAGCAGCGCGTCGACGCCCGCGTCCACCACCGGGGCGAGCAGTCGTTCCGCGAGCACGCGGACCTGCTCGGAGTCGGTCTCCCCTCGCTCCACGAACTCGACGAAGCCCGGGCACGCCACGGCCGTGAGCGACAGGTCGGGGGCCAACCGGGCGACGGCCTGCTGGTAGGCGCCGGACCGCACGGTGCCGAGCGTGCCGATCACCGCGACGCGCCCGGAGCGGGTGGCGGCGGCGAGCGCCTTCACACCTGGCTCGATCACGCCCACCACCGGCACGTCGAACCGCTCCCTGAGCGACTCGAGCGCGACTGCCGCCGCGGTGTTGCACGCCACCACCAGGCACCTCGCCCCGTGGTCCTCCACCAGCGTCCGCGCGATCTGGTGCGCGAACCGGCGCACCTCCTCGGCGGGGCGGGGCCCGTAGGGGTACCGATGGGTGTCGCCGAGGTAGACGATGGGCTCCCAGGGCACCAGGTCCATCACCGCCCGGGCGACGGTCAGCCCCCCGAACCCCGAATCGAAGAGGCCGATCGGCCGGGCCAGCTCCGGCTCAGTTTCGGCCACGCTGCCGTTCAGGAGGCGGCGGAGTTGCCGAGGGCGAACGCCTCGTACTCGTCGGAGGTGTCGGTCCAGTTCTCGAACTGGATGATGCCGAGCTTCTCGAACCCCTGGCGCAGCCAGCCGTCGCCAGCGTCGAGCAGGCCGAGCTTCTTGCAGTTCGGCACGATCTTCGAGAACAGCAGGTGCTGGAAGTCGGTCTGGCCCGGAGGCGGGTTGTCGTGCATCAGGCGGATGACCTTGGCGTGGTCGACGCCCATGCGCTCCCACACCTCGACCATGAAGAACCGGTTGCGGAGCCGCGTCGCCGCCTCGAGGGCGAACTCCTGGCGGTACCGCAGCTCGGAGGCCGACAGCTCCTTGTAGTACTCCTGCAGCGACAGCACGCCGAACGCGACATGTCGCGCCTCGTCGCTCATCACGTAGCGGAGCAGCTGCTTGAGGAGCGGCTCGGGGGTCACCATGTGGATCGCCCCGAACGCCGCGAGGGCGAGGCCCTCGATCATGATCTGCATGCCGAGGTAGGTGATGTCCCAGTTCGGATCGGCGAGCGTGTCGTCGATGAGGGTCCCGAGGTTGGGGTTCATCGGGTAGGTGCCGCTGAGCTTCTCGTCGAGGTAGCGGGCGAACACCTCGACGTGGCGGGCCTCGTCCATGACCTGCGTGGCGGCGTAGTACTTGGCGTCGATCCACGGCGTGGTGGCGGTGATCATGCCGGTGCACATGAGGGCGCCCTGCTCGCCGTGGAGGAACTGGCTGAGCTGCCAGGTCTGCATCTCCATCCCGACCTGCAGCCACTCCTTCTCACCGAAGTTCTTGAACGGCGACCCGGGCAGCTCCTGCAGCTGCTTGAAGCGGTCGATGCTGCCGGCCACGAGGTCGCGGGCGACGAGCTCCTGGTCCACGTCGGTGTCCCACGGCAGGTCGGTCGTGCCGTTCCACTGGGAGGTCTTCGCCTTCTCGTAGAGCTTCGACAGGCCGGCGCGCGAGCGCTCGTAGTCCCACGTGAAGTACAGCGGAGCGTTCGCCATCACCTCGTGGCCGATGGCGTCGATCTCGCGCTCGTCGTAGAGGGCGAGCAGCGCCTCGACCGGGTCGGCGTCGACCACCGTGTCGATGTCCCGCTCGGTGGAGGGGTCGGGTGAGGTGGTGGACATCGCAGGCTCCTCTTCTCCGCAGCGTCCGGGGCGGGAGCGCCACGCTCCCGTACACCGTACGGCAATGGACGTCGTACACTGTACAGCCGCCATGCCCCCACCACGATCAGCCAGCGAGGCGCTGCCTGCCGCCGAGCGGCTCACCCGCCGGCGCATCGTCGCGGAAGCCGTCGCGCTGCTCGACGACGAGGGTGCCGAGGCGCTGTCGATGCGACGTCTGGCGTCACGGCTGGGCGTGTCGCCGATGTCGCTCTACCACCACGTCGCCGACAAGGCCGAGCTGGTCGACGGCATCGCCGAGCACCTGATGGCGCAGCTCGAGGTCCCCGACGAGTCCGTCCCGTGGGATGCGGCGATCCGCACCATGGCTGCCTCCTTCCGGTCCCTGACGCTGCGGCACCCCGCGGCGTTCCGGGTGCTCCTCGGGCGAGAACGGCCCGCTGCGATGCTCCGGACGGCGGAGATCGTCGTGGCGCGCCTCGTGGCAGCAGGGTTCGACGAGGGATCGGCGGTGACCACGTTCCGCGTGGTGGTGCGGTTCCTGCTGGGATCGGTGATGGTGGAATCGACACCCCGTCTGCCGATGTCGGAGCTCGACGAGACGTTCGAGCGTGGCCTCGAGGTGCTGATCGCTGGCGTCGGCGTCGAGCTCACCCGCTGACCGTCGCGGCCCGGACGAGGGCGGGGTGGGCCGACGGGGTCAGGGGTAGCTGCCGTCGACGGCCCAGCAGTACCACTGCGAACGGGTCCCGTCGGAGCAGGTCATCGTGGGCGGCGCCCACACCCTGAGGTTCCCTTCCGTGACGAGACCCGACAACAGGTCCTTGCCGGTCCCCTCGATGCCCAGGCGGCGCCAGCCCTTGGCGGTCTCGCGGTTCTCGGCTCCGGCGAAGGTCCAGAAGGCCGCGTTGGGCGAGCTGTCGCCGAGGAACCACCCGTAGTCCCGCAGCGCCACGGCGATGGTGCGTGCCGTGTCCCGCAACCGACCGCGGTACCCCCGGTCGTCGAGCCACGCCTCGATCTCCGCGTCCGTGGCATCGATCGAGAACCGCGTGCCCTCCGGGACCTGCTGGGCGAGGGGTTGACCGTCGGGCTCGTGCTTCTCCAGCTGTCCCGCGGGGGCCACCGCTCCACCGCACGACTCGCCGATCAGGTGGCGCTCGTCGGGCTCGCACTCCGGTCCGTCCATGGTGTTGGCGGAGTAGAAGTGGAGCGCGTGGCCGATGGCGCCCGACTCGACCTCCTCGGGCGTGACGAGCAGTGGGCTGAGGCTCCAGCCGGCGCCGGACGCACCCGGGTAGTTGCCGCCGTAGGTGCGCATGTCGACCGCCCGGCCCTCCGGATCGAGCACCTGGAACGCCGACGCTGCGCACAGCATCGAACGGGGGTCGTAGCCGTCACCCGCCGGCGGAGGCAGGTTCGCCAGGTTGAGGCACGCCCGGTTCGAGTTCACCGAGGTCTGGTGGCTCCACCACGACACGTTCCAGAACGCCCACTCGTGGCCGGTCCGACTGTCCTGCACGACCATGTAGGCGTCCTTGCCCGCTGCCGGCCGCCAGTCCGGGTTCCAGGGAACGGTCCGACCCCGCTCGATGTTGAAGATGCCGGGGAACGTGGTCTTGCGGCGGACCTCCACCTGCATGGTCGCGTCCGCAGCGTCGTAGATCGGGATGGAGTACGAGTTGCCCTCCTCGAACCCGAACTCGGCCGACCACGAGTCCGACACGTCGTCGTAGACGTCGGCCCAGCGGATGAGGCGGTCGACCCAGCGCGGGTCGCCCGGCTCGAGGCCGGCCACGGGGGTGGTCCAGACGGTGGGTCCAGGCTCCGGCGCCGGTGCAGGTGGACGCGGGGGCGGCTCGTCCACGTCCACCGCCGAGAGGTAGACGACGAGCCCGCCGACCACCGCCACGGCGGCCGCAGCCGGCCACCACCGCCACCAACGCCTCCTCCGCTCCACGCGCCCGACGCTACTGACGGCGCGTGACCACCTCGGGGCAGGGCACGCCCTGCACGGACCCGAGGTGATGTGACGTAGGTCTCACCTGCGTGACGGCCCAATTGTTGCGGTTTCGTGAAGAATTGGACGAGCAGCGCCCGGGCGACCACGCACGGTGCGCGTTCTCAGGGGAGAGAGAGCAAGAGCGATGCACCACCGCCGCAACCGCGCGCGCTTCGTCGTGAGCGCGACCGTCCTGGCCGTCTCGGTCGTCCTGGCCGCCTGTCAGCCGGCATCGCCGCCGCCGGCGAGCGCACCCGAGGCACCACCTGCCGCGCGACCGGCACCCGACGTGCCGGCCCCGCCCTCTCCGAACGGCGTGTGGTCCACCCCCGTGTCGCAGTTGGAACCAGGCGACCCGCGCTGGGCCGACCGGCTCTGCCGCTACGGCGACCACTCGGGCTCCTGTGGCGATCGGTGGAAGACGGAGATGATGGGGCCGGAGGGCAACGACTACGGCATCCCCATCTACGACACCTCGGAGGCGACGCACCGCCTTCCCATCCGGCGCAAGAACTCGGAGGTGTGGCCAGGGATCTTCAACGTGTCCCCCGCCGACACCGTCGGATGGAACCCGTCCCGCTGGCGACCGTCGCTCGGCAACGACGCCTACATGATCGTGCGGGACCCGGCCACGGGCCACGAGTGGGGCTTTTGGAACGTGTCGTGGTGGAACCACCAGACCGAGGTGAACAACAGCCGCTGGTGCGACCCGATCGTCGGCGGCACCTGGGAGAACCTCGCACCGCCCCTCGGGCACGGGTTCGACAGCGGCTCGATGCTCTGCGCGGCGTCCGCGTTCCGGGTCGAGGATCCCGAAGGCAACCCCGTCGACACCCGCACCTGGCGGGGCAACTTCCCCGGCGCGAGCGGCGGCGGTTGGAGCCTCGGGCAGCTGGTGGTGACCCCCGAGCAGGTCGCGTCCGGCACGATCCGGCACGCGCTCCACTTCTACTCGGGCAACACCATGAAGGGCCGGGAGTGCGCCCCCTCCGAGCGGCACCTGATCGGCGAGTCGTGCGCGGGCGCCGTCGCACCCGCCGGCCAGCTCGAGTCCCACGTGCCGACCAGCCAGCCCCTCACGCACCAGGTCCCCGAGGGCACCCGCTTCTCGATCGACGTGACCGACGCCGAGATCGAGGCGTGGCTCGTCTCCCGCGGCTACAGGGGTCGCCAGAAGGAGACCGCTCGCACCGTCGCAGTGGCGCTCCGCGACTACGGCTGGTTCCTCGGCGACAGCTCGCCCAACGCGGCGTTCTGGGTGTTCGACTCCAGCCCCACGGCGAGAGACGGCTGGCGGGAGCTGGGCGTGGAGGGCGACGGCAAGGACCTCCTCGCCGGGCTCGTGCGGCCGCACAACCTGCGCTCGTGGGCGCCGCCGACCATGACGTGCTCCGACGGCTCGACCACCCAGTGGTACTGCCGGGCGGTGGACGGCAGCTACCGCTGATCCCACCCTCCGCCGGAGCTCCGCCTGGGCCGTCCGGCCCAGTCCCGTAGGGGAGCTGACGCCTGCCTCAGGTGATGTGACCTACGTGCAGGCGCAATTTCACAAGGTCACGCACCGGGCCACCGATGGTCCGGTTCATGACCCACCGTTGGACCTCTCGCCGGGCCCGGCTCTCCGCCGTCGTCGTCGGCATGGCGCTCGTCGCCGCGTGTTCGCAGACCAGCCCTGCGTCCGATTCGTCGCCCGGGGAGGTCGGCGACCGGGCGTCGGTGCGTCCGGCTCCATCGATCCCGGATCCGGGCGCAGCCGGGAGCGGGCCCACCGCGCCGGACGACGGGACCCCGGATGAGAGCCCCGTTCCCGAGCCGACCGCGCCCCCCACCACCACCCCGCCGCCGACACCGCCCGTCGTCGGGTTCTCGACCGTCTGGAACACCCCGGTCTCCGCCCTGAAGCCCGGGAACCAGGAGTGGGCCGACCGCCTCTGCCAGTACGGCGACGTCTGGGGCTCGTGCGGTGACCGGTGGACCGCCGAGATGATGGGCCCGGCCGGGAACGACTACAGCATCCCGATCTACGACGTCTCCACCGCGACCACCACGATGAAGGTGCGGCGGAAGAACGCTGCGCTCTGGAACGGCATCTTCAACATCGCCCCCAGCGCCGCGCTCCCCTGGAACCCGATCGACTGGGTGCCGTCGCGCGGCAAGGACGGCTACATGATCGTGCGCGACAGCCAGACCGGCCACGAGTGGGGCTTCTGGAACGTGTCGTGGTGGAACCACCAGACCGAGGTCAACCACAACCTGCACTGCGACCCGATCATCGGCGGCTCCCTCGTGAACCTTCCTGCACCGCTCGGTGTGGGCTACGACCCGAACACGATGCTGTGTGCCGCATCGGCCTTCCAGGTGACCGACCCGCAGGGCCGTCCCGTGGACACCCGCACCTGGCCCGGCAACTACCCGGGCGCCACGGGCGGCGGCTGGCCGATCGGACAGCTGGTGGTCACCCCCGACCAGGTGAAGTCGGGCAGCATCCGCCACGCCCTGCACTTCTACTCGGCCAACACGATGGACGGGCCGGAGTGCGCACCGTCGCAGCGCCACCTGATCGGCATCAGCTGCGGCGGGGCGATCGCCCCCGCCGGCCAGCTCGAGAAGGGCAACTACGACGGGCAGGCGCTCGCCCACCAGGTGCCCGAAGGCGCCCGCTTCTCGCTCGACCTCACCGACGCCCAGATCGAGTCCTGGCTCACCAGCCGTGGGTACACCGGCAAGCTCCGCTCGACCGCTCGCACGATCGCAGTGGCGCTGCGGGACTACGGCTGGTTCCTCGGCGACAGCAGCCCCACCTCGGCCTTCTGGGTGTTCGACTCGAGCCCCACGGCCCGCACCGGGTGGCGCGAGCTCGGCATCCAGGGCGACGGCAAGGACCTCCTCCGAGGCCTGGTGAAGCCGGACAACATCAAGGCCTGGGCGCCGCCCACCATGACCTGCGCCGACGGCACGAAGTCGCAGTGGTACTGCTTCGCCGTCGACGGCAGCTACGCCGGCTGACCTGCTGACACCCCGCGGACCTGTCCGCATCCGGGCGACCTGTGCGCCCCGATGCGGACGGCCTCGCGTCCGGGCCTAGAAGTAGATGATCTTCTCGGCGTTGGCCGCGGCCTCGGCGAGGTCCGCCGTGTACGCCCCGGTGGAGAGGTACTTCCACCCGTAGTCCGACACGACGAACACGATGGTGCCCGAGTCGATCCGGGCGGCCTGCTTCGCAGCACCCGCCATGGCAGCGCCCGACGAGATGCCGGCGAAGACACCGGCGCCCACGAGCTTGCGGGTCCACTCGAGTGACTCGACCGGCCGCACGATCGACTTGCCGTCGAGCAGCTCCCAGCCGTTCCACTTCTCGAACACCGGCGGGATGTAGCCGTCGTCGAGCGAGCGCAGGCCCTCGACGAGCTCACCCGACGGCGGCTCGACCGCGAACACCTTCACGTCGGGGTTCTGCTCCTTGAGGTACCGGCCCACGCCGAGCAGCGTGCCGGAGGTCCCGAGGCCGGCCACGAAGTGCGTGATCTCGGGAACGTCCGCCCAGATCTCGGGCCCCGTCGTCTCGTAGTGGGCGCGGGGGTTCGCCTCGTTCGCGTACTGGTAGAGGAACACGTACTCGGGGTGCTCCTCCGCGAGCTGCACGGCGCGGCGCACCGCGCCGTTCGAGCCCTCCTCGCCCGGCGTGAGGACCAGCTTCGCCCCGTAGACCTCGAGCATCTGGCGACGTTCGATCGACACCGACTCGGGCATGAGGATCGTGATCCCGTAGCCCCGGTCGCGGGCGATCATCGCCAGCGCGATGCCGGTGTTCCCCGACGACGGCTCCATGATCATCGAGCCCGGCTGCAGGCGCCCGTCCCGCTCGGCCTCGAGGATCATCTGCCGTGCGATCCGGTCCTTCACCGAGCCACCCGGGTTCTGGCCCTCCATCTTCGCCAGGATCCGGACGTCGGGGTTCGGCGACAGCCGGGACACGTCGACGAGCGGCGTGTTCCCGATCATGTCGAGGATGGAGGCGTGGACGGTCATCGGTGATCCGGGGGGGTCGGGGGAAATCCCGACCTCCACAGTAGGGGTTTGGCCGGGCGGCTCCCCACTGCGGCCGTGCGGAGCGCTACAGGTCCGGGTCGACCTCGAGCGGTTCCTCGGTGATCGCCCCGTCGACGATGCGGAAGCTGCGCACCACCGGTGCTTCCTGGCGCAGCGACACGATCACGTAGTGCCACTCGGGGTCGGGTGCCTGCTCCACGTCCGTGGGCGACGGGTACGCCTCGGTGTGCGTGTGGCTGTGCACCACCCCCACGATGTCGATGCCAGCGTCCTCGGTCTCCCGGTACACGCGGAAGTGGTCACGGCTGTCGATGGTGTACACCCGGCTGCTCTCGGCCGCGTTGCGGCACGGCTCGAAGCGAGGGGCGGTGCCCTCGGCCAGGGACCCCACGAGGAGCCCGCACGCCTCGTTCGGCAGCCCGTCGTACGAGTGGGCGATGATCCCGGCCCAGGCCGACTCGCTGAGCCGCAGCACGGCGCGCGTGCTCAGGAGGCCACCGCGACGCGCTGCACGCCGCGGGCGTCGTCGATGTGCTCGAGGAACCAGGCGTAGGTCTGCTCGATGCCCTCGCGCAGCTCGATGTGGTGCCGCCACCCCAGCTCGTGGAGGCGCGACACGTCGAGCAGCTTCCGCGGCGTGCCGTCGGGCTTGGAGGTGTCGAGCTCGATCTCGGCGTCTGCGTGGACGATGTCGCGGACGGTCTCTGCCAGCTCGAGGATCGACAGGTCGACACCCGTACCGACGTTGATGTGCAGCTCGTCCTCGTAGTGGTCCATGAGGAAGATGCACGCCTCGGCGAGGTCGTCGACGTGGAGGAACTCGCGGCGCGGGCTGCCGGTGCCCCAGATGGTGACGCTCGGGGCACCGGTGAGCTTCGCGTCGTGGAACTTCCGGATCATCGCCGGGAGCACGTGGCTGGACTCGAGGTCGAAGTTGTCGCCCGGGCCGTAGAGGTTCGTGGGCATCGCCGAGATGAAGCGGCTCCCGAACTGGCGGCGGTACGCCTGGCACAGCTTGATGCCGGCGATCTTCGCGATGGCGTAGGCCTCGTTCGTGGGCTCGAGCTCGCCGGTGAGGAGCGCGTCCTCGGGGATCGGCTGCGGGGCGAGCCGCGGGTAGATGCAGCTGGAACCGAGGTACAGCAGCTTCTCGACGCCGTAGGTGTGCGCCGCCTCGACCACCGTGCCGTGCATCATCAGGTTGTCGTAGATGAACTCGGCCGGGCGGGTGCTGTTCGCCATGATCCCGCCGACCGTCCCGGCGGCCAGGATCACGTACTCGGGGCGGTTCGCTCGGAACCAGTAGTTCACCGCCGCCTGGTCGCGGAGGTCGAGCTGGTCGCGGGTGGCGACCATCACGTTGGACGCTCCCTCGGCCTCGAGGCGGCGGACGATCGCCGATCCGACCAGGCCCCGGTGCCCGGCCACGAAGATCCGTGCATCGCGTGGCATCGCCGTCGACGTGTCCATTGCGGTCTCCGTCCTCTGGAGGTCGTGTGCCCGCGCAGGCGGGCTGCGGCTCGGATCGAGCGTAGCCCTCGACGTGACCGGTCCCTCCGCAGAGCCCGCCCCGAGGAGGTCCGGGGAGGCCGGGGTAACCTCAGCGGCCCTATGGCGAAGCGACCCGACGACGGCACAGTGACCATCGCCACCAACCGCTCCGTCCGCCACAACTTCACGATCGAGGACACGATCGAGGCGGGCATCGTCCTGCGCGGGTCCGAGGTGAAGGCGCTTCGCGAGTCGAAGGCCCAGCTCGCCGAGGCGTTCGGCCAGATGCGGGACGGCGAGATGTGGCTGCACAACCTGCACATCGCGCCCTACAGCCACAGCCAGGGCCACAGCGGGCACGAACCGCTGCGGGTGCGGAAGCTCCTGCTCCACCGCCGGGAGCTGGACCGCATCGCCCTGAGGATGCAACAGGAGCGGCTCTCGCTCCTCCCGATGCGCCTCTACTTCAAGGACGGCAGGGTCAAGGTCGAGATCGGGATCGGCAAGCCCAAGCGCAACGTCGACAAGCGCCAGGACATCGCACGGCGCGACGCCGAGCGGGAGGCTCAGCGCGAGATGGGCCGGGCTGCCAAGCAGTGGTGACCGCAGCCGCCCTCAGGCGGCGCGGCTCGGCATCCGAGCCTTGAACGCCCGTGCGAACGAGCGGGCGACGGCCCGGAACGTGGCCATCAGGATCGTGATGTCGAGCGAGAGCGACTGGTTCTCCACGTAGAAGACGTCGAGGTAGCGGTAGGCGTTGAACGACGGGTTGTCGCGGGCCTCCACCTGCCAGAGCCCGGTGACGCCGGGGCGCACCTCCTGGCGGACCAGCAGCTCGTCGTCGAACTCCTGGGTCTCGGAGATGATCGCCGGACGGGGGCCGACCAGGCTCATCTCGCCCCGCAGCACGTTGATCAGCTGGGGGATCTCGTCGATGCTCGTGGCCCGGATGAGCGCACCGACGCGGGTCACCCGGGGGTCGCTGTCGAGCTTGAAGAGCGGGCCGCCCTCGCGCTCGTTCAGCGCCTTGATCTCGTCGAGGCGGTCCTCGGCGTCCACGGACATGCTCCGGAGCTTGAGGAGCATGAACGGGCGGCCGTTCATGCCGGCACGTTCCTGCTTGAACAGCACCGGCCCGCCGTCGGTCAGCTTGATGGCGATCGCGATCAGGGCCACGACGGGCGCCGTGAGGACGAGGCCGATGGTGGCGCCCACCACGTCGATCACCCGGCGCAGCGGCGCGTAGTGCGGCGCGCTGCCACCCGAGGGCTCGAGGTACAGCAGCGGCTCGTGCCCCATGGGCGACGAGCGGAGGCGCCGGCTGTCGACGCCACGGATGCCAGGAGCCAGGTGCACGTGGATCCGGTGCGCCAGCAGGTCGCCGATGACCCCGTCGCACTCGTCGGCCGTGAGGGCACCGGGGACCACGATCGCGCCCCGGACGCCGACGGCACCCATGACCGAGGCGGCCTCTGACGCCTTGCCGAGCACGGGGCCGACGGTCACGGCGCCGTCCTCGACGGACCGCAGGAAGCCCACGACCTTGTACCCGATCTGGGGGTACTCGGCGAGGTGGTCGGCCATCCGCCGGGCCTCGTCGTCGGCACCCACGATGACCACGGCGCGGAGCCGCTTGCCGGTCGCGCGCTGGGCGAGCAGCCAGTTGCGGAACATCGACCGGCCGCCTGCCAGGAGCAGGAAGCCGAAGGCGGCGCCCACGAGCGGGACCGACTCGCTGTCGAGCTGCAGGGTCGACGCGAGCGTCGCTCCCACCAACCCGACCGCCACGCTGACGTACGCCAGGCGGACCACCTCGGTGGAGCGCAGGCTCGCCACCCTGGCCCGGTGGAGGCCCGAGGCGATGACGAGCAGCACGGTGATGCCCGCCAGCGCGGCGCCGACCGCCCACCAGCGGTAGTCGAGCGGTTCGGGGCGCAGCGGGCTGCCGATGGTGGCGACCCAGGCGATCGTGGCCATCGCGACGTCGACCAGGACGAGACGGCGGCGGAGCGCCTCGCCGCTGGCACCGCGCTCGAGCGCCTCGACCTCCTGGCGCGCGGCCTCGAGGTGGCCCCCCTCCTCGGAGAAGACGACGTTCAACGTGATGGCCGAAGTCGTCGGACCGTCCCACACCGCCGCCGCCACTCCGCCTGCTCCTCCAGCCTGGTCGCCTCGGCGACCAACTCGTCCGAGCTGTCGGGGTACCGGGGTCTCTGCGGCGACCTCGTCACGCTCCAGCGCGTTGGGAGGTCGCCGACATCATCCCCAGGATTCCGCCAGCCATCTACCCGCCAGGTAGATCAGGAGGCATGTTGGCATGACCCGGCGCGAGATGTCGACCCTGTTCATGCCGAATTGGGTGATGCCGCCCAAGAGGTAGGTGCGGACGGCCCACGGTCAGCTGCAACATCGAGCGGTTGCGGTACAACTGAGCCGCAGTGGCGACCCTCCTGACCCGGCTGAAGTCCGTCCGCGGGGCCGATCTCGCCAGCGAGTCCTTCTGGGGCCTCGTCACCGAGACGGTGACCCTGGTGGGCACCTTCCTCTCCTTCGCGTTCCTCGGGCGCTCGCTCGGGCCGGGTGGCTACGGCGCGTACGCCTCGCTCTACGCGATCGTCGGTCCTCTCGTGACCCTCGCCGCCTCCGGCGTCACGCTCGCCCTCCTCCAGCACGTGGTCCGCGAGCGCGAGGACGTGGCGCGGACCGCACGCTCGTGCCTCTCGCTGTCGCTCGCGTTCGGCGTGGCGCTCACGGCGATCGGCATGGGGGCCGCGCTGTGGATCGTCGAGGGCGTCGCGGTGGTGGCGATGGCGGCGATCCTCGTCACCGAGTTCGTGACGATGCCGATCGTCCACGTGGCCGCCACCACCGTGCAGGCGACCAGCACCTTCGCGGCGTCGGCTCGCATCCGCGTCGTGGTGCTGGTGGCACGCATCGTGGTGCTGTCGGTGCTCTTCGCGACCGACTCGCTCACGATCGGGTCGCTCGCCGTGTCGATGTTCGTGGTGACCACGGTGGTGGGGCTCGCCTCGCTCAGGGTCGTGGGCCGGCGGCTGGGGTTCGAGTTCGTGCCGGGCCGCATCCACGGGGCGCACCTCCGCACGAACCTCGTCTACTCGGCGGGGATCTCCGCGGACGCGCTGGGCAACGAGGGCGACAAGCTCGTGCTCGCCGCCAACAAGCTCGTCGTCGACACCGGCCTCTACGCCGCCGCCTACCGCATCATCCAGTTGGGCCTCGTGCCGGTGGGCAGCGTCATCCAGGCGACCCACACCCGGTTCCTCCACCACGAGGACGGCCTGCGGGGCCAGCACCTGCGGCGCGCCACCCGCTACGCCATGGTGGGCGGCATCTATGGAGTGGTGTTCGCGATCGGGGTCATCGTGGCGGCGCCGCTCCTCCCGATCGTGGTCGGCAAGGACTTCGAGGGCTCGATCCAGATGGTCCGGATCCTGTCGCCGATCGTGCTCCTCCGGGCCGTGGGCAGCTGCTCGATCAACGCCCTCATGGGCCTGAACAAGGTGACGCTGCGCACGATCCTCATCGCGATCAACGCTGCGGGCGCGCTCGTGCTCTACATCGTGCTCGTGCCGATCATGGGCTGGGAGGGCGCCGCGCTGGCCACCGTGCTGAGCGAGGCGCTGTCGGTGGTGATGACCTGGTCGGCGCTCGTCGTGTGCCAGCGGAAGGCCGACCGAGAGCTCGACGCCGAGCTGGCAGCGGCTGCCGACGCAGGTCTCGACGACCCGGACGACGAAGGCCTCGACGACCGGCAGGCGGAGGAGCCCGCGGTCCCCTGAGCCACCGGCGACTGGTCGGCTGGCCGGCTGCGTCCCAGCGCTACAGGTGGTCGACCTTGTAGCCGACGCCGCCGAGCACCCGGCCGATCCCTCGCAGCACCTCCGAGAGGGCGAAGCGCCACTGGGGCGACTGCCGGGACGCCAGCCGGCGCAGCGGCCACAGCAGCCCCTCGACCAGCTTCTTCGCCCCGCTGGCCACCATCCGCAGCCGCGACCTCGTGCCGCTCTGCACCGAGGTCACGGCCTCCGTGTTCCCGTACCAGAAGCGGCGGCGCAGCTGGTACGACAGCGTCGCCCTCGCCGGGGGCACCTGCTCGTGGACCAGCGCCTTCGCAGCGAACCGGCGGTGCACCCCTGCCGCGTGCAGGTCGTGGAAGAACATGGCGTCCTCACCGCTCGAGACGCCGAGCGCCACGTCGAAGCGGATGTCGTGCCGGCGCAGGAAGTCCACCGAGACCAGCGTGTTCTTCACGTAGCCCTCGTCGGTCACCTCGCCGTCGACGCCGGTGCTCAGCTCGTCGAGGAACGGCTCGTCGGAGAGCCAGGCCGGGGCGCCCGGCGGAGGGTCGTCGACGCACGCGCCCGACACGCAGTCGGCGCCGGTGGCGGCCTGCACCGCCAGCAGCTCGCGGACCCAGGGGACCTCGGGCATGCAGTCGTCGTCGATGAGGGCGAGCCAGTCCCCCACCTCCGAGCCCAGGTCGAGGGCACGGTTGCGGGCGATCGAGATGTTCCCCGAACCGGTGCACGCGTAGCGGAGCCCCAGCTCGAAGGCGTCGGACATCGACTCGGCGGTTTCCTTCGCGGAGGCGGCAGGGTCGTCGTCGACCACTGCGACCCCGATCCGGGCGACGTCGGCCGCGGCCTCGGCCACCTCGGTCAGCCGCTCGAGCAGCCGCCGCAGGACCTCCGGCCGCTTGTGGGTGCACATGGTGACCGCCACGTCGACCCGTCCCGATGCGCCGCCGTCCGGCTCCGCACCGCGCTCGTCCACCTCAGCCACCTGTTCCCACCTCGTTCCGTCGACCGCTCCGAGCGGCCCTCCACTCTCGCCAAAGGATGCCCACGAAGCGCGGATCGTCCACCAGGTAGCGCCGCGCCATCCGCTTCGGGTCGCTCGCGAGGCGGTGCAGCCACTCCAGCCCGAACCGTTGCATCCACTCGGGTGAACGCTGCGTGAGCCCCAGGTGGAAGTTCGGCGAGGCGCCCAGCAGCATCACCATCGGCACGAAGTCCCGGTCCCGCCACCGCCGCTCCAGGTGGTGCGCCACGAGGTGGTGCTTCGGCATCGAGATGCCCACCACCACGAACCGTGCGCCGACCTCGTCGGAGGTCGCGACCACCTCGTCGATCAGCGCGTCGACGGCCGCCTCGTCGTCCACCTCGAACCGGGGCGGGACGACCATCCGGGCTCCCGGGTGCTCGGCCGTGAGACCCGCCGCGACCTCCTCGCTGGACGCGATCACCACCGCCGGGATCGACCGGGCCGCCAGCTCGGGCCAAAGCGCGGCGAAGAGGTCACTGCCGGTGAGGCGCGACGCCAGCGGCCGTCCGAGGAGCCTGCCGGCCCACACGATCGGCATGCCGTCGGGCAGCACGACCGTCGCCGCCCGCGCCACCTCCGCCTCGAGCGGGTTCCGCTCGTAGCGCACCAGGTGGTCGACGTTCGGCGTGACCGTGCAGCGCCACCCGTGGGGTGCCCGCCGGTCCTGGTCGAGCAGCGCCTCGACGAGGGCTTCGATGTCCCCGTCTGCCACGAAGTCGAGATCGAAGAGACGTCGAGTGGGCAGCATTGCGATCGCCGGAGCGTAGTCCGCCAAGATGGTCGGACCCGCTGACGGCGCGGGCGGAGGTTCAGCAGTGGCACCGGACGTGACGTGAGCGGCGAGGCCCCCGACGTCGCCGTGGTGGTCCCCACCCGGAACCGCTCGACGCTCCTCGACCGGCTGCTCCGCCAGCTCGTCGCGCTCGACGGCGGCCTCCGCTACGAGGTGGTGGTGGTCGACGAAGGGTCGAGCGACGACACGCCCGCCCTGCTCGCCCGGTACGCCGCCGAACACGGCGTCAGGGTGGTCCGCCACGACGTGCCACGTGGGCTCTCGGGCGCCCGCAACGCGGGGTTCGACGCGTCCACCGCCCGCTACGTGGCGTGGATCGACGACGACGACCTCACCGCCCCCGACCGGCTCGCGCGGCAGCACGCGGCGCTCGTGGCCGGCGAGGCGCGCTGGTCGTGCGCGGGGCGGGTGGACGTCGACGACGACCTCCGGGTGATCGGGCACGTCCGCTGCCCTTCCCTGGGTGGCCTGATGGCCGAGCTGCTCCAGGTCAACGTCATCCCGTCGGCCGGCCAGGGGCTGCTGGTCGAGCGAGAGCTGGCCCAGCAGGTCGGCCCCTATGACGAGACCCTCACGTCCGCCGAGGACTGGGACTACGCCATCCGCCTGCTCGAGGCCGCTCCCCCGCACCTGCTGGACGAGCCGCTCGTGGGCTACCGCACGGGGGTCGAGTCGATGAGCACCGACACCGGCAGGATGGAGCGCGAGATCTCGAAGGTGATCGCCAAGCACGACCACCTCTACCGGCGGTTCGGGGTCGAGCCCGACTGGGGCCGGATCCACCAGAGCCTCCTCACCGCCGACCTCCTCGGTTCGCCCGCGCAGGCACGCCGGCGTGCGTTCCGCAGCTTCCGTGCCGGGCCGTCGCTGGGGTCGTTGCGGAAGCTCGTGGCGGTGTCGCTCGCCCCGCGCTGGTACGAGGAGCGGGCGCGGCAGCGGCGCGAGGAGCAGGTGCCCGAGGAGTGGCGACGCCAGGCGCGGGTCTGGCTCGACGGAGTCAGCCGGCCAGCAGCTCGGTGATCGCCGCCGCGGTCAGGGCCGGCTGCTGTGCAGCCGCCCAGGCCGAAGTCGCGGCTCCGTGCTCGACCGGGTCGCTTCGGACCAGTGCTGCTGCGAGAGCCGCCGGGTCGTCGGCGACGATCCACGGCCCGGCGGGGTCGACGGCGTCCGCGAGCTGCGTCGGGACCAGCACGCCCACGCCGTGCTCCGCAGCCTCCAGCATCTTCACGCTGACCCCTGTGCTGACGCCGAGGCGGGGCACCACCACGAACCCCACGCTGTCGTAGAACTCGTCGAGGTCGGGCACCCAGCCCGAGGTGGCCACCCGCGGGTGCCGGGCGAAGTCCTCGGTCCCCGCGCCTCCCAGGCGGAACGCCACGTCCGAGCCGAGGGCCTCGAGCGCCTCGTGGACCGGCCCGAGCAGCACGGCGAGCGCCTCGGCGTTCGGGGGCCAGCTCGCCTTGCCCACGAACCCCACGTCGCGGACGGCGCCTCGCCCGACGTGCGGCACGGGCGTGAGCGGCAGGGGCAGGGGTCGTGCGTCGACGCCCCAGCTGCGCAGTCGCTCGACGTCGGTCCGCGAGAGGGAGACCACCGCCCGCGGCCGGCGTAGCAGGGCACGCTCGCGGCGCCGCAGCCGGGGCACCTCACCCAGCAGCCGCAACGGCCTCGGCGAGTGGGACTCGGCGATCAGCACGTCCACGTTGTGGGCCACGTGCACGTCCACCTCGAGGCCGGCAGCGTCCGCGAGGAGCAGCGACGGCCACCCGCTCGTGATCACCCGGCGCCCGCGGGCGGCTTCGGTCAACCCGGCGACGGCCGCTGGCCAGCCGGGGAACGCCGTGAACTTCGCGGCGAGGTACGGCTCGGTGCTGCGGCACATCGCGGCAACGATGCGGGCGAGCGCTCGACGGTCACCCCGGACCTCCAGCGGCAGGTCGCCGGCCGAGGTGCCCTCCAGGCCGCCCTCCGCCCACCGACCGTCGGGTCCCGTCACCGAGTGGATCGCCACGTCGACCCCGGCCTCGCCGAGCGCCCCGACCAGCCGCCGGTCGACCCAGCCGCCACCACCGAGGTGGGATCGGCCGGGCGGGTACGGAGCGACGAAGCAGACGGGCTCCACGTCACCGACCTCCGTGCGAGCGGAAGAGGTCGGCGAGGGCCGCCGCGTTCGCCCGCACGTCATGGTCGCGGAGCACGCGTCGCCGGCCGTGCTCGCCCATCTCGGTGAGGTGCTCGGGGCTCGCCGAGAGGACCTGGCGGAGCGCGGTCACGAGCTGGTCGACCGATCCGGCCGGGACCAGCCAGCCGCAGTGGTCGTCCACCAGCTCGGGGATGCCCGCCACGGTGGTGCTCACCACCGGTCGTCCCAGTGCGAGGGCCTCCATGATCGCCACCGGGAGCCCCTCGGCGAAGCTGGGCAGGACGAGCGCGCGGGCCTTGTCGATCTCGGTGCGGACACGCGCGTTGTCGACCCATCCGGTCAGCTCCACCCTGTCACCGAGCGACGCCGCCTCGATCGCCTCCTCCACCTCGCCGCGCAGCGGGCCTTCGCCGGCGAGGACGAGGTGGAACGGGACGCCGTCGTCCCGCAGCCGTGCGGCCGCCTCGAGCAGCACCAGGTGACCCTTCTGCTCACCGAGGCGACCCACGCACACGAGGCGCGGCTCGTCCGGCACGGGATCCGGGCGACGCTCGATGAAGTCGGCGTCCACCCCGCACCGCACGACCTGCACCTTGGGCCAGTCCGCCACGTCGCTCCACCGCATCAGCTGGCTCCGGCCGAAGCTGCTGATCGCCACCACGAACGCCGCGCCGCGGATCTTCTCCCGAAGGTGGAGCGCCTCGGGCCGGTCGAACTCCTCGGGCCCGTGCACCGTGAAGCTGTACGCCGGCCCGCCCAGCCGCCGGACCAGGAGCGCGACGGCCGGACCGTTCGTGCCGAAGTGGCTGTGCACGTGCTGCACGCCCGCCGCCGTGAGCCACTCCACCACGACGCACGCCTCGGCGAGGTACACGAGGTTCACGGCGAGGCCCCGGTCGCTGCGGCGACCCAGGCGGAGCGCGGTGAGCAGCGCGGCGGCGAACCGGCCGGGCCGCCGGACCAGGTTGCGGGCGACCGCGGCGACCAGCCGCAGCGCCGCGCCCTGCTTGCCGCCCGGGCCACCCAGCACCACGCGGGTGCGGTCGACCTCGGACCGGTCGGCTGGATCGACCACCTCGCCGGTGCTCGGACGGACGCTCACCCGGTGCACCTCCCACCCCATGTCCTCGAGGGCGGCGATCTCCCGCCGGACGAAGGTCTGGCTGGGCATCGGGTACTGGTTGAGCAGGTAGGCGAGCTTCATCGTCGTGTCGTCAGAAGGTGGTCGAGTAGGCGCGGCGGGGCCCGCCCGCGCGGTCGCGGCGCTGGTTGATCATCGAGGCCAGGGTCGCCCACACGATCGCCAGGTAGGCCAGGTAGTGGTTCGCGAACAGCGGCTCGGCGAGCGACATGATGACCAACGACGCGCAGAACAGCAGGCCCCACCGACCGTAGGGCCGCAGCTCGGGATCACGGCTCGCTCGGCTGGCCAGCCGGATGACGCTGAGGATGAAGAGGACGCCGAGGGACGCGCCGACGATGCCCAGGTCGAGCAGCAGCTCCACCAGGCCGTTGTGCGTGTGTCCCGCCCTGAAGCCGATGTGGTTCCAGAGCTCGTGGGTGAGCGACGTCGGCGGGTTGGTCCACACGCCGGCGAGCCCGTACCCGTGCCAGGGCTGGCGTGCGAGCACCGCGAACGACTCACCCCAGATGATCGTCCGCCCCGAGAAGGTGATGTCCTTGTCGTAGACGTCGAGCAGCACGGGCAGGAGGCGCAGCACGGCGAGCAGGCCGATGACCGCGGAGCTGGTCGACACGAAGAGCATCAGCTTCCGGTCGCGCTGCGTTCGGCCCCGTTCGATCGCTCGCATCCAGAACCACACGAAGCTGAGCGCTGCGAGCCCGCCCGCGGTGGTGGCCGAGCGGGTGGTCAGGGCGGCGATCACCAGCCCGACGATGATCACCCGGCGCCAGCGAGAGCGGAGGAGGGGCAACGCGATGGCCAGTGCGAGCACCGCGTAGACGCCCAGGAAGTTCTTGTGCCCGAACGTCCCGCGGAACCCGGCCTGGTCGTCCAGCCCGTCCTCGAGCGCCACGGCTCTCGACATCGGCAGCACCAACGAGACCACCAGGCTCCACAGCGTGATGGAGACGGCAAGGGCCAGCATCGTCCGCGCCACGACCCGGGGCGGGATGGTGGCCACGACCAACGTCACCATCACGAGCGGGAGGATCGTCGCCCGCAGCGAGAACATGGTCGACCCCGGGGAGGCGCTCCACCCCGCGCTCATCACCGACCACACGACCAGAGCGAAGAGCGGAACGCTGATCGGCATGCGCGCCAGCCGCTCGTTGGGGGTCAGGGCGAGGATTCCCACGCCGATGGCCGGCAGCACCACCGAGGAGACCATCCCGGGCGGTCGCACGAACAGCTCGAACGGCTCGAACGCGACCAGCACGTAGAGCACGAGGTAGAGCGGAGCGAGGACGTCGACGATGGGTCGACGGTGCCGCGCCTCGGGGAGGAGGGCGCGCTGGGCCGACGCCGACAGGCTCACGCCGGCTCCTGGCCACCCATGTCGCCCACGAGCGGCTCGACGCGCGCACCGTCGCCGCGCAGCTCGAGGACCCAGCGACCGAGGACGTACACCCTCTCCGCGTCGGCATCCCGGGCGGCCGCGTGAGCGGCGGCGTCCCGCTGCGCCTCGGTGCCGTACTCCCCCACGGCGATCGAACCGGTGGGAACCGCTCCGGGGCACCCCGGTTCGCCGACCTGGTAGGTGAAGCCGAAGGCCCGCCCCGTCTCCTGCGCCTCGACGACCGTGGCCACGGAGCACAGCCCGAGGTCGGCGTCGGTGATCGCCGCCCACAGCTCGTCGTAGCGGCGCGGCTCGAAGGGGGCGTCGAGCGCCGCGTCGTCCTCACCACCGTCGAGGTCGATGAGGAACGGCTCGTAGGGCCACCCGCAGCCCGCCTCGGTCATCTCGTCCGCCATCTGGGCGGTCCACATCATCGCCTGGTGACCGGCGTGGCCCTCGTGGACGTCGGCGCACTCGCCCGGGGTGATCCCGTCGTCGGCACCTCCGTGGGCGTGCGACGACGGCTCCGATCCACCGCCGTGGTCGTGGGAGGCGCGTGCGCCGCGGCCCTCGTCGACGCACGCTCCGAGCAGCGCCGTCAGCGCGAGGAGCCCCCCGGCGATGCTCCGCCGGCGTCGACCCGTGCCCGTCACCACCGGCGTGAGGCTACCGGTGCCACCCCGACCCCGGGCCTCCCCGCCCACATCCAGCCGCCACATCGGGACAACTTCAACCGGTCCGCATCCGGGCGCGGGGGTCGCCACGATCCGGACAGCTACAACCTGTCCACGTCTGGACGGGGTCGGGTCGGGGCGCGCGCTGTACCCTGCGAAGCGGTTGGCCGGGACACGGGAGCGGACGTGATGGAGTCGACGGGCGCGCAGCTCGCACGGCGAGGCTGGAGGTTCTACGGGATCTGCCTGGTGGACCAGCCGCGACGCAAGGCGTACATGGAGGGCGAGCTCGCTCGCCACGGGATCGACGTGCACGTCCACCTGGCGGAGCGGCCGACGGATGCGGACGGCTTCGCGAGCATCGGGTTCCGCGGGTGCTTCGAGAGCCAGCTGGCGTGCCTTCGCCGTGCCCGCGAGGACGGCGCGCGGGTGGCCGTCGTGGCCGAGGACGACGTCATGTTGATGTCCGCGTTCGACCGCAACGCCCTCTCCATCGACGACTGGCTGTCGGACCGCGACTGGTCGGTCCTCTACCTCGGCTACCTCGAGGAGCAGTCGCCCGTGTGGCACGAGCCGGTCACGCCGGTCGGCCCGCACGTCGTCGAGTCGGCGGGCTGGCACATCCAGGGCAGCCACTTCTACGCGGTGCACCACACCGCCCTCGACGCCCTCATCGCCAACTTCGAGGAGCGCCTCGTGCCCGGCGGCCACAAGATCTCCCCCGACGGCGTCATCAGCGAGTTCCACCGTGACAACGGCCTCCGACCCCTGCTCTGCCTGCCGAACCTGGCGCACCAAGCACCGCGGGTCAGCAGCACGTCGCCGAACACCACCGACTCGCTGAAGGCCAAGATCCTGGACATCCCCGCCGGCGCCGCGCTGGTGGAGCAGGTGAAGCGAGCGCAGCGCGAACGACGCAGCCGCCGCCCCATGGGCGCGATGGTGGCCGAGTGGAACCAGCGGGCGACCGCGCAGCCCACCCCGGCATGACAGCCCGCGTCGGGCGACGGGGAGCTCGCCGACGCGTCGGGTCCGCCGTCGTCGCCGTCCTCCTCGGCGCTGCGACCCTCGGGTGCGGTGGCGACGAGCCGACCGCTGGGCCGCCCACCACCTTCCCGCCCGACTTCCGCGCCGAGCGCTGCCTCGTGACGGTCCACGGACGCACCGGCGACGGCGCCGCCCCGCGCCAGCTCGACGGCTGGGCCGAGCTCAGCCCCTCCGGGAACGAAGCGTGGAAGGACGGCGGCCGGGTGTGGATCTACGACACCGAGGAGTCGTACGCCGAGGCTCGCTCACGGATCACCGAGGTGGTCGACGCTGCCGGGTGTGAACGGGTCGCGCTGCACGGCTTCAGCAACGGCGCCGCGTTCGTGGGGGCGCTCGCCTGCCGTGGCGAGGACCTCGACGGCCGCCTGGTCGGGGTGATCGTCGACGACCCGGTGCCCGACGACAGCTCGCCCGACTGCGAACCCGCAACGACGGTCGACGTCGCCGTCTACTGGACCGGTGGACTGAGCGAGGCGGAGGCCGGAGCCTCGTGCGAGGACCTGGGATGGACCTGCGCCGGGGGCGACGAACTGGTCGGCATCGACGAGTACGCGGACCGCCTCGGAGCCGAGGTGCAACGGAGCCCGCACAGCGATCACATCGCTCATCGGGATGCCCCGGAGATCAACGAATGGCTACGCGCTGACCTGTGAGTCATTGACCGATGGGGGGTTCGTCCGCGAGATTGGGGCGATGGCCCATGAGAACTGGAACTCAAGTCTCATGGCGGATGGGCCGATCGAACCCACTGTGGTTCGATCTCGCGTCCTCCCCGCCCGTCGGCAACGACTTCGGCGGCAGCTGACCGCTCTCGGCATCACCGTCGCCCTCGTGGGCGTCGCTGCGTGCTCCTCCGTCCCCGAAGGAGGCGCAGTGAGGGCGCCGAAGCCCCAGAAGGGCAGCCAGCAGGCTCCCACCCCCACGCCACCTCCGCCGGAGATCCGGCCTGCGCCTCCCGCCTCGGCTCCCCAGGGGCTGAGCGTCGACCGCGCTGCGATCCCGGTCGACGCACCGGGCTACGACCGCCCGATGATCGGTCCGGCCAGCTACTCGAAGTCGGCCGGTGACGGCACCGCCTCGTTCCGGGTGAACTGTTCGTTCTCCCACATGCGCTTCGACGATCCGATCGTGTTCCCGGGCAGTGCGGGTGCAAGCCACCTCCACGTGTTCTTCGGCAACACCGGCGTCGACGCGTCGTCCACCCCCGAGTCGGTGCGCACCACCGGCAACTCCACCTGCACGGGCGGCACGGCGAACCGCACCGCCTACTGGGTGCCCGCAGTGGTCGACACCAGGACGGGCGCGCCGGTCGTCGCCGGCGGCGACGAGATGGACCGCCTGAACTTCATGCAGGTGTACTACAAGAGCGGCTACGACGGCGTCCTGCCCGAGACGATCCAGAACTTCCCGCGTGGCCTCCGGATGATCGCCGGCAGCGCCATGTCGACCGGCGCCCAGCCCGGCGTGGTGTCGTACTCGTGCACCGGCTCCGGTGGCCCAGAGGTGCACGGGCGGGCATCGTTCCCGAACTGCGCACCGGGCCAGCTGTTCATCATGACGGTCGACTTCCCGCAGTGCTGGGACGGCGTGAACCTCGACTCGCCCGACCACAAGTCGCACATGGCCTACGGCGCCGGCTGGCCCGACCGTGGCTGCCCGGCCTCGCATCCGGTGCCGCTGCCGAAGGTGACCCAGAACGTCCGCTACCGCGTCCCGCCGTCCGGCATGGCCAACTGGCGCCTCGTCAGCGACATGTACGACGGTCCCGCGGGGTTCTCCGGCCACGCCGACTGGATGAACGGCTGGGACGAGGGCGTGTTCCAGCGGGTGCTCGACAACTGCTACCGGGGCCGGTTCGACTGCCGCATGAACCTCCTCGGCGACGGTCAGGCGCTGCTGGGCTGATCCGCCCACCCAGCCCGCTGCGGCTTCGCACCGCCGGGCGACCGGTACGCTCGTGACGCGGCAAAGGGCTTCAGTCCACGGGTGTCGCACCGACGGGTAGAGCATGGAACTGGCCTTTCTGACGAGCGCGATCCGGCGCTACTGGTGGATCCCACTGGTCGCCGTGGTGCTCGGCGTGCTGCCCGCAGTCGCCATGCGGGCCACCGCCGAGACGCGCTACGAGTCGAAGGGCGTGCTGATCGTGGCGCCGCCGAGCGAATCGCGGACCGTCGTGAGCTTCCAGGGCGACCCCGACCGATACGTCGCCGGCGAGCTGAGCGTGCTCGAGTCGCTGTCGGACCGCGTCGCGGATGAGGTCGAGGGCATCGCCCCCGCCGACCTCGCCGACAACGTCACGTTCGAACAGCAGCCTCTGACCGACGTCGTGATCATCAGCGCCAAGGCCGCCGAGCCGCAGGTGGCCCAGTCGATCGTCGACGCCTACATCCGCGTCTACTTCGAGGTGCTGCGCTCGCAGCT
>JBIQID010000181.1:0-3861 GCA_044508215.1 Actinomycetota bacterium | reverse complement strand
AGAGCGAGGAGTGAACCCGTGGCGGCTACGCCGCTTCCTCGCCCGGAACGTCGACTGCCCCGGTCGCCTGGGCCAACATGGCGTCGAGGTCGGCCTGGGCCAGCAGCTCGGCCGGGGGGAGCGACGGCAGCCGCCGGACCAGCTCGAACGCCTCGGTGAGGCGCCGGCCCCGCAGCGGCGGCGTGTGGCCACCGGCGATCGTCGTCGCACCCAGGGAAGCGACCGCGTCGACCGCGGCCTGGAACTTGGCGTCGTCGAGCATCGCCGTCCACGGGCTCACCATCCGTCCGAACTGGAGGAGCGTCTCCTCCCACAGCTCGTGCGGGATGTCGGCCGCATCGGTGAGGTGCCCGGTCTGCAGGGCAGCGAAGGTGTCCACCGCCCAGTAGACGCCGCTCGTCGTGTCGAACAGGCCCCGGGTGGTCGGGCCGTCGAAGATCGGCGGGCGGGTGGCGACCAGGGTGCGGTCGCCGGCGTCGAAGGACTCGCCGGGGTTGATCCAGCGCATCCGGGGCAGCGGCATCTCGACCGCACGGATCGTGCGCTCCACCGTGAAGTGCGTCGTCACGAGCGTGGCCTGCGGGCACATCTCGAGCACCGGCGCCAGGTTGCCGATGTGGTCGTGGTCGTCGTGGGAGAGGAACACCCACCGGACGTCGGCCGGGTCGACGATCGAGAACGCCGCCTCGATCCACTGGGGCCTCGAGAGCTCGTTGCCCGTGTCGACGATGACCGGCTCGGCGCCGGCGATCACCATCGAGTTGAGGGCGACGTAGGTGCCGGGTTCGCCGGACACCAGCTCGGGGACGATCCACGTGTCGGGAGCGATCCGGTAGGGGGCGGGCATGTTGGCTGGGGTGTGGTGTGTCATGCCGCCATCGTCCGACGGCCGCCCGGTCCCGGCATCGGTGACCACGTACGCAAACAACGGCCTCGCGCTACGTACGCAAGCCGACCTCCCGGGCGACCGCTGCCAGCCCGCCACGCGACGTCCCGGTCTTCTGGAGGAGCCGCTCGACGTGCTTGTCCACCGTGCGGGGCGAGATGAACAGCTGCTCGGCGACCTCCCGGTTCGTCGCCCCATCGGCCACCAGCACGAGCACGTCGACCTCGCGGGCGGTCACCCCCAGCCGAGCCAGTGCGGGCGGCACCGCCTTGGTCTCGGCGACCCCGGAGGAGCGGCGAGGCACGGGGGCGCCGAGCTCGCGCAGCACCGCTCGGCACCGCGCCGCGAACGCCTGGGCGCCCATCGAGTCGAACGACGCGGCCGCCTCCCGCAGCCACCCGATCGGGTCGCCCCAGCCGTCCCGGTGGGCGGACGGCGCGGCGAGCAGGTGGGCCAGCGGACGTGGGAACCCGCCGCCGTGCCGATCGAGGAACCCGTCGGCCTCGGCGAAGATCCGTTCGGCGGTCGCCACGTCACCGGCCCGTCCGGCGGCGACCGCCTCGGCGACCCGGTACGTCTGGTGGCTCACCGGCATGTCGAAGGCGAGCGCCGCGACCTCCGCCCGGGCTTTGGCCCCCGGCGCGCCATCCCCACCACCGCCCCCGTCGGAGCGGTCCGCCTCCTCCGCCTCCAGCGCCGTGTGGACCAGCGCCCACAGTCCGGGGATCGGCAGCGTGACACCCGTGCGGCGGATCACGTCCATCGCCGCGTCGAGCGCCTTCGCCGCGGCAGGCAGGTCGCCGAGGCCGAGTTGGTACACGGCGAGCACCTGGCCCTCGACGTTCGCCTCCACGTGGTCTCGGTCCTCGCCGGTCGCCCGCGCTGCGGCGATCGCCTCCTCCATCGCCGCACGGTCCGAGCGCCGGGCGTGGACGCCGGCCTGGATCGTGAGGCTCATCGCCAGCGGCGAGAGCCGCCACCGTCGCGAGGCGTCAGAGCATCGCACCGCCGCGTCGAGCGCGAGGTCCAGCTCGCCTCGCTGGGCGTAGACCACCGACAGCTGCAGGTCGATCACCGCCACCGTCGCCAACGCCCCGAAGGCGGTGGCCTCCTGGCGGGCCTGTTCGAGCCGCTCAGCGTCGAGCCGCTCGTACATGTCGATCGTGCCCAGCTCGTGCAGCGCCCGGACCCTCCACAGGTCGAGCCCCGCCGCAGCGGCCAGGTCGTGCGCCTGCTGGAAGGCGGCTTCGGCCGCGGCGAGGTCGCGCCCGCGTTCCGCGCGACCGAGCACCTCCAACGCCTCGCACTGGATGGGGACGCGTCCGACGGTGGTCGCGTCCTCGAGGGCTGCGTTGGCGTGGACGACCGCGGCAGCCACGTCGGAGCGGCCCATCGCCGCCTGCGCGGCGATCACGCTGGCGCGGGCCCGGCTGCCCACGTCGTCGGGCTCGAGCGCGGCCACGGCCTCGGCGTGGCGCTCGGCATCGTCCCACCGGCCGGCCGCCAGCTCCGCCACGCCGAGCAACCGGCGGACCTCCCCAGCAGCGGCCGGGTCGTCACCGAAGCGTCCGAGCAGCTCGGTCCCGAGCGCCCTCGCCGGTTCGGTGTGCCCCGCCAGCACGTGGATCCGCAGCAGCAGCCGGCCGATGTCGTCGGCGAGGGGACCCGACGCGGCCTCGCTTGCCCGCACGGCGAAGCGCTCGGCCGAGCGGAGGGCGCCCGAGTCCAGGGCGGCGCTCGCGGCGTCGAGCAGCAGCCCGGCCGCCTCGTCCGGTACGCCCGCCCGCTCAGCGAGCTCCGCAGCCACGAGCAACCGATCGCCGTCGAGCCCGCCCTCGCCCGCAGCGGCGCGCAGCTCGTCGAGCGCCCTGCGTGCCAGCACCGACAGCTCGGCTGGGGGAGTGGCCGCCAGGACGGCATCGCGCGTGAGGGCGTGGCGGAACCGGAAGCCCGAGCCGTCGGCGTCGACCAGCTGCGAGCGGACCGCGTCCCGCAGCACCGCGGCGGCGTCGTCGTCGGGGAGGCCGACCGCGGCAGCCGCCACCGTCCACTGGAACGACCGGCCCAGCAACGCAGCCGTGACGAGCAGCCGCCGTGCCGTCGGCGCCAGCGCGTCGAGCCGGAGCTCGACCGAGGTCGCCACCGAGCCGGGGACGGCCTCGGCGACGGTCTTCCAGCCCGCGTCGACCGCCGTGGCGACCAGCTCCTCGACCAGGAACGGGATCCCCTCCGTGCGAGCGACGAGGTCGTCGACTGCCTCCTCGGGCACCTCGACGTCGCTTCCCTCCAGGCACGAGGCGGCGACCTCGAGGACCGCATCGGCCGGTAGCGGTCGCAGGTCGACGGCCGTCGCCGCCCTCCGGTGCACGAGGGACGCGGCGAGCTCGGTCCCGATCCCCGGCTCGCCGGAGCGCACGGTGGCGACCAGGAGCACCGGTGCACCGGCGAGGTTGTCGGCGAGGTATTCGAGGACCGCGACCGTCTCGGGGTCGGCCCAGTGGAGGTCCTCGACGAGGAGGAGCGCCGTCCGCTCGCCGGCCTGGGCAGCGAGCAGTCTGAGCACGGCCTCGCCGAGCACGAGCCCCGACTCGCCCGACCCCTGGCCGCCCGGTCCCGCCTCGGCCCACTCGGGCACCAGCGCACCGAGCGCGGGACGGAACGGGGCCAGCTCCGGCCCGGGTGCGATGCCTCGCCGGGCGGCGCCGAGCAGCGCCTCCTCGATCGGGCGCAACGGCGCGCCGCGAGCCGCGGTGCTGGCCCGGCCGATCAGCACGGTGCCGCCGCAGGCGGTGGCCCAGGACGCCAGCTCTCGGACGAGGCGGGTCTTCCCGATGCCGGCCGGGCCTCGGATCACGCGGGTGGTGCCGCCGCCCGACCACGCCTCCTGCAGCGCGGCGAGCTCTGCCCCACGTGCCACCATCGTGCGGGCGAGCAGGAGCGCCACGTCGTGAGGGTACGCGGCCGCACGTCGGGGC
>JBIQID010000180.1:0-3863 GCA_044508215.1 Actinomycetota bacterium | reverse complement strand
GAGGTCACCGACATGCGCCGCGCGATCAGCGGCGAGGTGATCGCGTCCACCTTCGATCGGCCCAGCGACGAGCACATCGCCGCCGCGGAGTTCACGATCGAGCGCGCCAAGCGGATGGTCGAGTACGGCCAGGACGTGGTCATCATCCTCGACGGCATCACCCGGCTCGCCCGCGCCTACAACCTGGCGGCCCCCGGGACGGGACGCATCATGTCGGGCGGCATCGACACCGCCGCGCTGTACCCGCCCAAGCGCTTCTTCGGGGCGGCCCGCAACACCGAGGAGGGCGGCTCGCTCACGATCCTCGCCACTGCGCTGGTGGAGACCGGCTCGAAGATGGACGAGGTGATCTTCGAGGAGTTCAAGGGCACGGGGAACATGGAGCTGAAGCTCGACCGGCGCATGGCCGAGCGGCGGCTGTTCCCGGCGATCGACGTGGACGCGTCGTCGACCCGCCACGAAGAGCTGCTCCTCGACCGCAACGAGCTCCAGCAGGTCTGGAAGCTGCGCCGTGTGCTCTCCGGCCTCGCTGCCGAAGGGAAGCCGGGCGCGGGCCTCGAGCTGCTCGTGGACCGGATGAAGAGCTTCGCCACGAACGAGCAGTTCCTCGCCGAGATGGCCAAGGCCCCCGGCGCCTGACCGCCGGTTCCTCCCGAATCGACCGCCCCACCGTCCGCCCTCTAGCATCGAGGACCGCTATGAAGCCCGGCATCCATCCCAACTACCGCACCGTCGTCTTCCAGGACATGGGTTCGGGCGACAAGCTCATCACCCGTTCGACGATCGAGACGAACGAGACGATCGAGATCGACGGCGAGACGTATCCGCTGGCCAAGGTCGAGATCTCGTCCTTCACCCACCCGTTCTTCACGGGTCAGATGAAGATCGTCGACACCGCCGGCCGCGTCGAGCGCTTCGAGCGCCGCTACGGCAACCGCCGCAAGAAGGCGGCAGCCGAGACGCCCGACGCCTCGAGCTGAGCGCCCCGGCCCGCCGATCCGTGCACCGCTCGGACGGCACCTGGTGACCGACTCGCCACAGATCGACCCGGAGCGCCGGGCGCGGCTCGTCGCCGCGAAGCTCGCCGCGCTGGTCCGCGCCCGAGAGGGCGACGGCGAACGGCAGCCGGGGACGTTCCCCTCGGGCGCGACGCTCCTCGAAGGTGAGCGGGCTTGGGTCCTCCTCGACGAGGTCACCCCGCGATCTGCGGGAGGTGTCCTCCTGTGGGCGTCCCGCGCCGGCGCGGCCGAGGTTGACGTGCTGGTCGACGAGGACGCGGACGGCGGTGTGCTGGCCGACCTGGCCCGACGCACCGGCTGGTTCGGTGGACGGACCCGTGTGTGGACCGTCGCCCCGGATCGGGACTGGCACCCGGTCGAGGCAGGACCGCTGCCGGACGTGGTTCCGGGCCCCGCAGGGGTGGAGACGCTCGTCGAGCTGCTCGTCGCCCACGGCTGCGAGGTCGTGACCGAGCACGGCATCGTCCGCGGCGAGCGCCTGGGGCTGGAGGTTGCACGGATCGAGGAGCACGACGGCACCCATCGCCTCGAGACCGGCGTCGGCCGCTTCGACCGCGAGGTCGGCGCAATGGTGCGGGCCGAGCTGTCGGCTGCCGACTCGCTCGGGGCGGTGCTCGCGATCGTCGACAAGGCCCGGCAACCGGGCGCGCCCCCTCATCCGGTCCGCGACCTCTGTCGGGAGCGTTGGGTCCGCGTGGCGATCGCAGCGGAGCCCGGCCTCGCCGGCCTGACCTCGATCGAGCCCGTGGAGTCGACGGTGGAGCGCCCGAACCTGCGTGACCCCCACCCGGCGATGGCACTCGGCGTCCGTCCCGGCGGCGAACGGGTGGTGGTGGCCTGCACCAGCGGGGTGGACGTGGACCTGTTGCCGGTCGCAGAGGACACGCGCTGCCGGGAGGCGCCCGACGCCCCGCTCCTGGTCGTGCACCCGGAGGGCTCACCGATCCCGGGCGCAGCGCTGGCCGCTGCGACCTGGCTGCCGCACGCTCCCGAGGTGGTCGCCGTGCCCGCGCCCTGGGCCGCCCCCTCGAGCTGACCTGACCCGTCAAAGACCGCGAGGTCTCGAGAACACCTCTCGCACCATCGGCTCGAAGTGCTCGAGCGGCTGGATCGGCCCGTCGGGATCGAAGGCCACCTGGTCCCACTCGTCGGCGAACTGCTCGGCCAGCGGGTACCAGGGCTGGCCGGCGTAGCGGTCGCGGGCGTCCACGTCGCCGCCGAAGTGGTGGTAGTAGTGCCGCCCCTGGAAGTCCTGGTGCGCGCGGATCGCCTGGTACACCTCGTCGCGCACGTACGGCTTGAGGATCGCGGCCGCGATCTCGGGGTGGTTGAACACGCTGATGAGCTTGCCGATGTCGTGGCAGAGGGCCGCGACGATCACCTCGACGTCGGCGCCCGCCTTCTCGGCCAGCGTCGCGGTCTGCAGCGCGTGCACCAGCTGGTCGGTGGCGAAGCCGTCGGTGATGCCCTCCAAGCGCCGGAGCATCGACAGCACCTCGTCAGCGACGCGAGGCTGGGCCTCCATCGTCGCCGCCCCGATGACCGCCCACTGCTCGGCGGTCGACTCGTCCATGCGGGTGAAGCTCGACATGGTGCCTCCTTGCCCCCTCGGCTGCCGTCGAGGGTATCCGACCGACCCACGTAGATTGGGGGCGTGCTGGAGCGCCTCGAGGGACTGGAGCGGGAGTTCGCCGAGGTGGAGGCGATGCTGGGCGACCCTGCGGTGCTCGGCGAGCAGTCGAAGCTGGTGCCGCTCTCGAAGCGCCACCGGGAGCTCGAGCCGATCGTCGAGCGGTCGAGGGCGCTGCGCTCGGCGCACGACGACCTCGAGGCGGCGAGGGAGATGTTCGGCGAGGTCACCGGCGAGGACCGCGAGGCGATGCGCGCCGAGATCGCAGCCGCGGAGGAGCGGATCGAATCGCTCGAGTCGGAGCTGAAGCTGCTGCTCCTCCCGAAGGACCCGAACGAGGGCCGCAACGTGATCGTGGAGATCCGTGGGGCCGAGGGCGGCGAGGAGGCGAACCTCTTCGCTCGTGACCTCTACGAGATGTACCGGGGGTTCGCCGACCGCCAGGGGTGGGGGTTCGAGGTGATGTCGTCCCAGTCGAGCGACCTCGGCGGCTTCACCGACGTGACGTTCCTCCTGAAGGGCGAAGGCGCCTGGACGCGCATGAAGTTCGAGGCGGGCCCCCACCGCGTGCAACGGGTGCCCGTGACCGAGTCGCAGGGGCGTGTCCACACGTCGTCCGCCACCGTCACCGTGCTGCCGGAGGCCGAGGAGGTCGACGTGCAGATCGACCCGAACGACCTGCAGGTCGACGTGTACCGGTCGTCGGGCCCCGGAGGGCAGTCGGTGAACACCACCGACTCCGCCGTGCGGATCACCCACCTGCCCACGGGCATCGTCGTGTCGATGCAGGACGAGAAGAGCCAGCTGCAGAACCGGGCGAAGGCCCTGCGTGTGCTGCGCAGCCGGCTGCTGCAGGCCGAACAGGAGCGGCAGGCCTCCGAGCTGTCCGACGCGCGGCGCAGCCAGGTCGGCGGCGGCGGGCGCAGCGAGAAGGTGCGGACCTACAACTTCAAGGAGAACCGCGTCTCCGACCACCGCATCGGGCTGACCGTCTACAACCTCGACAAGGTGCTGGCCGGCGAGCTGGACGAGGTCTCGGACGCGCTGGTGCAGGACGAGCGGACCCGCCAGCTCGCCGAGTCGTGACCTCGATGGCCTCGGTCGCTCCGCTCAGGCTCGCTCGCTGGCGCTCGCTTCTTCGGCTCCGCTCCTCGGCGGGGACCTCGATGGCCTCGGTCGCTCCGCTCAGGCTCGCTCGCTGGCGCTCGCTTCTT
>JBIQID010000179.1:0-3879 GCA_044508215.1 Actinomycetota bacterium | reverse complement strand
ATGGGAGTCGTCCCCCGTCACGACGCTCACGATGTACCCGTCGTCGCCCGAGCAGCTGCGCCTCGCCGCCGAGCTGATCCTGAGCTGAGGCAAGTGACCGGGTAGCGGAGCTCGAAGCAGCGAGCGCCAGCGAGTGGAACCGAGGCGGAGCTGGCCCGGTCCATCCAGGACTACGACCGCAGGTACTCGTGCACGAACTGCACGGCGACCGAGCCCTCCCCCACCGCTGACGCAACCCGCTTCACCGAGCGGGACCTGAGGTCGCCCACCGCGAAGACGCCAGGGACGCTGGTCTCGTAGAGGAACGGGTCGCGGTCGCCGTCCGACGTCTCGAACCGCCGGTCCCCGAGGGCCGGGCCGGTCAGGACGAAGCCACGGTCGTCGGTCGCCACCTGCGGGGGCAGCCACGAGGTGTGGGGCGACGCCCCGATGAAGATGAACATCGCGGACGCCGCCAGCGCCTCGAGGCCGGCGCCGGCCTGCTCGATCACGACCCGCTCCAGCCGATCGTCGCCGCACACCTCGTGGACGACGGCCTGGCACCGGACCTCGATGTTCGGGCGCGCCTCGATCTGGTCGACGAGGTAGGCCGACATCTTGTCGCCGAGCGACACGGAGCGGCAGAGGACCGTGACCTTGGAGGCGTGGTCGGCGAAGAACACGGCTGCCTGACCGGCCGAGTTGGCGCCCCCGACCACGACGATCTCCTCGCCCTTCACGGTGTCGCGCTCGCTGAGCGCGGCGCCGTAGAACACGCCCCGGCCCTCCAGCTCGCGGGCTCCCGGCACCTCGAGGCAGTTGTAGCTGACACCGCAGGCGAGGATCAGCGCTGCGCAGGTGATCTGGTTGCCGTCGCCCAGCTCGAGGCGGGGGTAGGGGCCGCCGAGGTCGAGGTCGGTGACGGTGGCGGGTGCGAGGACCTCGACCTCGAACCGGCGGGCCTGCGTCACCGCTCGCCGCGCCAGGTCGGCGCCCGCGATCCCGCTGGGGAAGCCGAGGTAGTTCTCGATCCTCGACGACTGGCCGGCCTGACCACCCGGGACGGACTGCTCGATGCAGACCGTCGACAGGCCCTCGCTCGCGCCGTAGACGGCGGCTGCCAGGCCGGCCGGTCCGGCGCCCACGATCGCCAGGTCGAACACCGTGGCGTCGGAGCGGACCTTGTGCCCGAGCGCGGCCGCGAGCGTCGGCACGTCGGGGTCCTCCAGCCGCTGGCCGTCGGGCGTCAGCACCAGGGGCAGCTGCACGTCGCCCGCGGCCTCGCGCAGCCGTCGGGCCTCGTCGCTGGACTCCACGTCCAGCCAGCGCATCGGGATCTGGTTGCGTTGGAGGAAGTCCCGCACGCGGTGGCTGGCCTGCGACCAGCGTGTGCCGACCACCCGGGTGACGACCGCGGAGGCGTCCCGGTGGCTGGCGTGCCAGTCGCCCAGCAGGTCGTCCACGACCGGGTAGAGCCGCTCCTCGGGAGGGTCCCACGGCTTGAGGATGTAGTAGTCGAGCCGGAGGTCGTTGATCGCGCCGATCGCCACGTCGGTGTCGGCGTAGGCCGTGAGCAGCACGGTCTTCACGTCGGGGAACAGCTCCCGGGCGGCAGCCAGCACCTCGGACCCTGGGACGTCGGGCATCCGCTGGTCCGAGATCACGAGCGCGACCGGGTCCTCCCGCAGCTTCAGCTCGCGCAGCACCTCGATCGCCTGCGCTCCACCCGACGCCACCACGATCCGGTAGTGCTTCCCGTACTGGCTGCGCAGGTCGCTGCGGACCGCCTGGAGGACGGCCGCCTCGTCGTCGACCGCCAGGATCACCGGCCGACCCGGACGGCGGACCGTCGCGTCGTCGACCGGTTCGTCGGCGCCGGGTGTCACTGCTCCACCTCCACCGGCTGCCGCACCGGGAGCCGCACGCGGAACACCGTCTGTCCGGGGCGCGAGCTGACCTCGATCTGACCGCCCGACCCGTGCACGATGTTGAAGGCGATGTTCAGGCCCAGCCCGGTGCCCTGTCCGGGCAGCTTCGTGGTGAAGAACGGGTCGAACACCTTCGCGACGTCGGCGGCGTCGATCCCCGGCCCGTCGTCCTCCACCTCGACCACCACCGATCCGTCGTCGGCGCGTGTCCGCACCACCAGGTGGCCGCTGCCCGCCATCGCGTCGACCGCGTTGTCGATCAGGTTCGTCCACACCTGGTTCAGCTCGCTGCCCCGTGCCTCGATCCGTGGGACGCCGTCGCCGTAGTCGCGCTGCACCTCGACGCCGCGCTTCAGCTCGCCCTGCAGCATCACGAGCGTGTTGTCGAGGCCTTCGTGGACGTCGATGTCCTGGACCGGAGCACGGTCCATGTAGCTGTAGTCCTTGAGCGCCGTGACGATGTCGGCGATCCGACCGGCGCCGTGCCGGATCTGCTCGAGCAGCGTGCGAGCGGTGAACGACTGGGCGAGCAGACCGAGGACGAGCGGCAGCTGCTCGTCGTCGAAGTCCCCTGCGATCGCCGCGAGCTCCTCACGTCCGAACCCGAGGTCGACCATCGCACCGGCCAGCTCCCACGAGCCGGGCAGCCCCCGGTCGTCGAGCCACTCCTCCACCTGCTCCTCGAGGTCGCTGCGCTGCATGGGGTCAAGCGCGTCGGGCACCTTGGCGCGAGCGGCGGCCAGGTCCACCAGCTCCGCCACCCGCCGACCCTCCTCGTCGCTGAGGCCGAGACCGGCCAGGCGGAACAGGCAGTCGCAGGTCTGGGTGAACGCGTCGTCCAGCTGGACCGCGCCACGCTGGGCTGCGGCGGCCGGGTTGTTCAGCTCGTGCGCCATCCCGGCGCTGAGGCGGCCGAGCGTGGCCAGCTTCTCGCTCTGGACCAGCGCTGCGGTCCGCTCCGCGACCTCGCGCTCCAGCTGGTGCTGGTACTGCGAGGCGAGCGCCTCCACCCGCTTCCGCTCCCTCACGTCCCTGAAGAAGGTGTGGGTGGCGACGTACTCGCCGTCGCGGAAGCGGCCGGTCGCGTTTCCCTCGACCGGTATGTGCTCGCCGTCCTTGGTCACGAAGGTGACCTCGACCTGTTCGAAGGTCATGCCGCTCATCAGCTGGCCGATGATCGCCATGCAGTGCTCGTGGTCGCCCGGGTCGATGATGTCGAAGAGCGTGAGGTCCGCCAGCTCCTCGGGGGCGTAGCCCAGCAGCTGGTGCCACGCCCGGTTGACGAACTCGAAGTGGCCGTCGGGGGCGATGCTCTGCACGATGTCGTGCGACGACTCGATCAGGTCGGCGTAGCGCCGCTCGCTCTCGCCCAGCTCTGCCTCGGCCCGCCGGCGTGCGGTGAGGTCGTGGGACACCGCGTGGATCCGCTCCTCCTCCGCCACGGCGACAGCGGTGGAGCGGAGCCACCGAGGCGAGCCGTCGGCCGCTTCGAGCCGGCACTCGAAGTGGACGATGTCGCCTCCCGCCCTCACCCCGTCGAGCTGCTCCCTGACGGCAGCGACGTCGTCGGGGTGCACGAACTCGAGCAGGGAGCGGCCGACCATCTCCTCGCACGAGCGCTCGAGCAGGTCGGTCCACCCCTCGGACAGCTCGACGAAGCAGCCGTCGAAGCCGACCACGCAGGCCAGGTCAGCGGTCAGGTCGAGGAGTCGACCGGTCACAGCACCCGGCCAGCGCACGGCAGCGCTTCGTTCCGGTTCCGACATCCGCGCCCCCCCTCTTCGCGCTCGCAACGTACACCCGCACCCCGATGCCGCCAACGGGGAGGGGCACCCCCCTCGGATCGGTCGGGCCGGCCGGTCACACCGCGACGCGCTGCATCGTCTCGAGGGGAAACTGGACGACACGGAGGCTGACATGGCTGGTTCGCGACACGACGTGGTGGTGGTCGGCGGAGGGCTCGCAGGGCTCA
>JBIQID010000178.1:1809-3950 GCA_044508215.1 Actinomycetota bacterium | reverse complement strand
CCCCACCTGCGTGAGAGAGCAGGGGCCCGGCGGTCAGGTGGGTGGGCGGATCGCTTCGGGGATGGGGACCGGGCCGGTGTTGAACCAGATGGTCCGCCCGATGGTCGACGGGTCGGCGAGCACCGCCAGGACGACCGCGGCCACGTCCTCACGCGGGACCTCGCCACCGTCGAGGTCGTCGCCCACCTCGATCCGGCCGGTGCCGGGCTCGAGGGTCAGGCGGCTCGGGCCGAGGATCGTCCAGTCGAGGTCGGTGCCCCGCAGGTGCTCGTCCGCCGCCGCCTTGGCCTCCGCGTAGGGGAAGAAGCTGTTGTCCGGCGGTACGCCGTGGTCCCGGCGGGCGCCCAGGTACGAGACCATCACGTAGCGCCGGACGCCCGCTCTCGCAGCGGCGTCCATGGAGCGGATGGCCGCGTCTCGATCGACCGCGTAGGTCCGCGGCGGGTTGCCGCCGCCGGCGCCCGCCGACCAGACGATCGCGTCGTGACCGGCCAGCAGCTGCGCCATCGCGTCGGTGTCCATCTGTTCGACGTCCGCCACCACTGCGTCGGCGCCTGCCGCCTCCACGTCACCCACGTGGTCGGGGTTCCGGATGACCCCGGTGATCTGGTGGCCCGCCTCGTCGAGCAGGCGGACGAGGTGCGACGCGACCTTCCCGTGCGCTCCGATGACGGCGACCTTCACGACGGCTCCCAGTGCTCGGTGGCCTGCCAGCGTAGGCGCGGCGACCTGGAGGTGGGCTTGGCGGGCGCGGTCGACGGGTTCTAGGGTTGATCCGCTGCGTAGCCGGTGGTGGCGCGCGACCCCGAACGAGGACGAGACGAACGATGGCTTCCGACAAGCGTGTGCACGTGACGCTCGAGTGCACCCAGTGCAAGCGCCGCAACTACATCACCACGAAGTCGAAGGTGAACGACCGCGAGCGCATCGAGATGAAGAAGTACTGCAAGTGGGACAAGACCCACACCGTCCACAAGGAGACCCGCTGACGGGTCCACGCGTGGGAGCGGCCCGCTGAGGGTCCCCCGCGCTCGGCGACCCGCCGAGGTCGCCAGCACGTGCCGCTGAGGGTCACCCCAGGGTGTCGACCTCCGGGCGAGCACCCCGCAGTACCGTGGTCCCATGGTGTCCTCCGTCACCGGACGTAACGCGAGATGACCTCTTCGGGTCCAACTCCACACCAGGGCCGCTCGCCGAGCGGCACCGATCTCGATGCGCTCGTCGAAGCTGCCCGCGAGGGCGATTCGACGGCGTTCGAGGAGCTGGTCCGCCGGACGTACGTCGACACCTACACGTTGGCGTTGCGTCTCACGAGCAACGAGGAGGACGCACGCGACGTGGTGCAGGAGACGTACCTGCGTGCCTACCGGGGCCTGAAGAACTACCGCGGCGACGCGCAGTTCACCACGTGGCTCTACCGGATCACCGCGAACTGCGCGTCCACGTTCCTCACGACCCGCGGCCGGCACCGCCACGACGACCTCGCGGCGTCAGGTGACGTCGCGGATGCGAACGCCGACGCCGACGTCGAGCTGCTCGCCCACGCGAGCGACCTCCGCTCCCGCCTCGACGAGGCCCTCGAGCAGCTGCCCCCACGTCTCCGGGCGGTGGTGGTGCTCCGCGACGTCTACGACCTGCCCCACGAGGCGATCGCCGCAGAGCTGGGCATCTCGGTGTCGGCGGCCAAGGTCCGGCTGCACCGAGCCCGCCACAAGCTGCGCTCCCAGCTCTTCCCCGAGACAGCGGAGGTCGAGGCCCGTGCGGTGTGACGAGCTCACCCACCGCCTCTCCGAGGTCGCCGACGGCACGGTGTCGCTACCGCGGTCGCAGCGCCGCCACGTCGAGCAGTGCCTCCGCTGCCAGGCAGAGGTCGTGCAGTACCGCAAGGTGCTGCGAGCACTGCGGGCGATGCGCACCGAGCTCCTCGAGCCAGCGCCCGGCATGGTCGCCGACGTGCTGGCCCACATCGAGGAGGCGGGCGAACGCACCGCGATCCGCTCGATCATCTCCAACCACAAGGTCGCCTACATCGGAGGGATCGCGGCCGCGACCGCTGCGGGTGCCGCCGGTGCCATCCTGGTCGCCACCCGCAGCCGCCGGGGCCGGGTGCGCCTGGCGTCTTGAGCCCGGGCGTGGAGAGG
>JBIQID010000178.1:0-1709 GCA_044508215.1 Actinomycetota bacterium | reverse complement strand
CCCGCAGCCGCCGGGGCCGGGTGCGCCTGGCGTCTTGAGCCCGGGCGTGGAGAGGCGGTCTTTGGGGGGCGGACGCGGTCGTCAGGTAGGCTGACCCGATCCCACCGAGGGCAGTGGCTCAACTGGTAGAGCACCGGTCTCCAAAACCGGCGGTTGGGGGTTCGAGTCCCTCCTGCCCTGCTCACTTCCCTGCTCGCTCCAGCATCGAAGCAACATTTCGATCGCAGCCGGTCCCCTCGCCGGCCGAGATCTGATCGCCACCGAGGTGTCGCCACATGGCAATGAACCGTGAACAGAAGCGGGCCGCCCAACGGCAAGGGCTCGCCGGCGCCGACGGCGCCCCCGTGGCGACGCGCGACCGTGGGCGACCGGCGCAGCGGCTGAAGGAGGAGCGCACCTCCCCGAAGCAGTTCATCTCCGAGGTCACCGGCGAGCTGCGCAAGACCTCGTGGCCCACCCGCAAGGAGACGATCCGCCTGGCGATCATCGTGTTCATCGCGATCATCGTGCTGACCGCCTTCATCTTCGGGATCGACCTCCTCTTCGGCGAAGCCCTCGGCCGCCTGTTCGACACGACCTCCGACACGACGGCTGCGGTGGCGCTGCCCGCCCTCGCCGTCCCCAGACCACGATGAGCATGACCGACCCCACTGACACCTCCCTCGAGCCCACCACCGACACCCCGGCGGAGGGCGCGACCACCGACGAGGCCGCCACCCCCGAGACCGCGGGCGCCGCTGCCGCAGAGGCGGCCGAGACCGCCGCACCCGACGCTGCCGAAGCGGCGGCCGACGGCGGCCAGGACGACGCTGCCGCCGAGGGCGCGGAGGGCGCCGAGGTCCTCGACGAGGACGATCTCCTCGATGAGGAGCCCGCGCCGAAGCCCGAGAGCCCCTACGACCGCCCTGGCAAGTGGTACGTGCTCCACACCCAGTCGGGCTACGAGAACAAGGTCAAGCAGAACCTCGAGGCCCGCACCCGCTCCATGAACATGGAGTCGCGGATCCTCGAGGTCGTGATCCCGCTCGAGGACGTCGTCGAGGTCCGCAACGGCAAGAAGGTCGTCGTCTCGAAGAAGATGTTCCCCGGCTACCTCCTGATCCGGTGCTTCCTCGACGACGACTCCTGGTACGTGGTCCGCAACACGCCGGGCGTCACGGGCTTCGTGGGCGCGGGCAACAAGCCCTCGCCGCTGCCCCGCAAGGACGTCGAGAACTTCCTCGCCACGAAGACCGAGGGCGAGGCCGAGGCCACCAAGCGGTCCAAGCCACGCCTCGAGTACGAGATGAACGAGACCGTCCGGGTGAAGGAGGGTCCGTTCGCGGACTTCTCCGGCCAGATCGTCGAGATCAACGCCGACCAGCTGAAGCTGAAGGTGCTCGTCAACATCTTCGGCCGGGAGACCCCGGTCGAGCTCGAGTTCAGCCAGGTCGCCAAGCTGTAGGCACCCGGCAGGGGAGCGACCTTGCTCGCCCCCGCCCCCAGCCGCCAGACTTGGCGGCTGCCCGAAACGGGCTCCGTCCCCACGACCACGTGCTGCGCGGCGCGAGAAGAGTGAGTCATGGCCAAGAAGAAGGTCACCGCCATCGTGAAGATCCAGATCCCCGCGGGGCAGGCGTCGCCGGCCCCGCCCGTGGGCACCGCGCTCGGTCCCCACGGCGTGGCGATCATGGACTTCTGCAAGGAGTACAACGCCCGCACCGAGGCCC
>JBIQID010000025.1:7125-27259 GCA_044508215.1 Actinomycetota bacterium | reverse complement strand
CGGCGACACGGTCGTCGACCAGCAGGACCAGAACCGCTTCACCTTGACGGTGGACGGGGTGGAGGCGCAGCTGGTCTACCGGCTCGACGGGGACCTGCTCGTCCTCGAGCACACCGAGGTGCCCGAGGAGGTCGGCGGTCGTGGCATCGGTGGACGCCTGGTGCGCGCCGCCGTCGAACGTGCCGCGGAGGACGGGCTCCGGCTGGCACCGTGGTGCCCCTACGCCCGCCGCTGGATCGAGAAGCACCCCGACGACGTCGGCGCCGTCACCATCGACTGGTCCCCGCCGCCCGGCCGCAGCTGACCGTCCCGCACCTACGGGACCGCAGCCACCGGACCGGCGGGCGGCGCTTCACACAGCGAGGAACGCTCGGACCTCGTCGTCGCTGACCTGGTGGAACTCCTGGTACCAGGCCCCGACCGCTCTGAAGTGCTCGGGGATGACGCTGACCACGACCTCGTCGGCTGCCGCCTCCAGTCGCACGATCGTCTCCTTCGCCCCGACCGGTGCCGCCATCACCAGGCGGCTCGGCGCCATCGCTCCGAGCGCCGTGAGCGCCGCCTCGGCGGTCACCCCGGTCGCCAGGCCGTCGTCGACCACCACCACCTCGCGGTCCTCGATCGGGGGGAGCGGGCGGTCGCCGCGGTAGGTCCGGACCCTGCGCTCGAGCTCGTGGCGCTCCTCCTCGAGCAGCAGCTCTCGTGCTGCAGCGGTGACGCCGCAGAGGCGGACCGAGTCTTCGTCGAAGAGGTGCACGCCTCCCTCGGCGATGGCGCCGATGCCGAACTCGGGGTGCCCGGGCGCCCCCACCTTGCGGGCCACGAACACCTCGAGCGGCGCCGACAGCGCCTTCGCCACCTCGTACGCCACGGGGATGCCACCGCGGGGCAGGCCGAGCACGCACGGACGGTCGAGGGCCAGCTCGGCCACGTCCCGGCCCAGCTGCCGGCCGGCTTCGGATCGGTCCCGGAACGCCATCACGGTCGTGGTCCGCCTCGCATGCGTCGGCCTCCTTCCGTGAACGATCCGTAGGGTCCGAGGACCGCCGTCCGCGAGTGCATTTCCGTCGCCGGGCGCGTGGCATACACGCGCCGGAGGGTCGCGCTCCCCCCGTTGCGGCAGTCAGGCCCCGTCCTCGTCGGTGGGGACCTCGCGCTCGAGCTCCTCGATGCGCCCGGTCTCCTCGTCGACGAGGTGGGCCCAGCACGCCGTCTCGCCGCCCACGTCCGGCGTCGCAGGAGCGGCCGAGGCAGGGCGGTGCTGCGCTTCGGTGTCATCCGTTGCCATGGGGCCCCATTTCCTCTAGCGTTCACTAGAACTTAACGTGTCGACCGGAGGCACATGGCGACGTTGCAGCAACAGGCCCGGGCACTCGGGGACCCGACCCGGCACGAGGTGTTCCGGTACGTGGCCGAGAGCGACCACGAGGTCGACGTCGCCGAGCTCACCGAGCAGTTCCGGCTGAACCACAACGCGATCCGCCAGCACCTCGCGAAGCTGGTGGCTGCCGACCTCCTCGTGGAGCAGCTGGGACCGGCCACCGGCCGGGGACGTCCACGCCTCCGCTACACGGCCCACCCGAACGTCGACAGCCGGTGGGGGATCGGCGGCCCGTACGAGCGGCTGTCCCTGCTCCTCGCCGAGTCGGTCCGCACCGGTGAGCCGCCGGCAGCCGTCGGCCGGCGTGCCGGGTTCGCGGCGGCTTCCGCTCCGACCCCCGGTGCCGACGACCGCATCGGTCGGTTCGTCCGCGACATGGCGCGCCAGGGCTTCGATCCGACCGCTCGGCGCGACGGCGACGCGATCGACATCACGCTGCGGACGTGCCCCTTCGCGTCCACTGCGGCGGCGGATCCCCGGACGGTCTGCGAGCTGCACGTCGGCATCGCTCACGGACTGGCGGATGCGATCGGCGGGATCGTGGTCGACGAGCTCGTGGCGGTCGATCCGTACCGGGGGCACTGCCGACTGCGCTGCCACGTCGGCGACGGCGCATCGGCCGAGCCGCCGCGGGTCGACGTCTCGCTCGTGGAGAGGAAGCGATGAAGATCAAAGCGCACCCAGGGCTCTGCCAGGGCCACGGCCTCTGCCGCCGGTTCGCGCCGAGCGTGTACCAGCTGGACGCAGACGGCTACCTCGACCTCCACGTCGTCGAGGTCCCGCCCGAGCTCGAGGCCGCGGCGGAGCTGGGCGCCGCGGCCTGCCCCGCCGGCGTCATCACGATCATCCGGGACCACGTCCCGGCTGTGGCCGCGGGCGGCGCCGACGAGGTGCCGGCCCACAGCACCGCCTGATCACCGCCCGATCGCGCGGCCGGGTCCGCGCCGGTTCTCCGCCGGCAGGTGCACGGGTAGTCGGCCAACGACCCTGCTCTGCGCTGTCGCGTCGGTGGGGTCGCCCACCAGAGAGCGAGGAGGATCGTGCGGCCCTACGCGACGAGCACGCCACGGCTCGACGGGCGGGCCCTCGCGATCGCCACGTTGGCGACCTTCCTCGTCATCGTCGGGGTCTTCTTCGGCAGCGGCGGCCTCCGCTGGTTCGACGCCGCGCTCGCCGGCTACCTCGTGGGCGTCCTCATGGCGGTCTTCGCCACGGTCTACCGCTACCTCGTGTGGCTGCAGCGACCGCCGACCGCCCGCCTCAACCGCCGAGGTTGGCAGTCGTTCCGCCAGTCCGGCCGCCTTGGTCGCAACGCCGTCGGCCTGGTCGGCGAGGTGGGCACCAACCTGCTCGCGCAGGGCTTCATCCGGCGGCGTTCCACCGTCCGCTGGGCGGCCCACCAGCTGGTCTTCTGGGGTTGCATCCTCGCGGCGCTGGTGACGTTCCCGCTCACCTTCGGCTGGATCCACTTCGAGTCGGTCGGCCAGGACGGCGACCGGTACCGCGCCCACCTCTTCGGGGTCGCCACCGGCTCGTTCGACGCAGAGAGCGTGCTGGGCTTCACGATGTTCCACGCGCTGAACATCGCGGCGTTCCTCGTGATCGCCGGGGTGCTCGTCTTCCTCTGGCGGCGCCTCCGCGATCCGGGTGCGCTGGCCGTGGAGCGCTCGGGCGACTTCTTGGCCCTCGCCGGGCTCTTCGCCGTATCGGTCACCGGGCTGTTCCTCACGGCGTCCAGCCTCTGGCTGCACGGCAAGTACTACAGCTTCCTCAACAACCTGCACGCGCTGACCGTCGTGCTGGGCCTCCTCTACATCCCGTTCGGGAAGTTCTTCCACATCTTCCAGCGCCCGGCGAACATCGGCGTGCACTTCTACAAGCAGGCGGGGGCGGCGGGGGAGCAGCGGCACTGCCAGCGGTGCGGTGAGCCGTTCGCTTCGGCCATGCAGATGGACGACCTGAAGGACGTGCTCCCGCAGCTGGGCTTCGACTACTCCGACGGGGCCGGCGGGAACTGGCAGGACACCTGCCCGAGGTGTCGGCGACACATGGGGACGCTGGCCCAGTCGGCCCGCGTCGGAGGTTTCGGCTGATGGCCACTCGTCCGGTCTCCGAGAAGGAGCTGATCGCCCGGTTCGGGCCGCACCTCAACCAGGCCCCGCCCGGCGGGTGGAACGCAGGCCTCGAGATCGACCGGGAGGTGGACACGCACTGCTGCTTCTGCGGCCAGCAGTGCGGCATCCGCTTGAAGGTCCGAGACAACGAGGTGGTCGGCTTCGAGCCCCGCTACGACTTCCCGTTCAACGAAGGGAAGCTCTGCCCGAAGGGCGTGAAGCGCTACCTCCAGGGCTCCCACCCCGACCGCCTCCTCGACCCGATGGAGCGCGACCGTGCGGCGCCCGGCGGCTTCCGGCCGGTCGGCTGGGAGCACGCGATGGGCCGCACGGTGTCCGAGATCCAGCGGATCCAGGGCGCCTACGGGAAGGACTCGTTCGCAGTGCTCTCGGGGGTGTCGCTCACCAACGAGAAGTCGTACCTGATGGGCAAGTTCGCTCGCCTGGGCCTCCAGACCGCGAACCTCGACTACAACGGCCGGCTCTGCATGGTGTCGGCGGGCGTCGCGAACAAGCGGGCGCTCGGGATCGACCGTGCGTCGAACCCGTGGAGCGACATCCCGCTGGCCGACGTGGTGTTCGTGGCCGGCGCCAACATCGCCGAGTGCGCGCCGATCACGACGATGTACATCTGGAGGGCTCGCGACCGGGGTGCGAAGTTGATCGTGGCGGATCCCCGGGTGACGCCGCTCGCTCGCACGGCCGACGTGTTCCTCGGGCTCCGGCCCGGAACCGACTCGGCGCTGATGTGCACGATCCTGCACGTGCTCGTGGAGAACGACTGGCTCGACCACGAGTTCATCGAGCAGCACACCGTCCGCTTCGACGAGGCGATAGAAGCGGTGCGCGACTGCACGCCCGAGTGGGGCTCGGAGATCACGGGCGTCCCGGTGGACCGGATCGTGGAGGCGGCCCGCCTGTGGGGCACGTCGGCCACCGGGATGCTCCTGCACGCTCGCGGGATCGAGCACCACACGAAGGGCGTGGAGAACGTCTGGTCGTGCATCAACCTGGGGCTCGCCACCGGGAAGTACGGCAAGCCGGGCTGTGGCGTCACCACGATCACCGGACAGGGCAACGGCCAGGGCGGGCGCGAGCAGGGCCACAAGTGCGACCAGCTGCCCGGCAACCGCGACATCGAGGACCCCGATCACCGCAAGGAGGTGGCGGCGGTGTGGGGGTGCGACGTCGACGAGATCCCGGGGAAGGGCCTCTCCGCCCAGGAGATCGTCGAGGCGATCCACGACGGCGAGATCAAGGGGCTGCTCTCGATCTGCTTCAACCCCCTCGTCTCGCTGCCCGACACGAAGCACACCGCCGAGGCGCTGGAGAAGCTCGAGTTCTACGTCGCGATCGACTTCTTCCTGAACGAGACGGCGCAGTTCGCAGACCTGGTGCTCGCCGGTTCGCTCCACGAGGAGGACGAGGGGACGTCGACCTCGGTCGAGGGGCGCACCATCAAGATCAACGCGGCGATCGATCCGCCGGGCAACGCTCGCCTCGACTGGGAGATCATCGTCGACCTCGCCCGGCGCCTGGGCCGGGGGAAGTACTTCCCGTTCACGAGCACCCGGGAGATCTTCGACGAGCTCCGCGTCGCGTCCCACGGCGGCACCGCCGACTACTACGGCATGACCTGGGAGCGGATCGTCGAGGAGCAGGGCATCTTCTGGCCCTGTCCCCAAGAGGGGCACCCGGGCACGCCCCGCCTGTTCGAGGGCGGGCGCTTCTACACCGACGACGGCAAGGCGAGGTTCACCCCGGTGCAGTACCGGCCGCCGGCGGAGGTGGTCGACGACGAGTACCCCACCTGGCTCACCACCGGGCGCGTCATCAGCCAGTACCTGTCCGGCACCCAGACCCGTCGGATCGGCCCGCTCGTGGAGCAGTACCCGGAGCCGCTCTGCGAGATGCACCCGCGCCTGGCCGAGCAGCTGGGCGTGGAGACCGGTGACTTCGTCACGGTGGAGTCGCGCCGTGGATCGATGACGGTGCCTGCGAGGGTAGTGGCCACCATCCGGCCCGACACGGTGTTCATCCCGTACCACTGGCCGGGAGACCGGGCGGCGAACCAGCTCACGAACCGTGCGCTCGACCCGTACTCGAAGATCCCCGAGTTCAAGGTCTCGGCAGTGAGGGTGACGAAGGCCGGCGGCAGCGTCGAGATCCGGGACCGACGCGTGCACACGCTCGAAGAGTCGCAACAGGGCACCGCCGCGGGGCGCGTGCGGAGCGGTCTGCCGCCCGAGCTGCAGACCCCGACGCAGGGAGGGGAGACCGGGAGATGAAGCCGTTCGCTGGCGATCAGATCTTCGTGATGGACCAGAGCCGGTGCATCGGGTGCGAGGCGTGCGTGCAGGCGTGCGAGGAGTGCGGCACGCACCGGGGCCAGTCCCTGATCCACCTCGAGTACGTGGACCGCGACGTCGCCACGCAGACGGCGCCGCAGGTGTGCATGCACTGCGAGAACCCGACCTGCGCACAGGTGTGCCCTGCCGACGCCATCAAGCAGAACGAGGACGGCGTGGTGCAGTCCGCCCTCAAGCCCCGTTGCATCGGCTGTTCGAACTGCGTGCTGGCGTGCCCGTTCGGGGTCCCCAAGTACTTCGCACGGGCCGACCAGATGATGAAGTGCGACAACTGCTACGACCGCACCTCGGTGGGGTTGAAGCCGATGTGCGCCTCGGTGTGCCCCAGCCAGGCGCTCTGGTACGGCACCGAGGAGGAGTTCGCAGCCACCCGCAGCGGCGAGCTGCTGTTCGAGTTCCGCTTCGGACACCAGGTGGTCCCGACCAAGGTCGGCGTGGTGGTGCACGACGCCTCGCTCGGCCCGGTGGACGTGGCCGGGACCGGTGGCACCGCCGACTGGAGGGACGACCCGTTCGGCCTGGAGGAGCTGTCGTGATGCCGCACCCCCCGTCCCGACCGGACGGGGCGGATGGCGCTCCCGTGGACGAGGTCCCGCTGTGGAGCGACGAGTTCCCGCTGACCAGCGACGGGGAGGAGCTGGTGACCCGCCGGGCGTTCGGCAGGTACCTGCTCGCCGCCTCGGGGGTGTTCGCGGGCGGGTCGCTCGGGGCCGCGCTGTGGGCCAGCCTCCAGCGCGCGAACACGGGCGAGCCTCGGGCGATCGTCGACCTCGCCCGCGTACCGGAAGGCGAGGCGTTCCTGTTCCGGTATCCCGGCGAGGACGACCCGGCGATGATCGTGCACCTGCCCGGCGGCGATCTGCGCGGCTACTCCCAGAAGTGCACGCACCTCGGTTGCGTCGTGTTCTGGCAGGCGGAGAAGGACCGGCTCTACTGCCCCTGCCACGAGGGGATCTTCGACCCGTCGACGGGCGAGCCCACCGCGGGGCCGCCGGACCGGCCTCTCGCCCGCATCGACCTGGAGGTGCGGGACGGGGTGGTCTGGGCGAAGGGGATGGAGGCGTGATCCGCGCGGGTCGTCCGGAGCTGGCCGGTCGGGAGGCGGCCCGCCCCGAGGCCAAGCGCACCTCGGCGCTCATCGTCTACCTGCTGCTCCTCGTGTCGCTGCAGATCTTCCTCCTCGTCGTGGCCGTGGAGGGGGTCCTCGACCACGACGCGCAGCTCGCCTGGGCTGCGGCGATGTTGTCGGTGGTGCTCTTCGGTTCGGCCCTCGGGCTGAAGTGGTTCCTCGGCGACGACTGATCGGGCGAGGACGAGCACGGCCAGGACGAGCAGGGGACGACGAGCCGATGGTCGACGACGACAGGGGTGCCGGGTCGGCCTCGCCGTCTGGTCAGGAGCCCAGGGCGCTGCGTCCCGGGCCCATCGGGGGCGACATCGCCAGCATCCTGTCGGGCCTCGGCGAGCGGTTCAGCGTCCCCGGCCTGACGAAGCGGCACTCCAACACGGTGGTGATGGGGGCCTTCGCCTTCGTGAACGGGATCATCTCGATCGCGATCATGGCGGCGGCCGCCGTGGTGACTGGCCAGCCCTTCATCTTCCCGTCGTTGGGGCCCACGGCGTTCCTGCTCTTCTTCACACCGACCTCGCCGCCTGCGAGCCCTCGCAACACGATCTGCGGCCACGCCATCGGGGCCGGCGCCGGCTACCTGTCCCTCGTTGTCTTCGGCCTCACCGACGCTGCACCGGCCCTGGCGACCAGCGTCACGTGGGGTCGGGTCGGCGCAGCGGCGCTGTCGCTCGGCCTCACCAGCGGGCTGATGGTGTGGGCGCGGGTGCCGCACCCGCCGGCCGGGGCGACGACCTTGATCGTGTCGCTGGGCATCCTCCGCGAACCGGAGCAGCTCGCCGTCCTCATGGTGGCGGTGGCGCTCCTGGTGCTGCAGGGGGTGGCGATCAACCGGTTGGCGGGGATCCCGTACCCGTCCTGGGCGCCGGCCAAGGCCGCCGGGGCGTGACGGCCCGGGCCGGCGTGCCGGCTCAGCCGGTGGCGTCCTCCATGGCGACCACGGCTGGGAACAACAGGTTGTTCTCCTTGTGGATGTGGAGGTGGGTGTCCTGCTCCACCTGCTCGAGGCCCTCGTACAGGGCGGCGTAGCTCGCGCATCCGTCAGCCGGGAGCGCGTAGTCGCCGGCAGCCTGCCGGAGCCTCGTGAGGATCTCGCCGGTCTGGTCGTGCTCCCGCATCATCATCGACACCGGGTTGGCGATGGAGCCGAACGGGAAGCCGCCCGGCACGGTGCCGTCGACCAGCTGGCGGATCGCCGGGAAGAGGATCCGCTCCTCCTTCGTCAGGTGCGGTTCGAAGTCGGCCTTCAGCTCGGCGACCAGGTCCCGGACCGCGACCAGCTCGGGATGGCGCCCCCCGTGGACGCCGGCCACCTTCTCGGCCAGCGCCATCAGCCGAGGGAGCTCGTCCCACAGGTAGGCGTGGTGGGTGCGCTCGATGTGGTCGACGAGGGCCCGTGGGTCCATCGAGGCCCAGTCCGGCTCCTCCTCGGCGTCCAGCGCCGCCAGCTCGGAGCGGACCGCGCCTGGATCCACGCCGGCCTCCCGGCACGCCGCGTCGAGTGGTCGGCGACCGCCGCAGCAGTAGTCGAGGCCGAACCGTTCGAGCACCCTGGCGGCGCCTGGCACGGTGGTGACGAGGTCGCCGAGGGTGATGTCCTCCTGCACGTCGGTCATCGGGATGTCCTCCTTGTTGAGGGCGCGCGCCGCCGGAGCGACGTCGGTGGGGGGAAGGGGTGGGTGGGCGAAGCTGGCTCAGGTCATCCCGAGAGCACGCCGACTGCGGCCACGGCGGCGACGGCCAGCCCGAGGGCCATCTGGCGCAGACCGATGACGACCGCCCGTGGCGGCGGCTTGAGGGCAGACAGCCGCTGGATCACGACCACCACCACGACGGCGACCGCACCGGCGAGGAGCCGGTCGTTGAATGCGACGGCCCCGGCGGCGACGGCCAGGGCGGCGAGGTCGGCGAGCACGAGGGGCCACGCAGCACCGGGCCGACCCCGGAGCCGGAAGATCTGTCCCCGGACGAAGGGGATGGAGGTGATGGCGCGGGCGGCGAGGACCACCCAGAGGGCGGCCGCGAGGCGCCAGCTGCCGCCGTCGACGAGGACGATCGAGGCGACCACGCCGGCGATGCCGACGGCACCCGCCAGTTCGGGGACCAGACGGCGCCCCCGGGACCGCATGTCGTACCAGAGCTCGACGCCCACCAGCGGGCCGGCCACCAGGACGGGTAGCCAGAAGGCGCCTTCGGCGAGGACGAGGGTGGCGAGGCCCAGGAGGACGATCGCTGCCAGCTCGACCGCAGCGAGGCGGGTGGCGACGCGGGTGCGGTGCAGCCGGCGGTCACGGGAGATGTCGACCAGGACCGTCTTCACCGGGGTGCGGACCAGGAGGCACAGCGCAGCGATGAGGCCGAGGAGCACTCCGGCGACGCTGGGCGCCACGGCGAGGCCCAGGAGGACCGGCTCGAGGGTGAGGCCCCAGCCACCGTGCTCGGAGGGCAGGCCGACGGAGCGCAGCGTGGAGCGCGCCGCAGGAGCCTTCTCGGGGCGCGGCGCGACCTGCGCCACCGGACGGTCGACCTCGACCGTGCGGGCTTCGATGCCGTCGGGCTCGTCGGTGCCGGTCCCGTCGGTGCGGGATCCAAGGCTGGGGGTCCCGGCGTCGGACGGGGACACATCCAATCGCATAGTCACACGCTATGAGATCGATCGCCCGATGTGAAGGGACAACTGTCCCTCCCGCTTCCGCAGCTCAGCCCAGGCCGGGGAAGACCTTGCCGACCTTCTGCCAGACGTAGTCCCCGTAGGGGCCGCCGAAGAGGTGGGGGTCGGTCCCGTCCCAGCGGTCCGTGCCGCCGCCGGGTCCGTCGACCAGCGGCTCCACCTCGGCGTCCCATCCGGGGTCGAAGAAGTACGGCATCGAGATCCGCTCGGCTTCGGGCCGGCGGACCCGGTGGAGCGTCGAGCGGAACCGTCCGTTCGTCGCCCGCTCCAGCATGTCGCCGATGTTGCACACGAACGCGCCGGGGCGGGGCGGCACCTCGGTCCACCCCCGTGGGCCCTGCACCTCGAGCCCGCCCGTCTCGTCCTGGTGCAGGATCGTGAGCAACCCGTAGTCGCTGTGCTCGCCGACGCCCCACTGGGGCTCGTCGTCACCGCCCTCGGCGCCGGGAACGCCCTTGGTCTCGGCCGGCAGGTAGCGGAAGATGCGGAACAGGCAGAGCGGGTCGCCGACCAGCCGGACCAGTCGACCGCCCACGCCGAGCGCCAGGTCCAGCCCGCCGACGAGAAGGCGGCCCAGGTCCTCCATCGCCTCCAGGTGGGCGAGCACGGCGCTCCGCAACTCGGCGGGACGTTCGGGGAAGAGGTTCGGGCCGTGCATCGGTCGGTCGTCGGGCGGCAGCTCGGTACCGAAGTAGATCCCCTCCTTGCCGTCGGGCCGGCCGGAGGTCAGCTCGCCCTGGTAGGGGAACCAGCCCCGCCACGCTCGGCCGCCTCGTTCCATGGCGATCCGCTGCTTCTCCTCGTCCTCGAGGGCGAAGAACTCGCGGGCGAGCTGCTCGAGCTGCCGGACCGCCTCCATGTCGACGCCGTGTCCCTCCACGAGGAAGAAGCCGTGCGCTTCGCATGCCTCCGTGAGCGAGGTCGCCACGTGCCGGGCGGCCCGCGGGTCCGCCTCCCTGAGCGGTTGGACGTCGACGACGGGGAGCTGCACGACGGTCGAGGCTAACGGCGGCGCGTCCGCGGCCGGATCGGTCCCGCCGGCCCCACCCGGGTGACCGGCGGGACCTGGTCGCGTACCCTGGTCCTCGGAGTGGCACGGAGCAAGGACCAGCGGGGGGAAATGCCCGACGACCCGAACGAGCTGTCGATCGACTTCTGCGGCGAGGTCCGCGTGCTCGGTCCCGACGACTCGTTGAGCTTCGGGCGGCGTGGTGACCTCCACGTGGACGAGAACCCCTACCTGCACCGTGTGGTGGGCCGCTTCGTCTTCCGTCAGGGTCTGTGGTGGCTGCAGAACGTCGGCTCCAAGATCTCCGTCGAGATGCGGGACCGTGCCACGAACAGCCGGCTGCAGATCGCATCCGGGCAGCAGGCGGCGCTCGTCTACCGCTCGTTCACCGTGACGTTCTCCGCCGGGCCCACCCACTACGAGATCTCGGGGGAGCGGGCGGGCGGTTCGTTGGCCGCCGAGGAGCCGTACGAATCCGCGGGGACCGCCACGATCGACTTCGGCGTGGTGCCGCTGTCGGCCGAGCAGCACCTCCTCCTCGTGGCGCTGTGCGAGATGCGGCTGATGTCCGGTTCCGACCAGATCCCGACGAACCAGGCGCTCGCTGCGCGGCTGGGCTGGACGATCACCAAGTTCAACCGAAAGCTCGACCACCTCTGCGCCAAGCTCGCCCGCGAGGGCGTCCGCGGACTCCGCGGTGGCCCCGACGGGCTGGCGACCGACCGGCGGCAGGCGCTCATCGAACACGCCATCTCGGTCGGCCTCGTCGCCCGCGACGACCTCGGCCTGCTGTCGCGCCAAGCCAGCTGAGCCCGGGCCGGCGAGCCCGGGCCCCGAGCGTGTTCCGGCCGCCCGGTCCACCGGCCCCGTTCCTCGCCAGGACTTCTCAAGTCGGGCGCTCGACCTGTCGATCTCTGTGGTGTCGCGGCGGGGAAGCGACCGGTGGCGCCACGGCGCCACCGTCGACGGTCAGAGCTCTGGGGTCTGACCCGGTCCGACGTGGGGTGGCGCTTCCGGCGCCGCCCCACGGAGGCCGATCCTCTCCGGACCGTGGAACTGCGTGGGTCATCGGCCTGCGACGGTGACCGCCCTCCCGCGCCTCAGCGCCGGTCCGGCACCTCGATCGACAGGGGGTCCACCGTGGGCGGAACGTCCGGAGCCGGCCGGTCGGGCACTCGTTCGGGCTCGGGCATCGACGGCTGGGGCGGTGGCTCGGGCACGGGACCGGGCGGCGTCGGCGGATCGATCGGCACCAGCTGCCCACGACCGCCCCTCGACTCGAGAGCGCATGCGAACAGCACCTCGATCTCCGGCGGGTCGGACGTCTCGAAGCGGTTGCCGGCGAAGCAGTTCCCGCGGGGGAGCGGCGACCCGGTGGAGATGACCAGGTCGACACCGTTCGACGCCAGCACGTTCTTGCGGACGACGTTGTGGTCCGCCAGGTACGGCTCTGCGTCGGCGACCAGCACCCCGGCTGCCACGTTCCCCTCGATGCGGTTCGCCTCCAGGACGTTCGACGTGCCGCCGCCCATCGACACCCCCACACCGAACCGCTCGCCTGTACCGGGGGCGACTGGGTCGCCGTTGTCGACGACGAGGTTGCCCAGGATCGAGGCGTCGTGCTGCGGGGCCAGGCGCTCCAGGCTCGACGAGGCGGTGCGGATCCCCACACGGTTGTTGCGGAAGGTGCTCCCCGTGACCACCAGCTCGCCGCCGGCGTTGGTCGCCTGGAGGCCGACGGCGTTGTGGGCGGCGGTCACGTCACGGACGAGCGCCCGGCAGGGGCTGCACCGCTGCACCGCGATCCCGGCGACCTCGTGGCCCGAGGCCCACACTGCTTCGATCAAGCCGCCGCGTGCGTCGACCACGTGCAGGCCGTGCTGCCCGTTCGCGTGGACCGTGAGGTGGGAGGCCCGGTAGCCCTCGAGGGTTCCGCCCTCCTCGTCGCCGGTGAACGTCACGCCGTTCGATCGGAACCCTCGGACCGTGAGGTTCTCCACGGCCACCCCGCCCGCTCGGACCGCCACGCCGTCGTCGAGCCGACCCCCACCCTCGAGCACCACGTCGTTGCGCTCGGTGCCACGGAGGGTCACGCCCTCGGTCTCGATCACCACGCTCTCGGCGTAGGTGCCGGGCGCGACGAGGACGAGGTCGCCCGAGCGTGCCTGGTCGACCGCGGCCTGGATCGTCTCGGCGTCGCCCGGCACGGCGATCGTGCGAGCGGTGCCCGTCGTGGCGGCGACCTCGTCGGGATCGGCCCCGCCGGACTGCTCGCCTCCGCACGCCGCCAGCAGGGCGAACGCTGCAACCAGCGCCACCAGGGCGCGGCGCCGGGGCCTCAACGTCTTCGGCCGGCCAGCTCCGCGAGCAGCTGGACCATCCCGTCGTGCGCCCCGGTGTGGCCTTCGAGGACCACCGTCGCGGTTCCGGCGTGCCGGCCGGCCGCCGCCTCGACGAGCTGCGGGATGTCCTCGCGGAGGTGACGACCCAGGTGCAGGAAGTGGGGGAGCACCCTCACCGTTCGGGCGCCGTCCGACACCGCTGCGTCGATCGCGTCGGGGATCGACGGCTCGGCCAGCTCGAGGAACGCGGGCCGCACCTCGAGGTCGGCGCGCTCCGAGACGGCGGTGCACAGCTGCTCGTGGGCTTCGTTCGCAGAGGCGAGGCGGCTGCCGTGGGCCACGAGCAGCACCACGGTGGGAGGAGCGTCCGGCACGGTCTGGCAACCTACCGCCCGTGCCCCACGAGTTGGATCCGCCACCCGGCGCCGCTGGCGATCAGGCCGGAGCGGCAGACGAAGACCCGGTGTTCGAGGTCGGCGTCGGTCCGCACCCGCTGCCCTGGCCCGACGACCCCCGGCTCGACCCCGAGCTGCTCGCCGCCGGGGACCGCCGGAACGTGGTCGACGAGTTCCGCTACTGGACCGTCGAGGCGATCGTCGAGGAGCTGGACCGTCGCCGGCACCCCTTCCACGTGGCGGTCGAGAACTGGCGCCACGACCTGAACATCGGGACCGTCGTGCGGAACGCCAACGCGTTCGGCGCCGCCGGGGTGCACATCGTGGGCAAGCGGCGCTGGAACCGGCGGGGCGCGATGGTGACCGACCGCTACCTCCGGGTGGAGCACCACCCCGACATCGCCTCCTTCGCCGGGTGGGCGGCGGGTGAGGGCCTCCCCGTGTACGCCATCGACGTCGTCTCGGGCTCGTCGCCGATCGAGGACGAGGAGCTTCCCGAGAGAGTGGTGCTGCTGTTCGGACAGGAGGGGCCCGGCATCAGCCCCGAGGGGCTCGCCATCGCCGAGCGGGTCCTCCACATCTCCCAGTACGGCTCGACCCGCTCGCTGAACGCCGGGGTGGCGTCCGGCATCGCGATGCACCGATGGGTGACCCAGCACGCCAGCCCGCGCTGGGACGGATGACCGCCGGGTGGCGGGCGCCACACGACCCGGGGACGGGACGGCGCGGACCCCTCGATACGCTCGCCGCGATGGCCAGGCTCCTCGCCCCGATCGTCGCGCTGGCGGTGCTGCTCACCGGGTGCGCGGACGAGTCCGCGCAGGCCCCGGGCGGCGTCGAGGTCCGCGTGATCGAGGTGGAGATGAAGGAGATGGCGTTCGTGCCCTCCGACATCGAGGTGCGCGCCGGAGAGACCGTGACCTTCCGCATGACGAACACCGGGAAGGTCCGCCACGAGGCGGTGTTCGGCAACGAGGAGATGCAGCAGGCGGCGCTCGACCGGATGGCCGAGATGGACGCAGAGGCGGCCACCACGACGCTCGCCGCCGCCGGCGGTCGCTCCCGCCCGCTCGCGGCGCTCGCCCACCCCGGGATGGGGCTGCCGAACGTGATCTCCCTCGAGGCCGGTGAGACCGGCGACATCACGTTCCGCTTCGACGAGCCTGCCGAGTGGCTGATCCAGTGCCACGAGCCGGGGCACCTCGAGGGCGGCATGACCGGCACGCTCACCATCCTCCCCGCCTGACGTCGCCCGGCGACGGGCGTCGGCGAAGCCGTGCGAGCGGCTAGGGCCGCGTGGCCTTCGGCTGGATCGCCGGTTGGATCGACTCGACGGTGAGCTTCACCTCCTGGCCGTAGGCCAGCTCGACGTTGTGGCCGTCGGGGTCGGTGATGATCCCCCAGTAGCCCACGGGAGGCCCGTCGTCGCACGGTCCGACCACCTCGAACCCGGCCTCGCTGGCGGTGACGAGGCGGTGGTCGACCTCGTCGCGGCTCACGCAGCCGACACCCAGGTGGCCCCAACCTCCCAGGTGGTCGGTCACCTCGGTCTCGAGCAGCACCACCACGAACGGGCGTGTGAGGTCGGAGATCCACGCCACGCCACGCCCGTCGCTCGAGCGGCGCCGGTGCACGACCTCCATGTCGGCGAAGCGGCGGTAGAACTCGATCGAGCGGTCGAGGTCGGTGACGGGCAGTGCGATGTGGCTGAGCCCGATGTCCGTGATGACCATGGGTTCAGCATGGCGGATCGTTGCGACAACCCGGCGCAAACCGTCCAGGTGGTTCAGATGTCCCCGGGGGGCGGGGCTCAGGCAGCTGCCAGCTCGGCGACCGTGGGGTCGATCCAAGTCCCGTCGGGGCGGCGGTGCGTGGTGCCGGCTGCGTCGAACCGCTCGAGCAGGTCGGCCGCGTCCCGCCGTCCTTCGACCGCACGACGCACCTCGCGCCAGGTGGCGTCGAGCAGCTCCGTCCGCCGCTGGCCACGCTGCTCGGCCACCGCCGGCTCCCAGATGGCGGCGAGCACCTCGGCACCGTCGTAGCGGCGCCCGCTCGAGCCCACGATCGTCCGCTCGCGCAGCTCGCTGAGGGCCGTGCGCAGGTACTCGACGTGCGGGGTCTCGTCGGCCCTGATCCACGAGACGATCTGCCCGGCTCGGCCGGCGCCGGCGACGAGGTTCGGGTCGCCGAGCAGCGCCCCTGCCCAGGCGAAGGTGTGGAAGGCGGAGATCTCGATGAGCACCAACCGGACCATGCGGTCGAGCAGCGACTCGACGTCGAACTCGATGTCGTCGGGCAGGTGCCGGTTCGCCATGGCGGCGGCCCGGATCGCCACGGGGTCCAGCTTGGTGCTCCCCGGGGCGGTGATCCCCATCCGCTGGAGCATCAGGACCGTCTCGTCGACGGTCACCGGGTCCTCGAAGGCCAGGTCGCGGGCGGCGAACCACATCTCGTTGTGACCGACCGCCTCCGTTGCCGGATCGCCGGCCTCGTCGCGGGCGTGCGCCTCGATGAGCCCGCGGTCGAGGTGGCCGAGCGCCGTCTCGGAGATGTCCTCGTCGAAGTGTCGCTGGAGGTCCTCCACCATCGAGTAGCGGAGGAAGGCCCCGAAGCCCTCAACCGTCCCGATGCGCGTGAGGGTGGCGACCACGGGGTCGAGGACGCCCGCCTCGATGAGGATGCGGGACTGCTCGACGTTCGGGTAGGGCGCTGGGAACTGGTCGAGCCCGATGTCCACGAGGTCCGTGCCGAACGTGCGGCGGTGGTGGTCCTGCCACGCCGCGATCGCCGCCGAGCGGTGGAGGGTGCGGGGCGAGACGTAGCGCCCGTCGGAGTCGAACCCTCCGTGGCACAGGCGGTCGCCCACGACGAGTGGCTCGAGCCCGGAGTGGCTGGCGAGGAGCTCCTCCGGCTCGTAGCGCAGCTGGTCGGAGACCTCGACGCCCGTGTCTGGAGCGGCTGGCGCTGCCCCTCGATCTGCACCTCGAACCACGTCCACCCCGGACCCCCTTGCGGTCGACGCCCCCGGCCCACCCGGGGTTGCGCAGCGCCAACAGTATACCCACGAGTATACACCCCGTCCAACCTTGCGTCCGCCACGACGTCGGGGGCACAGCGGTATGGTCGATCCGTGATCCCGGCCCCGTCGAAGGTGCAGCTCCCACGAGACGAGCGTCGGGCGCAGATCCTCCGGGCCGCTGCGGTGGCGTTCGCCCGGGAGGGCTACGCCGCCACCTCTGTCGACGAGGTCGCGAAGTCAGCTGGCATCACGAAGCTGATCGTGTACCGCCACTTCGACTCGAAGGCCGAGCTGTACCGGGCGATCCTCGACGACGTCACCGCTCGCCTGGCCGAGGAGTGGACTGCGAACACCCTCGAGCAACACACCCGCGGCGCCGCGGCCCGCACGCTCCTGGCTGCCGGACGGGCGAACCCCGACGGCTTCCGCCTGCTCTTCGTGCACGCGGCCCGGGAGGTGGAGTTCGCCGGGTACGCGGCCGAGATCCGGTCGCTTCAGGCCAGCCTCGCCGAGGAGATGCTCGCGCCGCTTCCGCTCGACGACGTGGTCCGACGCTGGGCCACCGGCGTGCTCGTGGACCAGCTCGTGGTCTCGGTGCTCGGCTGGCTCGACGACGGCGAGCCCGCTCGCGACGAGGAGTGGATCGAGCTCGTGACCGCCGGGTTCCGGGCGCAGATCGAGACCTGGGTCGCCCACGGCCGCTGAGGTCCACTGGCGACGGGTGCTACTCGCGACCCGATCTGCGAGCGTCTACATGTACCAAATACTCCCGATATGAGCCATCACTCGAGTCGACTACACGGATAAGCCGCTGATCGATCTTCTCGCGAACCAGACTGCTCGCCTCGAGCCATACGGCGACCGCGATATCGGCAGCATCAGGGTAGCCGGACGCAACAATCTCAAAATAGTCGCCTTCATCCTCGCCATTCGCTCGACGCTGACGGCGGGCTCGTCCTTTCCCGCGGAAGTCCCTCATGGACGCAATGTTAACAGGGGGGCAAAGTGACTACCTTGCTGACGCGCACGCCGTTCGCTCCTCGCTGCCGTTCTCAGACAGCTCGGAACCTGCGGGCCGGGCGGCGTGCGCACCCTCAACCCACCCCGGGCTCCATCAGTTGAGCCCAGAATCGGGACAACCCGACTGAGGTGTGTCTGACTCTTCCGCGGAGATGGGCTTGGAAATGAACCAAGTCATGGTGTCTCCTCGGTCTTGTTGGTGGTGTTCCGGCGGTTGTGGCAGAGCCGTCGATCTCGGGCTCGTTGGAGGCCGTGCCGCCCGAACGGCGAAGTCCGCATGGCGTGGCATGCGAAGGAAGTTGTGAGGAGCCTCTACGACCACCACGATCCGGACCTCGGCCTCGAGTTCGTCGATCGGCTCGGCAAGGATCTCCAAGGCGCGTCATCGTGCCCGCCGGAGGTCCGTCAACTCGGCCGAACGATCGTCCGCTGGAAGCGTCAGATCGAGGCGCGGCGCCAAGCGTACGTGTCGAACGGACCGACCGAAGCGGTCAACAACTTGATCAAGAGGGTCAAGCGCGCCGCGTTCGGGTTCACGCCGTTCCGGAACTACCGGATTGTCGCCCGCTGCTCTACGCCGGCAAGCCCAACTGGGACCTACTCGCCACCGTGACCCCACGCTGAGATCCAAAGCGCCCACCAAACCTTCCAGCCCGACACGGGAGCCGAGTCAGCCTGGGTACATCTGAGCGAGTCGAAGCTCATTGAGCGTCCGAAGATGGCGGCCCCATTGTGACTCCGCTGACCGAGCCTCAAAGAGGATGCCCTGTTCGAGCATGGGCAGTGGAATCACCTTGCCAGAGGCGAGTATCGCCGCAGCGAACACTCGTCCCCGACGTTCCACCGTTGCGAACCTGCTCACTTCACGGATGTCAACTGTCCTTGAACGGGTCCAACCACGTACAGTCACTCTCGAGCCCGAAACCCAGGTCCCAAGCTGGAGCGCCCTCACACTCGCCAACAACGTGACTACCAAAAACGCGCACATCACCCACCGTTCCGTCACATCTTCGGCGCCGTAGGCCAACACGGCGAAAAGTGCCGCTCCTGCAAACAATGCGAGTGCCACCCCGTATACTCGTCGGGAGTTCCGCACCCCTATTGACGCACTCATCGCTTGATGGACCTCAGAAATGTAGCGAGCCGTGCCCAGCCAACGCCGCCCATAATCCGAGGGCCTGCCTGGCGCAGCGCTGTCGCCCACCCAAAATTCGTCGCACTAGCTGGCCCCAATACCGCGACGCCGGACCCCAAGAGACGGCGGGTCGCTCCAGCACGAGAACCATCGAAAGCCCCTCTAGCTAGCGTGTAACCCCAGCTCGCCCTCTTGCGGTTCACAACCTTGTTGGCCGCCGCGAGGCTCATACCTGTAGCAGCCCCCGCCAGAACCAAACATCCAACTCCGGCGGTCGCCCCGCAAAAAGCGCCAGCCGCAAGTCCCGACGCAACTCCCCGGACCACTCGATTATCTAGAGCTCGCTTTGCGCCATTGACCGCCCGCCTGCCGATAGCCTTCGCGCACCCGAATGGATTTCTCCAGCCGCAGAGACCATCGAGGTCGGACATTCCAATGGGGTCCCATACGTAGACGTAATCATTTGCATTGCCGCCTTCGACCGGATCAACTTCGAGGAAGCGTCCGAGGAGGGGTGTGTATTGGCGGGCGCCCATTTCGATGATGGGGGTGAGGCCGGTTTGGTGTTCGAGGGGGCGTTGTTGTTGGCCGTGCCATCCGTAGTCCCAGGCGCCTTGGCTGTTGTCGGGGATTCCGGCGGCGGAGAGGGGGTTGCCGAACGGGTCGTAGGCGAGGGTGTCGCCTTGTTTGGTGCCGGTGGCGTCGGTGGTCGCGACGATGTCGCCGTGGAGGTTCGGGTGCGACCACGTCTCGCTGCTCGAGCTCTTGGTGAGCAGCACGCCGCCGGGGAGCGACACCGTGAGCTGGGCGACCGCACCGGCCGGGGTGAGGGTGAGCGCCGGGGTGTCGCCGTTGGCGGTGTGGGCGTAGCGGGCGACGACAGTGCCGTCGACGCTGCGTTCGATCACCCGGTCGCCCACGTCACGACGGTAGGTCACCGTCGGGGTGCCCCCAGAGACCTTCGTGACGAGATGGCGGTCAGCGGAGTCGTAGCCGCGGATTTCGTTGCCTGAGGACACCAGGTTGCCGTGGTGGTCGTACACCGGATCCGCAAACGGGTTCGGCTCGCCGGGGGCGGGTTGGTAGCTGGTGAGCCGGTCGGCGTTGTCGGCGCACTGCGTTGACGTCCACGACTCCAACACAGTCCCGGCGGCGTCGCGGGTGGTGCGGGTCTCCTCGAGACGGTTCGAGTTCCGCCCCACCGCCGCGTCGCAGCCCGCAGGTGTGGTGGTGTAGCCGTCGAAGCGGTAGGTGCCTTCGAAGCGGTGTCCCGAACCCGGGTCGACCGCTCGCCACGACGTCAAGCGGCCCGCGTTGTCGTAGGTGTAGTTCACCCCGGCCGGGTGGGGATCGGTCCCGTCGGTCGACTGGTCGACGATCCGCCCGGTGCGGGTGTCGCGGGTCACCGCGTCGGACGTGATGGTCGTCGCGCCCTTCGCGTGGGTGACGCTCGAGGGCCGTTGATAGCCGTCGAAGCCGACCGTGGAGGTGGTCCCGTTGCCGTAGGTGACGACGGTGGGCCTGCCGAGAGTGTCGTAGGCGACCGTGGC
>JBIQID010000025.1:0-7025 GCA_044508215.1 Actinomycetota bacterium | reverse complement strand
CGTTGCCGTAGGTGACGACGGTGGGCCTGCCGAGAGTGTCGTAGGCGACCGTGGCGACCGTGACGCCGTCGAGGGTCTGGGTGGCGAGCTGGTTCACACCGCCGCCGCTCGTGTTGTACGTGTAGCCGAGGGACTCGACGACGGTCACCGACGGGTCACGCACGACCGAGCTGATGAGCCTGCCGGCCGGGAGGTCTTGCGCAGCAGCGACCCTGGCCCCTGGGGTTCGAACGTGTACCCGTCGATGAGCGCCAGGCCGCTGGGGTCGGTGACCACCGACACCGGGTCCTTCAACTCGTCCAGGCGAGGCACCCCACCGGGCGCCGAGTTCAGACGGGTGAACTCGATCGTCGACCCGTCCTCCAGCGTCACCACCACCGACTCATCGGCAGTACCGACGTTCAAGCTTGAGGGCCAGAATCCCGTGCTCTCCGACATCGATCCCTGCCCCCCACCACTGACGCCACCACCCTGAGCGAGTCGCCGTCTCGCATGCGGGGCGACCACCGCCAGTCCAGTGGGTGTCGCTGCCACACCTACCGAGATCGGCGGGCGCGAGTGCCGGCGTCGCTACAGTCCGGCCGATGCAGCTCGACCTGAACCAGCTCTTCGGGCTCGACGGGCGGGTCGCGATCGTGACCGGCGCGTCCTCGGGCCTCGGCGAACGCTTCGCACGCATCCTGCACGCCGCCGGCGCCACCGTCGTGGCCACGGCCCGCCGCGCTGACCGCCTCGAAGCGCTGGCCGACGAACTGGGCGACCGCCTGGTCCCCGAAGTCGCGGACGTGACCGACCACGAGGCCACCGACCGGGTGGTGGCCAGGGCGATCGAACGGTGGGGCCGGATCGACGTGCTCGTGAACAACGCCGGCGTGGGGACCGTTGTGCCCGCGGAGGACGAGCCGATCGACTCGTTCCGCTGGACGATGGACGTGAACCTCATCGGGCTCTTCGCCATCACCCAGCAGGTGGGGCGGCACATGATCGAGGCGCGATCCGGGTCGATCGTGAACATCGCGTCGATGCTCGGACTGGTGGCGTCGACGCCCGTGAAGCAGGCGGGCTACTGCGCGTCGAAGGGGGCGGTCGTGAACCTCACCCGCGAGCTGGCGGCGCAGTGGGCCCGGAAGGGGGTCAGGGTGAACGCGATCGCACCGGGTTGGTTCCCCAGCGAGATGACCCACGAGGAGATGTTCGAGAAGGAGTCGGGCCGGTCCTTCATCACGTCGAACTGCCCGATGGGGCGGGGCGGTGAGCAGGAAGAGCTCGACGGCGCACTCCTCTACCTGGCCTCCGACGCCTCCACCTACGTGTGCGGCCACGTACTGACCGTCGACGGCGGATGGACGATCCGATGAGCTCCACACGCTGGACCTTCCGACGGGTGGCAGCCGCCTCGTGCGCCGCAGCGCTGCTCCTCGCCGGATGCAGCGACGACGGCGACGCGGACGCTGCTGCGAGTGATCCCTCCACGACGGTGGCCGATCCTCCGGCCACCACGGCAGCGCCCGAGCCCGCGATCTCGGCGGGCTGCGGCACGGCCGGCACCCCCGGCGAGGCGACCCGCACGCTCACGAGCGGCGGCCTCGAGCGGCAGTTCATCCTCCACCTGCCGCCGGGCGTGGCCACCGACCCCGACCAACCTCGTCCGTTGGTGCTCGACCTGCACGGCTACGTCGAGGGCATGGTCATCCACGCCACGGTGTCGCAGATGGCCGCGATCGCCGACCGCGAGGACGCGGTGGTGGTCTTCCCGAGCGGCACCGGCGATCCGGTGTTCTGGAACGCCACCGAGGCACCGGACGTGGTCGACGACCTCTCGTTCCTCGGCGAACTGCTCGACACGATCGAGGCGGAGACCTGCATCGACACAGAGCGCGTCTACGCGATGGGCCTCAGCAACGGAGCGTTCATGTCGTCACGGCTGGCGTGCCGGATGAGCGACCGGATCGCTGCGGTCGGCGTGGTCGCCGGCGTCATGGTGTGGGACGACTGCACCCCTGACCGGCCGGTGCCCGTGCTGGCGATCCACGGCGACTCCGACGGGATCGTCTCCTTCGACGGTGCCGTGGGCGAGGGGAGCGCGACCCTCCCGATCAACGACACGTCCGCCGCGGTCTTCACCCGCCTGAACCTGCAGCCGGTGCCGGAGGCGGTCGCCGCGTGGGCTGAGCGGAACGGTTGCGAGGGCGACCCGACCGAGGAGCGGATGGCCGACGACGTGGTGCGGATCACCCACCCGTGCGACGACAGCGCCTCGACCGAGCTCGTCGTGGTGGAGGACGGCGGACACACCTGGCCGGGCTCCACCTTCCTCCAAGGCGCGAGCGACATCGTCGGGCGGACCACGATGTCGTTCTCGGCGAGCGAGGAGATCTGGGAGTTCTTCGAGGGGAAGCGGCTCAGCCGGTGAGCGCCGGAGTGCCCGCGTAGGGCACCGGATCGCCCGTGCGGGGGATCACCGGCCGGCTCCACGACATGAGCTCGGCGAGGTTCTCCGCGATCGGGCGCCACGTCTCGGGGTCCCAGCCCTCTGCCTGGCCCATCACCGACGCATCGTGCGCGATGTGCACGAACGCCGGAAGCTCCTTCAGCCCCAACTCCTTCACGAAGGTGCGGTCGGGGTCACAGAAGACCATCACTTCGTCGACCCACGGGCCCAGGAACTGGCGGGCGCCAGCTTCGTCGCAGGTGACGGTGAAGGCGGTACGGCAGTCGGCGCCCGTGAAGTTGGTGAGGATCCGACCGGCGGTGTCCAGCAACCACGAGCTCTCGTGGGTGTAGGGGTCGAGCACCACCGTGACCAGGTGGAACAGCGTCAGCTGCTCCCCGAGCGTCCGATCCTCCCCACCGAGCGGGTGCACCACGAGATCCGAAGAGAGCGAGGCCACGGGCCGAGAAGGTAGCGCAGGGCCTCGAGCGGCCCCAACATGCCCGGTTTCCGGGCGTGGCGGGAGCGTTGCAAGGTGCTCGATCGGCCCCTCGCCGGCCGGCGGTAGGGTGCGCGGGTGCACCCCATCGAGCGGCTCCGCTACGTCGCGCGGTCCTCCGGCGCGCCGCAGGACCTCCTCGTGTCGGAGACCGCCGGCGCGCTGCTGGCGTTCGCGGACGACCCCTCGGCCCTCGTCACCGCCTGCCGTCGGATCGTGTCACGGCAGCTGGCGAGCGGGACCCTCTGGTGGCTGTGCTCCCGCGTCCTGTGCGCCCCGGAGCCGGCGGCCGAGGCGCGAGCCGCGGTGGACGAGGTCGCCGACGACCCCACACCACGCCACCTGGCCGCAGCGCTGCCCGACGACTGCACCATCACGGTCCTCGGCTGGCAGCAGACGATCGCCACAGCGCTCGCCCGTCGGGGGGACGTGTCGGTGCTCGTGGTCGACACGCTGGGGGAGGCGGCATCGTTCGTCCGGTTCCTCGAGAGCCGTGACGTCGACGCCACCGAGGTGCCGCTCTCGGGCCTCGGTTCGGCCGTGGCCGCCTCCGACCTCGTCGTCTGCGAGGCGTCCGCTGTGGGGCCGTCGTCGTTCCTCGCTGTCGCGGGCGCTCGTGCAGCCGCAAGCGTCGCCCACACCGCAGGGCTGCCGTTCTGGCTGGTGGCCGGCGTCGGCCGGGTGCTGCCCGCCCGGGTGTGGGAGGCGCTCGAGTCGCGCCTCGACCTCGACGAGGAGGCGTGGGACGCCGACGACGAGGTGGTGCCCCTGCAGCTGGTCGACTCGGTGATCGCCCGCACCGGGGTCCTCGACGTCGACGCGCTGTCGCAGCTGGTCGACTGCCCCATCGCACCCGAGCTGTTCAAACCCGACATCACGTGAGGAGCCCTGCATGCCCAGCCGTCGAGAGATGATCCGCATGGACGACCGCGAGGTCGCCGAGTTCCTGGGCGGCCGACGCACGCTGCAGCTCGCTTCGCTCCGGCCGTCGGGCGACATCCACCTGGTGGCCATGTGGTACGGGTTCTTGCCGCTCGACGGGAAGTTCGACCCCGACGCGGGCTACACGCCCGAGACGATGGTGGTCGAGACGTTCGGGAAGTCGCAGAAGGTGCAGAACTTCCGGCGCACCGGGCGGTTCACCGCGCTGGTCGAGGCGGGGGAGCGGTACCCCGAGCTGCAGGGCGTCGAACTGGTCGGATCGGTCGAGGTCATCGAGGACCGAGACATCGTGATCGAGTCGTGCAAGGCGGTCCTCCACCGCTACGAGCCGTTCGAGAAGGCCGAGGACCTGCAGTTCGCCGCCGAGATGGCGGCCAACAAGCGGGTCTGCCTGCGCTTCAACGTCGAGAAGACCGTGAGTTGGGACCACACCAAGCTCGACGTGCAGTACTGACCTCACCGACCTGCGCAGCGCCCGGCGGCCGTCCCGTGTGCGGGGCGCTTCGCTATGGTGCGCGCATGGGTCGACACGTCACGTTTCCCGCCAACGGTTCCGACTGCCCGGGCTACCTCGCGCCGGCCGAGGGCGGCGGCCCGGGCGTGGTCGTCATCCAGGAGTACTGGGGCCTCGTGCCGCACATCATCGAGGTGTGCGACCGCTTCGCTGCGGCCGGGTTCACGGCCCTTTCGCCCGACCTCTACCGCGGCGTTGCGACCACCGAGCCCGACGAGGCCGGGAAGCTGATGATGAACCTCAACCTGCCGCAGGCGGGCAAGGACATCTCCGGTGCCATCGACTTCCTGCTCGGAGCCCCCGAGGTCACGAGCGACAAGGTGGGCGTCGTCGGGTTCTGCATGGGCGGCGCCCTCAGCCTCCTGGCAGCGGCGACCCGGCCCGACGCCGTCGGCGCGGACGTGACCTTCTACGGCGTGGTGCCGTGGCTCGACCCCCAGCCCGACTGGTCAGCGATCCAGGCTCCGGTGCGCGGACACTTCGCCACGGAGGACACGTTCTTCACGGTCGACAAGGCGCGCGCGTTCGAGCAGCAGCTGAAGGACCTCGGCAAGGACGTGCACTTCACGATCCACGAGGGCGCCGACCACGCCTTCTTCAACGACACCCGTCCCGAGGTGTACGACGCCGAGGCCTCAGCTGCAGCCTGGGACGACACGATCTCGTTCTTCCGCGAGCACCTCGGCGGCTGAGTGCGAGCGGCGATCGACGACGGTACGGGGCTGGTCGAGCGGTACCTCCTCGTCGGGCTGCGGCTCGGGACGCTGCACGCCGATCTCGTCGACGCCTACTACGGGCCGCCCGAGCTGCGGCGGCGCGTGGAGGACGCGCCGAAGTCGACGCCCGAGGCGATCGTCGCCGAGATCGATCGCCTCATCGCCGACCTCGACGGCGGCATGGGCGCCGACCTGTCGGACCAGCGGCGGCGCTGGCTGCGGGCGCAGCTCGTGGGCCTCGCGACGGTGGCGGCGAAGATGGCGGGCGCCGACATCGGCTACGCCGACGAGGTGGAGGCCTGCTACGGCGTCCGGCCGCAGCTCGTTCCGCTCGACGTCGTGGAGGCAGCGCACCGGGAGGTCGACCGGGTGCTCCCCGGGGCGGGTCCAATCGCCGATCGGTTGGCGGAGCACCGGGCCGCGCACGTCATCCCCGTCGAGCGGCTCGAAGGGGTGCTGGCCGACCTCGCGGACGAGTTCCGCTCGCGCACGAAGGCGATGTTCGGGCTGCCCGACGGTGAGCGGGTCCGGTTCGAGCTGGTCACCGGCAAGCCGTGGTCAGGCTTCAACCACTATGAGGGTGACCTCTCCAGCCTCGTCGAGATCAACTGCGACCTGCCCGTGCTGTCCACGTCGATCGGACACCTCGTGGCGCACGAGGCCTATCCCGGGCACCACACCGAGCACTCGCTCAAGGAGGTCGGTCTCGTCCGCTCCGCGGGGCACCTCGAGGAGTCGATCTTCATGGTCGGCGCTCCGCAGTGCCTGGTGGCGGAGGGCCTGGCCGACCTGGGGATCGAAGTGCTGTTGGGCGACGAGCGGATCTCCGTGGTGGGCGAGATCGTGCGGTCGCACGGCCTGCGCCACGACGACGAGGTGATCGCTGCGGTGGGGCGGTTCGGCGAGGTGTCGTCCCAGGTGCGCGGCAACCTCGGGATGCTCCTCCACGAGGAGGGCCGGCCCGTCGACGAGGTGGTCGACTACGCCGAGCGCTGGCTGGTGGTCGACCGGCCGCGCGCCGAGAAGGCCGTGCAGTTCCAGACCGACCCCACGTGGCGCGCGTACATCTCGTGCTACGTGGAGGGCCTGCCGCTCTGCCGGCGGTTCGTCGACGGTGATCCCGCCCGGTTCCGCCGGCTCCTCACCGAGCAGCTCACCCCCGCCGACCTCGCCGCCGCCTGACTCCTCAGGAGATGACGACCGGACCATCGTTGCCGGTGACGGTCCAGGCGCCGTCGTCGCCCCGCTCGAGGACGCTCGTGCTGTAGATGCCGCACACCTCGCCGCAGTAGAGGCCGGTGTAGATCTTCGCCGTGTCACCGTCGATCTCGGGCTCGCCGAGGTAGAGGAAGGCGACGCCTTCCATCTCGGGCCGTTGCCAGAGGTCGGGATCGCTGTTCTCGTCGGCCACCCACAGGACCTCGGTGGGCGCAAGGGAGGCCTCGACGGTCGCTCGTACGGCGTCGTCGATGTCGGCGCCGCCGGTGGTCCGCGTGTCCGTGGCCGTCACGTGCTTCTCGATCGCCCGGACCTGCTGGAACACGTCGCCGCCGCCGAAGCTGTTCTCGACCCGCACCCGGTGGACGACCGCTGCTGCGATGACCTGCTCCCGCTCCGAACGCGGCACCGCCGTGGTGGTCGTGTCCTCGGTGACGGTGGTCGAGGTGGGGGACGTGCGGCCTGCCCCCTCGCCCGTGCTCTCGTCCGCGCAACCGGCGGCGACCAGCCCCAAGAGCAATCCGACCACCGCGCCGCGGAGCAACGTCATCGGCGCAGCTTGCCACCACCCCCTGCGACGCGGGGCGGAAAGTGCGATGGATGGCGCTCCTCGACGACTGCGGCGACGAGGAGCGAGCGCGCCTCAGATCGACTGTCACACCCTCTTCGTAGGGTGTCGTGCATGGTGGATCGAGCGCTGGGGAT
>JBIQID010000177.1:0-4027 GCA_044508215.1 Actinomycetota bacterium | reverse complement strand
TGTGCTCCTCGATGAGTGCCGCCGGGATCCCGGGGTGTCGGCCAGCGACGCTGTACCCGCCGAGCGCCGTTCGGATACCCCCTCTCAGCCCGTGACCTGCGGCACGCCTCAGGTGGTCGGCGGGAGCGTCCGTGGGGAGTGGGTCTGTGACTGGGTCGGAGAGCGCTGTCAGAGGTCGGCGGTACGCTGCGGCCGGCCCGCGCCCGGCGGGTCGCGAAGGGTGCGGCACGGTGCACCCGGACCCAGTGGGGAGGTCAGGTGAGCGAGCGGTCGATCGACCACGAGACGATCCAGGAGCGGGTGGCCGACGGGGTCGCGTGGGTCACGCTGGACCGGCCCGAGGTCCACAACGCCGTGAACTCGACGATGCAGCGCGAGCTGCGCGACCTGTGGCGTCGCTACCGGCACGACGACGACGTGCGGTGCATCGTGCTGACGGGCGCCGGCGAGAAGGCGTTCTGCACCGGCCTCGACCGCACCGAACACCTGGGCGACGGGGCGGGCTCGGGAGGCTCCGGCGGCACGGGCGGTTCGGCCGAGCAGCAGATCGGGTTCGGGTCCACGCCGTTCCACTACGACGACCTCGGCGACTGGATCGGCCCGAAGTCGAACGACCTCTGGAAGCCGGTGATCGCTGCGGTCAACGGGATGGCGTGCGGCGGCGCCTTCTACCTGCTGGGCGAGGTCGAGTTCGTCATCGCAGCGGAGCACGCCACCTTCTTCGACCCCCACGTCACCTATGGGATGTGCGCCACCTACGAGCCCATCCACATGCTGCAGAAGATGCCGTTCGGCGAGGTGATGCGGATGACGCTGCTGGGCAACCACGAGCGGCTGTCGGCGCAGCGGGCCCACCAGATCGGACTGGTCAGCGAGGTGGTCCCTGCCGGCGAGCTGGAGGCCGCCGCGGGCTGGGCTGCGCAGGCCATCGCCTCGGCACCTGCACTGGCCATCGAGGGCACGGTCCGCTCCATCTGGGCGGGACTCGAGCTGAGCCGCAGCCAGGCGCTCGCCCAAGGCTACGCGATGGTGGGGCTCGGCACCGACGACGAGTCGCTGCGGCAGGGCCAGGAGCGGTTCGCATCCGGCGCCCGCATCCAGCCCCGCGTGCGCTGACCTTCTCCGCGGGCGCAATGGACCGGGGAGTGTGCGCCTCATCGACCCACGGCGCATGGGCCGAACGACCCCGATCCGTCAAGAGACCGTCTGAGGAGCCGATGTAGGAACCGTGACCATCCCTGCGCGTCGCTCGCACACGCCTCGTGCGTCATGGGGCCTGTTGGCCCTCGGTGCGCCCGCGTTCTTCGGGATCATGGCGCTGCGGAACCTCGGCTACGTCGCCGACCTCCCGGTGCTCACCTACGTGGTGGTCCTGGCCATCACCGCTTCCACGAACCTCGCCTCGCACCTCGTGTACGACCGCTGGTCCGAGCAGCGCTGGGCTGCCGAGGTCCGCACCGCCGCCTCGGCCTTCACCACTGCGCTCGTGGTCTACGCGGCCGGGTGGGGCTCGATCCTCGGGATCGGCTTCATGGTGGGCGCCTCGGAGATCCACCGCGTCGTGCCACGGGCCGGCGTGTGGAAGTCGAACGTCACCTGGACGACGGTGTCGATCGTCATCGGCCAGGTCGCGGTGCAGGTCGGCTGGGCGCCCTCGCTCATCGATCCCCAGGTCGGCCACTTCATCGCCCTCGTCACCGTGCTCTGCCTGACGCTCGCACTGCAGGTGCTCGGCAAGGCCGGCGAGGCGACCCGGGCGGCCGAACGGGAGCTCCGCGAACGCTCCGAGCACTTCGAGGCCCTGGTCCGCCACGCCACCGACGTGATCGGCGTGCTCACGCACGACGGGATCATCGAGTCGATGAGCCCCGCGATCGCCGACCTCCTGGGGTGGCCACCCGCCGAGCTCGAGGGCACCGCCATCCGCGAGATCCTCCACCCTGACGAGATCCCCCGCGCGCGGGAACTGGTGGTCCGCCTCCCCGAACGCAGCGAGCGGTCGTTCACCACCGAGGTCCGGCTGCTCCACTCCGACGGCACCACTCGGCTGACGGTCGCGACGCTCACCGCTCCCGACGACTGGGAGGGGCGGATGATCCTCAACCTCCACGACATCACCACGCAGCGGGGCCTCGAGGAGCTCCTCCGCCACCAGGCCACGCACGACCACCTCACCGGGCTGTGGAACCGGGCGGCGTTCCACGAGCTGGTCACCACGTCGTGCGCCCGGGCGGCCCGGCACGACTCGACGATGGGCGTGCTGTTCGTCGACCTCGACGGCTTCAAGCAGGTGAACGACACCCAGGGTCACGAGGTGGGCGACCGGGTGCTGCGCGAGGCCGCCCAGCGCATCCAGGGCGCGCTGCGCCAGACCGAGATCCTCGCCCGCCTCGGTGGCGACGAGTTCGCCGTGCTCGCCGAGCCCGTGGACGATGAGCAGCAGCTCGTGGAGATCGCCAGCCGCCTCCTCGACTCGCTGGGCCAGCCGTGGGAGGGCATCGGCGACGCAACGCTCAGCGCGTCGATCGGCATCGCCAGCCACAAGGGGCCGGGCGCGCACCCGGAGATGATGCTGCGCCTCGCCGATGCCGCCATGTACGAGGCGAAGCGCCGCGGCGGCCGGCAGTGGCAGTGCGCCTGCCCGACCATCCGCTCCGAACGGGGCGAGGTCACCGAGGTCCGCCTCCCCACGGTCTGAGCCGGCTGAGCCGTCCGGGCCATCTGAGCCGTCTGGGCCGTCTGGGCCGTCCGGGCCGTGTGAGGCGTCTGCGCCGTCTGCGACGTCCGGACCGTCCGGGGCGTCCGGGGCGTCTGCGCCGTCCGGAGCGTCTGGGGCGTCTGAGCCGTCTGCGGCGGACGTTTCGGGGCGAACCCCCCAGGGAACCGAGCCGCCGATGTCGGACTCGGCCACTCTCGACCCCGCTGACGGGACGGCACTTCGTCAGCTGGGGTTGCGCTGGTCGGGCGACACGCAGCCGGGGATCCGCCGACGTCGGTGCGGCAAGGGGTGGTCCTACAGCCACGACGTGCACGGACGTGTGAGCGACCGCGAGGTGCTCGCACGGATCCGTTCGCTCGCCGTGCCGCCCGCGTGGACCGACGTGTGGATCTGCGACCGGGCCGACGGCCACCTGCAGGCCACCGGACGTGACGCAAAGGGTCGCAAGCAGTACCGCTACCACCCGGACTGGCGGGCGGAGCGCGAACGGACGAAGTTCGAGCAGCTCGCCGAGTTCGGCCAGGGGCTCGACGAGCTGCGGGCGAAGATCGACGAGGACCTCCGTCGCCCGGGGTTGCCACCCGAGCGGGTGGTCGCCCTGGTGCTCTCGCTGATGGACCGCACGCTCATCCGGGTGGGCAACGACGAGTACCGCCGCACGAACGGCACCTACGGGCTGACCACGCTCTGCCGTCAGCACGTGGCGGTGGACGGCGGGCGCCTGCGGTTCCGCTTCAAGGGCAAGGGTGGCTACCGCCACGACGTGCGCCTGACCGACCGACGTCTCGCCGCCCTCGTCCGCCGCTGCCACGAGCTGGGCGGGCGCGAGGTCTTCACCTACCTCGACGGCGACGACGTCGCCCGCGTCGACAGCGACGACTGCAACACGTACCTCCGCGACGTCCTCGGCCCGGACGTCACCGTGAAGACGTTCCGCACCTGGGGTGCTTCCGCGATCGTCACCGGCCACCTCGCACTCGAGGAGCTCCCGGAGACGGAGACCGCCGCCAACTCGCTCTACCTCGCGGCCGTCGACGTGGCCGCGGACCGCCTCGGCAACACCCGCGCCGTCGCCCGGCGCAGCTACATCCACCCTCAGATCGAGGAGGCCTGGCGCGAGGGCGCCCTCGAGGAGCAGTGGCGCCGTTCGCGGGACCGCCAGCGGCTCGACCGCGCCGAGGTGACGCTCGCCCGCCTCCTCGAAGCCGCCTGACCGGTCCGCATCCGGCCAACCCCCGCGCCCGAATCCGGACAAGCTCAACCCGTCCACATCAGGCCAACCCCCGCGTCCGAATCCGGACAAGCTCA